>DASRVG010000234.1:0-6348 GCA_035655175.1 Clostridia bacterium | reverse complement strand
AGTGAGGGAACGGGAAGAGGAAGTGGACAGGATGGAAAGGGAGTACAGGGAAGGGCACATAGGACGGCTGAACAACTACCAATGTGTGCCCGGGTCGGGGGTTGTTTTCCTGGATGTAATAAGCAACCTCGAAAGGATAGGTGACCACTGTTCCAACATAGCCATGTCCATACTTGACAGGGTTAGATAGGTAAGGGACTGCCGCATGGGGGATTTTCATGCGGCAGTTTTTTTTATTGAACAGCGGGGTGGTTTGATATAAAATGGAAGCAAGTGCAGTGAACAAAAAGAGGGGGGGGAGGCGCATTAATGGACCAAATCAGGATAGTGACGGACAGCACATGCGATTTGCCCGACGAGGTCCTGAAAGAATACAACATAGCCGTTGCACCCTTGACGGTGAGGTTTGGCCAGCAAAGTTTCAAAGACCGGGTGGAAATAACCACAGAGGAGTTCTTCGAAAAAATGGGTAAGTCCAAAGAGGTTCCGTCCACGTCACAGGTGTCGGTGGGGGAATTCACCGATATCTTTAAGGCTCTGGGAAAGGATGGCGGGACCGTTTTGGGGCTTTTTCTGTCGTCGCGCCTGAGCGGCACCTACCAGTCCGCCGTGATTGCCAGGAATGTACTGGGACTTGAGAATATACACGTTATGGATACAAAGCTTACTACCCTTGCCCATGGGCTGGTGGTACTAAAGGCGGCGCAAATGGCCAGGGATGGCCATTCTCTGCAGGAAATTAAAAATATGGTTACATATATGTCGGACAACATGTACAGCATTATTATTCTGGGCACGCTGACATACGTCGAAAAGGGAGGCAGGATTGGTGCCGGCACAGCGCTGGTGGGCAATTTGCTTAACATTATGCCGGTGGTAACCTTTTCCGAAGGCGAAGTGAAGCTCTTGGGCAAAATAAGGGGACGGAAAAGGATGGTAAGCTGGTTGGTTGACCATATAGAAAATCTCGGGATACGTTTATACGACAGGGTAGTGGGAATAAACTATATAGGCGACAGCGAAATAGTGGGGGAAGTCAAGGATGCCCTAAAGAAGGGGTTCAACGCGAAAGAATTTGTTGTGGGCACGGTGGGCAGTGTTATCGGGACGTATTCCGGTCCCGATATGGCCCTAGGGGTATATTTTTTAAAGTAAAGGAGAGGAGAACATGCCGGTAAGAATTATAACCGACAGCACGGCAGACTTGCCGAAGGACCTGGTAGAGAAGTACGACATAGGTATTGCACCGCTGATGGTCAATTTCCAGGACGGGACTTACAGGGACGGCGTTGACCTAACGCCGGAAAAATTTTTCCAAAAGCTTGCGGAAAGCAAACACATGCCTACCACTTCCCAGGTAAACCCTCCGGTTTTTGTCGACCTTTACAAAAAGGAGCTGGAGAGGGGCAGCGCTGTTGTTTCTATACATTTAAGTTCCAAGGGAAGTGGAACCTACCAGTCGGCAGTAACGGCAAAAAACATTCTGGGCAGCGATAACATAGTCGTCATAGATTCGCTGGGCTATTCCATGGGAATGGGCCTTATAGCCCTGGAAGGCGCAAAAATGGCCCGGCAAGGGGCCGGTCTTGAGGAAATAAGGGACAGGATGCTTTACATGAGGGACAGGATGCAGTACGTATTCGGAGTGGATACGCTGGAATACCTGAAAAAGGGAGGAAGGCTCAGCCCCGTTAAGGCTACCATTGCCACTGTTATGAATATAAAGCCGGTACTGCATATCCTGGACGGCGAAATAGAGGTGATGGACAAGGTGAGGGGCAGGAAAAAGGTCCTGTCAAGGCTTCTCCAGGCGGTGGAGGAAACCGGCGAAGATTTGGCAAGCCAGACGCTGGCAGTGGTCCATTCCCTGTGCCCGGAGGAAGCCCTGAACATCAAGGAAATGCTGATGGACAGGTTCGGTCCCAAGGATGTCATTATTTCACAGATTGGCTGCGTTATAGGCACCCATGTGGGCCCGGATACCATAGCCGTATTCTATATGAAGGGATAGGGCCGAAAAAAAGCGAAAAATTTATTGATTTAAAAAAGGAATAATTAAAAATTTGTTGAATAAGTAACGATGAACGAAATTAAAAATTAAATAAGCTGATTGGATGATGGGTGCGGGAGAGACCCTGTGGCAGGGGACGGTCCTTTGTCACGTTAGTTTAGGGCACCGAAGGAGTAAACCATGTACTGCCGGGTAATGGTGAAGCTCTCAGGTAAAAGGACCGTATCCGGACAATTTCCTGGAAAGCCGCGTTGCGGCACCGACGGAGCAATTCTTGGGTACAAGAAGAAACTCTCAGGTCAGAAAACAGGGAAATGTAATGACTCAACAAGGGCCATGCACAACCCTGTTTTTTTGGTTTTCGGATTTATTTTAAAAACAAGCCCCGGGCGACAGCGACAGGAGGAAATGGTATTGCTGAATAATACGCTGATAATTTCAAATAATAAACTGGTAAATGAAAATCTTTCCACCTATGTAGAGGTACTGTTTTCTGAAATAACCCTGTTGCAGACCATGGAAAAGGCAAGGGACCTGATACATAAGGGGTATATACTGCTGACCCACCCGCTGTCCGGTAGTATAAAGCCAAATGATACGCCCTATAAAAGCATAGCCCTTGAAAAAAGGCTGGGGCCCGTAGATTTCCAATCCCTGGAGATAATGGAACAGAGCATAGCCAGGACCAAATCGCTGCTGGAGCAGAGGGCAGTGCCCGATTGGCCGGAAGAGTGCCTTGAAGACTTCAGGGTGATAGACCTGGACCTGATAAGAAATGCGTTAAAAATATAGCATGGCATGTGATAAAGGAAACAATTAACCAAGGAGGGGGAAACATGCAGGATGTATACGACATTATAGCCATCGGCGGGGGTCCGGCCGGACTTTCCGCAGGCCTTTACGGTGCAAGGAGCCGGGCCAAGACCCTTATACTGGAAAAGGGCAAATGGGGCGGCCAGGCGGCCACCACCGAGGAGCTTGAGAATTACCCCGGTTCGATAGAACAGCCCACCGGGCCGGAGATAACGGCCAGGATGAAAAGGCAGGCGGAGGAGTTCGGGGCGGAGACCAGGGCCGAGACGGTAACAAAGCTGGAGCTGGACGGAAAGATAAAGAGAGTTATAACCGACAGCGCCGAGTACCGGGCAAAGACGGTAATAATTGCAACCGGAGCCAAGCCAAGGCTTTTGGGCTGCCCCGGCGAACTGGAACTAAGGGGCAAAGGCGTATCCTACTGCGCCACCTGTGATGCGGACTTTTTCACAGACCTTAGGGTTGTAGTGGTGGGCGGCGGGGATTCGGCGATACAGGAAGCCATTTACCTTACCAAGTTCGCCGAAAAGGTTACCGTTATCCACCGCAGGGATGAGCTTAGGGCGGCCAAGTCCATCCAGGAGAGGGCCTTCGCGAACCCGAAGATTGACTTCATTTGGGACAGCGTTGTTACCGAGATAAAGGGTGACGGCATCGTGGAAAGCGTAGTTGTGAAAAATGTCAAGACAAATGAAATTAAAGAAGTACAGACCGACGGGGTGTTCATGTTTGTCGGGTATGACCCGGTATCCGAACTGGTAAAGGGAATGGTTGACATGGACGAAAAGGGCTACATCATCACCGACGAGAACATGAGCACCAGCATTGAGGGCGTGTTCGCAGCGGGGGATGTCAGGGTAAAAAGCCTGAGACAGGTAGTAACCGCGGCTGCCGACGGCGCCATAGCCGCCGTCAGGGCGGAACACTATATATCAGAGAATTTTTAATTAAAAGGGGGGTGAGACAGTGCTGGAAATAAACGCTGAAAACTTTGAGGCTGAAGTTTTGCAGTCGGATAAGCCGGTCCTTTTGGACTTCTGGGGTACCAAATGCGAGCCCTGCAAGGCGCTTATGCCTGCGGTGGAAAAACTGGCGGAGAAATACGGGGACAAGATTAAGTTCTGCAAGCTCAACACCGCGGAAAACAGGAGGCTGGCCATATCCCAAAAGGTGCTGGGCCTGCCCACCATAGCCATGTACAAGGACGGTGAAAAGGTGGAGGAGCTTACCCAGGACAAGGCAACCCCGGACAACATTGAAGAAATGCTCAAAAGGTATGTTTAGCCCTAGGGCTGAAAATAAAGGGAGGTGAATATTTTGCGTTTGGAAGTTGGCTACATAAATATCAAGGACGTGCAGTTCGGGAACAAAACCGAAGTAAAGGGCTCGGTGCTTTACGTGGACAAACAGGAGATGCTGGACACGATAGGCGGCGACCCGAGGCTGAAAAGCATTGACATTGATATCGCAAAGCCCGGGGAGGAGGTAAGAATAACCCCGGTTAAGGACGTAATCGAGCCAAGGGTCAAGGTTGAGGGCCCCGGAGGCATTTTCCCAGGGTTCGTCAGCAAGGTGGACACCGTGGGCAGCGGGAGGACTCATGTGCTGAAGGGCGTAAACGTTGTGACAGCCGGAAAGATAGTCGGGTTCCAGGAGGGCATTATAGACATGACCGGCCCGGGTGCCGATTATACCCCCTTCTCAAAAACCTGTAACGTGGTGGTTGTATGCGAGCCGGCGGACGACCTGAAACAGCACCAGCACGAAGAAGCGGTAAGGCTTGTCGGATTGAAAGCGGCAACATACCTTGCCGAGGCTGCAAGAAATCTTACGCCGGACCAGGTGAAGGCGTACGAGACCAAGCCTTTGCTGGAGCAGGTAAACGAGTTCCTGGACCTGCCGAAGGTGGCCTATGTGTACATGCTCCAGTCCCAGGGGCTGCTCCATGACACCTATGTATACGGGGTGGATGCAAAGCAGATTATTCCGACGCTTATTTATCCCACCGAGGTAATGGACGGGGCAATAGTAAGCGGCAATTGCGTGTCCGCCTGTGACAAAAACACCACCTATCATCATTTAAACAATCCTATAATACACGACCTTTATGAAAAGCACGGCAAGGAACTCAATTTTGTCGGCGTGGTAATAACCAATGAAAACGTATACCTTGCGGACAAGGAAAGGTCGTCCAACATGACGGCTAAACTGGTTAAGATACTGGGAGTGGACGGGGTCATTATCTCCGAGGAGGGCTTTGGAAACCCGGATACCGACCTTATAATGAACTGCAAGAAGATAGAAGCCCTGGGCATTAAAACGGTAATAGTGACCGATGAGTATGCGGGAAGGGACGGCGCTTCGCAATCGCTGGCCGATGCGGATCCAAAGGCGGATGCCGTGGTTACGGCGGGTAACGCCAACGAAATAATAAAGCTGCCGCCCATGAAGAAGGTAATAGGCCATATAGAGACAGTAGACGTAATAGCCGGCGGATTTAAAGGAAGCCTTAAGGAGGACGGCAGCATAGAAGCGGAACTGCAGGTTATAACCGGTTCCACCAACGAACTGGGCTATAGTACGCTGTCTGCCACAACAATTTAATAGTTACTACAATACTTTAGAAAGGATGATAAAGGTGTTTGAGGGCAAGAAAGTCATAATCATAGGGGACCGCGACGGTGTGCCTGGCCCGGCCATAGAAGAATGCATTAAGAGCGCCGGCGCCGAAGTGGTCTTTTCGGCAACCGAATGCTTTGTCTGAACTGCAGCAGGGGCAATGGACCTGGAAAACCAGCAGAGGATTAAGGATGCGGCTGAAAAATACGGTGCGGAGAACATAATCGTTATTTTGGGAGCATCCGAGGCAGAATCGGCTGGATTGGCCGCCGAGACGGTAACTGCCGGCGACCCCACCTATGCAGGTCCATTGGCAGGAGTCCAGTTGGGACTTCGAGTTTATCATGCGGTTGAGCCGGAGTTTAAGGAAGCTGTCGACCCGGACGTGTACGACGAGCAGGCAGGCATGATGGAGATGGTTCTGGACGTTGATGCCATAGTTAACGAAATGACCAACATAAGGTCCCAGTACAGCAAGTATTAGTTAAAAAAATCCCTAAGAGAGGGGGAGAGATGATGAGCAAACTGAGGGTAGTACATTATATAAACCAATTCTTTGCCGGCCTCGGAGGAGAGGAGAAAGCCGATGTAAAGCCGGAAATTAGGGAGGGCAAGGTAGGCCCCGGGGCAGCCCTTGCAGCGGCCCTGGGCCAGGATGCCGAAATAGTTGCAACGGTGGTATGCGGCGACTCCTATTACAACGAGAACATGGAGGACGCCAGGAAGACCATCCTGGACATGATTAAACAGCAGAAGGCCGATTTGTTTATTGCAGGACCGGCCTTCAACGCCGGCAGGTACGGGGTTGCCTGCGGCGATATATGCAAGGCGGTATCCCAGGAACTGGGCATACCGGTTGTCACCGGCATGTATATAGAAAACCCCGGCGTAGACCTGTACAGGAG
>DASRVG010000233.1:0-8275 GCA_035655175.1 Clostridia bacterium | reverse complement strand
CCGCGGGAAAAGCTTGAATACCGACTGAAGGTCCCTTTCGATACCCTTTTTATCCCTGCGAAGATAGGCCCCCATCATAAGGTTTTCCTTAACGGTTAGGTTTGCAAATACCAGCCTTCCCTCCGGCACCTGGGATATACCCGCCTTAACCACCCGGTGGGGCAGCCGGGGGAGTTCCTTCCCCCTGTATTCTATGCGCCCTTCCTTCGGCTTTACTATCCCGGAGATGGTATTGAGGAGGGTGGATTTGCCTGCCCCGTTGGAACCTATTATTGATACTATCTGTCCTTCCTGGACGTCTATGTTGACCCCCTTTAGTGCATGTATGCCCCCGTAAAAAACGTTTAGGTTTTCTACCCTCAGCAAACTACCACCTCCTCCTCGCCGAGGTAGGCCTCTATGACCTTTGGATTGGCCTGGACCTCGCCGGCGGTACCCTCGGCAAGTTTTTTGCCGAAGTTGAGCACAACAATCCTTTCACAGACACCCATTATTAGGTCCATGTGGTGTTCTATCACAAGGACGGTAAGGTTGAAACGATCCCTTATCTCCTTTATCAGCGCCATAAGGCGCGCCGTCTCGTCGGGGTTCATGCCCGCCGCCGGCTCGTCCAAAAGCAGCAGCTTGGGCCTTAACGCCAGGGCCCTTGCTATTTCCAGCCGCCTCTGCAGCCCATAAGGGAGGTTCCCTGCAATAACGTCCCTCCTGTCCTCGAGGCCCATTATGTTCATAAGCTCCTCCGCCTGATCCAGTAGGCTCTTTTCCTCTGCCTTAAACTTTTTATTCCTTAATATTGCATCCCCCAGGCCGTACCGTGCATTGTAATGACAGGCGGTCAGTATATTCTCATAGGTGGTAAGCTTTTTAAAAAGCCTTATGTTCTGAAAGGTTCTGGTTATGCCCAGTTCCGCCACCCGGTAGGGCTGCATCGAGTTGGTCTCTATTCCCTCAAAGAGTATTTCCCCCTCGGTTACCTTGTAAATGCCCGTTATCAAGTTGAATATGGTGGTCTTGCCCGCCCCGTTGGGGCCTATAAGGCCGAAAATACTGCCCTTCCCCACGTCAAAGCTGACATTATCCACCGCCATAAGCCCGCCAAACTGCTTGGTAACATTTTTAAGCTGCAGCAGCTTCATTGTTTACCTCCCCCCACCGCCTGCTTTCCCCTTATGCATCCGGCCAAACGGTAGTAAAGCTTCTTAAAGATTTTACCAACGGGGATTTCATAGCCCCCCATAAGGCCCTGGGGCCTGGATATCATTATGAACACCACCGCGGCCCCGTACACCACCAGCCTCCATATCGCAAAGGTCCTAAGAAGTTCCGGCAGGGAGGTAAGCACCAGCGCGCCTATGACACTGCCGGATATGCTGCCCAGGCCTCCGAATATCACCGTTATGGTAAGCTCGGTGGACTTTATGAACTGGAACATCTTGGGCTGCAAAAAGCCAAGGTAATGGCCCAAAAGCCCGCCGCCAATGCCGGCATAGGCAGCACTTATCATGAGGGCGGTCATCTTGTACCGGAACACGTTTATGCCTATGGTCTGGGAGGCCAGTTCCTCCTCCCGTATGGCCTTGAAGTTCCTGCCGTGCCTTGAATTTATCAGGTTGGCCAGAATTATTATTCCGATTATGTTCAAAATAACCACTATGGTAAAGTTGGTGCTCCTCGGAAGGTTCGGCCAGCCCCTGGCACCGCCGAAGTACTGCACGTTGTCCAGTATTAGCCTTATGGCCTCGCCAAAGCCCAACGTGGCGATGCAAAAATAGTCCCCTTTAAGGTTTAGCGTAATCCTTCCTATGAAAAAGCTTGCCAGGGCGGCCCCCGCCGCGCCTAAAAGAAGAGCGGCAGCAAAGGGAAGGCCAAGCTTTACTGTGCCCATGGCGGTCACATAGGCCCCTATCGCCATGAATCCCGCATGGCCGAAGGAGAAAAGCCCGGTAAAACCGGTAAGGAGCGACAGGCCCAACACCGCCATCAGGTTGATCCCGGAAAGTATCAGAATTCCCTTAATATAAAACCAGTCCACTGCCTGTCCCCCCTTTAAGCCTTTTCCTCGGTAGTTTTGCCCATAAGGCCCCTGGGCCGCACCACTAGGATAAATATCAAAAGCACAAAGGCAATTAAATCCCTAAACTGCGATGACAGGTACCCCGAAGTAAAGGTCTCTATTATACCAAGAAGGATGGAGCCAATAACCGCGCCGGGAAGGCTCCCCAGTCCGCCGAAGACAGCCGCAATGAAGGACTTAAGCGTAATGTTCCCAATCTGCGGATAGACGGTGTATTTCATACCAAACAGCACTCCGGCGATGCCGGCCAGTAGCCCCCCAAGTCCAAAGACGATTAGTATTATCCGGTCGGTGTTCACTCCCATGAGGGCACTGGCCCTTAGGTTATAGGCGCTGGCCCTTATGCCCATACCCGTCTTGGTCTTTTCTATTATAAAAACGAGGATAATAAGGCTAATGGTGGATATAACAAACATCATCACGTCCAGCCGTCCTATGTTCACCCCTGCTACCACGAAAGGCTCCGCCCCGAATACTCTCGGGTAAGTCCTGAAGGTGGGACCTATCGGCGAGGCTATAATTATGTTTTCCAGGAATATCGAAACGCCCATGGCTGATATTATGAAATAAAGAAAAGGGGCATTCCTTTTGCGTAATGGGCTGTAGGCAATCCTTTCTATTAAGACCGCCAAAAGTCCCGTACCCAGTGCCGCAGTACAAAATGCGGCGGCAAAGGGCATCTCAAAGGCGGTCATCGCAAAAAAGCCAATGTAGGAGCCGATCATTATAACGCCTCCATGGGCAAAGTTACTGAAGTTCATTATACTGTAAACAAGGGAATAACCAACGGCCATAAGTGCATAAACGCTTCCTATTGACAGGCCGTTTATAAGCTGCTGAAGAAATCCGGACATGTTCTACCTCCTTAGTGTAACCCGACTTAGACACCGGATTAAAGAAGAGAGAGGGTTGCCCCTCTCCGCTTCTATTTTGCAGAATATTTCTGCTGGAATACATATACGCCGTTTTCTATCTTGATAATAGCGGCATCCTTGCCCTCCGGGTTATGAGTGTCCTTGCTGATGTTGATCTGGCCGGTGATTCCTTTAACCGAGGCGGTTTCAAGGGCGTCCCTTATCGCCACCGGGTCAAAGCTGTTTGCCTTTTCAACGGCGTGTACCAAGAGCTGTACCGCATCGTAGGCCAGGTACCCGTTAAGCTCTACCGGGAGGTTGTATTTTGCGGTGTAAGCGGCTTTAAAGTCCTGGACGTCCGGGTCGTCGAAGTCCAGGTGGTTGACAAAGTAGCATCCTTCCACGGCGTCCTTGGCCATCTCAAGCAGTACCTCAGAAGGCCACCCGTCCCCGCCCATGAGCACCGCGTCTATGCCAAGCTCCCTGGCCTGGTTAGCGCTTAGGGCAACCTCCTTGTAATAATAGGGCATGAATATTATCTCGGGCCCCGCTTCTTTTATTTTGCTAAGCTGCGGCCTGAAGTCCACGTCCCCGGACTTGAAGGCTTCCTTTGCCACGATTTCGCCGCCCTTTTCAACAAAGTGCTTCTCAAAGAACTCGGTAAGCCCCTGGGAGTAGTCATCCGCCACGTCATACAAAAGGGCTGCCTTCCTGAAACCGAGTATATCATAGGCATATCCCGCCGCCACGGCACCCTGGTAGGGGTCAATGAAGCATACCCTGAAGTTGAAGGGTTTTACGCTGCCGTCATCGTTCACCGTTACCTTCGGGTTGGTGGCAACGGTCGCTATATCCGGTACCTGCATCTCATCCAGCACCGACGAGATTGATAAAGCCTGACCGCTGGCATTGGGACCCAAAACGGCAATAACCTTATCCTGGGCCGTGAGCCTTCTTACCGCATTAACGGCTTCGGTTGCGTCGCCGCGGGTGTCGTACCCTATTACCTCGACCTGTTTCCCCAGAAGGCCGCCCTTAGCATTTATGTCTTCAAACAACATTTTCACTGTATTGAGTTCACAGGTGCCCCACACTGCTTGGTCTCCGGTAAGTGAACCTATCCACCCGACCTTGACCACTTCCGGTTCTTCAGCCGGAGTCTCGGTGGGCGCTGCAGGAGTACATCCGGTCAAAGCCAAGCTCAGAGTAAGTATTACACAGCCAACTAACAGTGTAACTCTCTTTTTCACTTCAAGACCCTCCTTATTTATCTTCTTCGAACTCATTGTAACCGAATTATGCCAATACCACCCCCATTCTATGGTTGTACTACCTTATATATTATTATTTTTCTAAGGAAAAATAAAGAGCTTTTTACCGGTTTATTGATGCCATGCTTGGTTTTACCATTATAAACAGCGGCATTATTTTTTTGATATACCTCATCCTTTTTATGGTGCTTTTATTACAGGTCATAGTACATCTGGTATTCCAAGGGGTGCGGCGTTATGCTCACCCTTAACGCGTCCTCCCTTATGCCCTTAAGCTGGTCCCTTATTATGCCCTTTGTGAAGACTCCCCCCTCCAGCAGGAAGCCATGGTCTTTCTGAAGGCAGTCGGCAGCCTCCTCCAACGACTTGGGAAGGCTTTTAATCCTAGCCCGTTCTTCTTCGTTTAAAGCGTACACGTTAATATCATAGGGACCGAAACCTTCGGCGGTGGGGTTTATTTTGTTCTTGATACCGTCAATTGCCGCCATCAGCAGCGCCGCGTAAGCGGTGTAGGGGTTGGAGGTCGCGTCCAGCGGCCGGAACTCAAACCTTTTCTCGTCGGGTTCTGTGGCATATCCCGGTATCCGTATTACTGAACTCCTGTTTGCGGTGCCAAAGCACAGGCTGACCGGCGCTTCGTACCCGGGCACAAGGCGCTTGTAAGAGTTGGTACTGGGATTGGTAAAGGCCATTATGGCCGGAGAATGTTTCAGGATGCCCCCTATGGCATATAGAGCGGTATCGCTCAGGGCCGAATACCCCTTGGGGTCGTAAAATACAGGCTTTCCTTCCTTGAAGAGTTGGATGTGTACATGCATACCGCTTCCAGCTTCGCCGAAAAAGGGCTTGGGCATGAAGGTGACCGTCTTGTTGTTGGCTATGGCAGTGTTTTTTACTACATATTTTAATAACATGGTCCAGTCGGCGCTTGTCCTGACGGGGCCAAAGCCCAGTTCTATTTCAACCTGCCCCGGGCCGCCGTTTTCGCTGTGGTGGTATTTTACCGGTACACCCAGTTTTTCCAAATTTGCCACCATTTCATTCCTCAGGTCGAGGGTTATGTCCATGGGCAGGTCTACATGGTAACCGCCGTGGGCTGGGACCTTGTACCCGAGGTTTTTGGCCTCCCTGTCGGCGGAATTCCATTCCGCCTGGACCGAATCCAGGAACACCTCCATGTGATTGGGGGAATTCCTGTAGGAAACGTGGTCCAGGATGTAGAATTCAAACTCGGGGCCCAGGAGACAGGTATCGGCTATGCCGCTTTTATGTAAATACCTTTCCGCTTTTTCCGCCACGTACCGCGGGTCCCCTTCGTATCTTTCCCGTCCGCCGTCGAGAGTGTGGATATCCCCTATCATGGTAAGAGTAGGTTCCCGGAAAAATGGGTCCACAAAGGCACTTTTAATATCGGGTATGAATACCATATCCGACTTTTCCACCGTCAGGAACCCGTAACTTGACCCGTCAAAGCCAATCCCGTCCGTCAATAACTCCTCGGTAAAGCTTTGTATTGGCATTGTAAGATGATGCCATCTCCCCTTAAGGTCGATCACTTTAAAGTCCGCAAACTTGATGCCCCGCTCGTCGCAGAAGTTTTTTAACTCGCTGAAGCTGTTAAACATGAACCTTACCTCCTGTTCAACCTAATACTCTATCCATGTGGTTTGTTAGAGGTCCATCCAGTATATTCCCGTCACACCACATATTAGTAAGTATATATTATAAATATATATTATATGAAACAAGCCATATTTTCAACAAAAGAAATAGAAGCAAGGGGACAGTTCCCTTGCTTCCCCCTGCTTCCAATACTGTTTATCGCAGTCCATCACACTTGCCATTTTTTCTAATACTGTTTATCATAATCGATTACATTTACCATTTTGTCGGTTCGGCCTTCAACAAAAGCCTCCAGATTGTCTATGAACAAATCCATCAGCCGGTCCATGTAGTGCGGCGTCGGCCCGGCTATATGCGGGGTGATTATCACGTTGTCCAAGTCCCACAGCGGGTTTTCATCCGGCAGCGGCTCCTTCTCGAACACGTCCAGTCCCGCCCCCGCTATCCAGCCTTCCTTGAGGGCCTTTACCAGCGCTCCCTCGTCCACTATGGGCCCCCGGGCCACGTTGATGAACCAGGCGGTTTTTTTCATCCTTCTGAACTGGTCTTCGCCGATCATTCCCTTGGTCTCGTCGGTAAGCGGCACAAGGGTGATTACGAAATCGCTCTCTTCCAGCAGTTTGCCCAGTCCATCGCCGCTGTATATTTCGTCGAAGTTTTCCACCGGCTCCACGCTGTTCTTAACCCCCAGTATTCGCACGTCAAAGGGCCGCAGCTTCCTTGCGGTCTCCCGGGCTACCGCTCCCACGCCGATAAACCCGATGGTTTTCCCGTACAGTTCATCAATCTTAACCGGGTCCCACTTCCTGTTAAGATGGGCCTTTGTATAATGATAGGACCTTCTTACTATGGAGAGCAGGAGGCTTACTATAAACTCCGACATCTGTATCCTGTGCACTCCCCTTGCGTTGGTGAGTATAATCCCTTTGTCCCTTAGATAGCCGAGGGGAAAATGGTTTATCCCGGAAAAAACGCACTGTATCCATTCCAGGTTTTTCATTTTTTCCAGGTCCTTTTGGTCAACGGCAAGCTGGTTTGTAAGAAGTACCCGGGCTTCCGACAGCACATCGCCGGCCTCGTCGAAGTCCTTCACCTTCACCAGCTCTGCCCTGTCGCCAAGCCGGCTTTTAATCCTACCCAGCTGTTCCTCCGTCAGCGTATAAGTGCAGACAACCATTACCATATCCCTACCTCCAATGTTTTTCTATTTTATATTTACACCATTATATCCCACGGTAAACGGCAGCCGGCGACTTTCTTCATTCAGGCTTGAACTCCCTCTCATTACCGGGCGTTTGCGCCAGCCGCTCCAGCACTAAATTATACCCGTCCGCCCCGTACTTTATAAACCGGTTTACCCTGCTTATGGTGGCGGAACTGGCACCGGTAGCCTCCACTATTTCGTTATAGGTCTTGCCGTTCTTTAACATATACGCTACGGTAAACCTCTGGGCCAGGGCCTTCAGCTCGGTGATGGTGCAGATATCCTCGAAGAACATGTAGCACTCGTCAATGTTTCTAAGCTGCAGTATGGCTCTGAAAAGGTGGTCGGTCTCCTCGTCCTTAAGTTTCGGGTTAACGGCCATTCTCCATCTCTCCCTTATTCTTTTATACATTAATTATAACCCAAGAACTTTAATACTTTAATACTTTTATCAGTAAAATTTTTAGAACGCCATAATATTCCACACTGCCACGGGAATAGGATTGCCCGGACTACAGAAAATAATAATTATTACATGAAAGGATGAATAAAATTGACCATTGATAAAAAGGACAAGCATAAAGACTATGGCGATTACGGCCGCTTGCCGGACAATGTATTTGAAGGCTACAACCCTGAAAAAAACCCTTCAATCTACAGGACCACAAACGCACTGGTTTTTCCGCTGAAGCTCATTGACGACGAAGAAGTATTAAGGAGCGACGACTTGTCCGGTGAAATTGAAGGATAATATCGTGATCGGGGAATAATTTCCATGAAAATACGACATCCTATTACCGGATGAAAATACTGCTACAACGGGAGGTGAAATGTTGACCACTTTTCATGTAATACACGTTGTTGTTGGTGCTATACTTGCGGCTGTAAACTTCTGGGGCCTTATGGACGAGACTAGCAGGGCATTTTTTAATTCTATAGTCGGCCTGGTGGTACTGGCTTATAACGCCTATTACCTGTTTGTCAGGCAAAACGTTGATGAATCGGGCAGGGAATCGGGTTCGTAACCCGGTTCCCTTATCTTTGCCGTCATTTTGCTATGTCCTTCCTGTACTGAACGCCTTCAAAGTGCACCCTGGCCGCGGAGCGGTACGCCTTTTCCCGGGCCTCTTTCCTGTCAGAGCCCAGGGCGGCTATTCCCAGTACCCTGCCTCCGTTGGTATAGTGCCTGCCGTTCTTAAGAACGGTCCCCGCATGGAAAACCAAAACCCCGTCCCGGTCAACGGTATCA
>DASRVG010000232.1:0-24893 GCA_035655175.1 Clostridia bacterium | reverse complement strand
CCGTTTACCGCGGCAATAACCGGTATGTTCATTTCGGCAATCCGGTTAAAAACCTGTTGGCGCCGCCTGGTCTGCTGCCGTGCAAGCAAAAAATCCCGGTCCTTCAGTTCGCCTATGTCCGCCCCCGCCATAAAGGCCTTTTCACCGGCGCCGGTTATTATCAAAGCCCTTATCTCGTGGTCGCCCTCGGTCCGATCCAAGGCCCTGTCCAGCTCCTCCACCAGCGCGTTGGAGAGGGCGTTCATCGCCTGGGGCCGGTTTATCGTTATAAATGCCAATGGAGCTTCCTTTTCATATATCAGCAATTCAAACACCAAGCACACCTCCTTGTTATACAAAGGCCTGCACGCCAAGCTCAAGGTTGCCGATAATTAGCTGCTGTATTTGGGAAGTCCCCTCATACAGCGTGTTGATTCGCGCGTCGCGATATATCCTTTCTACCGGGTATTCCCCGGAGAAACCGTACCCACCGAACACCTGGATAGCCTTGTAAGCCACCCTGTTTACCATCTCGCTGCAGTAGTACTTGGCCATGCTTACTTCCCTTGTAGACCTTAGTCCCTTGTTTTTCACATGCCCCGCCCTGTATACCAGCAGCCTGCCGCACTCTATATCCACCGCCATATCGGATATCAGCTGCTGCACCAGCTGGTGGGCGGCTATGGGTTTTCCGAACTGGATTCTTTCCTTGGCATATTTCTTGGCATGGTCCAATGCCGCCTGGGCACTCCCCACGCAGCCGGCGGCCACGGTATAGCGCCCGTTGTCAAGGGTTGCCATGGCAATTTTAAAGCCCTTGCCCACAGTACCCAGCACGCTTGATTTTGGTACCCTCACATTGTCCAGTATTATCTCGCCGGTATTTGAAGCCCGAAGGCCCAGTTTGTCATGAATATCCCGGGTGGAAAAACCGGGCGTACCCTTGTCTACCAGGAAGGCGGTAATACCTTTTGCCCCGGCATTCTTGTCGGTTTTGGCAAATATAAGGGCGACGTCGGCTACCCCGGCATTGGTAATCCACATCTTGCTGCCGTTTAATACGTAATAATCGCCGTCCTCCACCGCGGTGGTGGACATTGACGCGGCATCGCTGCCAGAATTGGGCTCGGTAAGGCCAAAGCAGCCCAGGATGCTTCCGGCGGCCAAACTCGGCAGGTATCTCTTCTTTTGTTCTTCGTTTCCGAAGGCTGCTATGGTTTTGGCCACCAGCGATACCTGTACCGAATAAATACCCCTTATGGACGAGCAGCCCTTGCCCAGTTCCTCAGCCACAATGGCATGGCATATGTTGTCAAGACCACTGCCGCCGTACTGCTCCGGAAGGGCCGTGCCAAAGATGCCCAGCTGCCCCATTTTCTTTACCGCGTCCCAGGGAAATGCCTCTTCCTTGTCCCATTGGGCGGCGTAAGGCGTAATCTCCTTGGAGGTAAACTCCTCCACCATCCCCTTTACCGCTTCCTGTTCGGGTGTATAATCAAAGTTCATCTATTCGCACCTCCATCAAAAATGTTGAACTAAAGCCGTGTCGGAACCGGGGGGTCCTGGCTGTAATCGTAGAACCCCTTTCCGGCTTTCCGGCCCAGATACCCAGCCGCCACCATCTTTTTAAGCAAATAGCAGGGTCGGTACCTTGCATCCCCCAGCTTGCTGTACAGCGTTTCGGTCTTCGCAAGGTGTATGTCAACGCCAATAAGGTCTATAAGCTTCAGCGGCCCCATCGGCTGGTTGGCGCCCAGCTTCATCGCCCTGTCTATGTCCTCGGCGGTGCCTATGCCCTCCTCCAGCACCCACACCGCTTCGTTCAGCAGGGCCGCAAGCACCCTGGAGGCAATTCCCGCTATGCCCTCCTTTAACGTGACCACCGGCTCCTTGCCCAAGGCTTCCGCAAAAGCACGGGTCCTTTCAACCGTTTCCGGGGCGGTCTGAAGCGCCGGCATAATCTCCACCAGCTTCATCACCACCGGCGGGTTAAAAAAGTGCATCCCTACAACCCTTTCGGGGTTTTTGACCGCCGAAGCGATCTCGGAAATGGAGCAGGCGGTGGTGTTGGTCGCAAGGACTACGCCTTCACCGGCCAGGGCGTCCAGCTTGGAGAACACCTCCTGCTTTAGTTTTACATCCTCCATCACCGCTTCGATTACAAAACCGCAGCCGGACACGGCGGTCTCCATATCGGTGGTAACCGAAATCCTCGACATAATATCCCGCACCTGCTCCTCGGTCATCTTGCCCTTTTCCACCCTTTTTTTCATGCCCTTTTCAACCTTGTTTAGAGCCCCCTGCAGTATATCATCCCTTAGGTCCACCAGTATAGCATGAATACCATTCTGGGCCACCAGCTGGGCTATACCGCTTCCCATGGTGCCGGCGCCCATTACCAAAACCTTTTTGATATCCATTTACCATCCTCCCCTTTAATCAGCGGTCAAGGCCCGGCAAGCGCTTCCCCGCCGCCTGCCAAATTGCGCCCCGCCGGCTGCGAAATACAAACTGCCGTCTATTAACCCTAGACCTGTAATCAAAAGAACCGTCCCTATGATTACCTATGATTACAACCGCTCCACGATAATAGCCACGCCCTGGCCGCCGCCCACGCACAGGCTAACCAGGCCCACCTGTTTGTCATAGGTTTTTAGCGCATAAAGAAGCGTGGTAAGTATCTTGGTCCCGGTTGCGCCTACCGGATGGCCCAGGGCAATAGCACCGCCGTGGACGTTTACCTTGCCCCTGTCCCATTTCATCTCCCGTTCCACCGCCAGGTACTGGGCCGCAAAGGCTTCGTTCAGCTCGATTAGGTCAATGTCGGAAAGGGTCATCCCTGCCTTTTTAAGCGCAATGGGTACTGCCTCCACCGGGCCTATCCCCATGTACTTGGGGTCCACCCCCGCCGTTGCGTACCCGCGTATGGCCGCCATGGGCTTTACACCCATTTCCTTTGCCCTTTCCTCCGACATCATTACAATCGCCGATGCCGCGTCGCACAGCGCGCAGCTGTTTCCGGCGGTAATGGTGCCGTCCTTTTTAAACACCGGCGGAAGTTTTGCCATCTTTTCAAGGGATATATCCTTCCTCGGTATTTCCTCACTGTCGAAAATTTCGTTGGTCTTCCCCACCTTCACCTCGACCGGCAGTATCTCTTCTTTGAACTTGCCCTCCTCCACAGCCTTGAGGGCCTTAAGGTGGCTTTCCAGCGCTAAGGTGTCCTGCTCCTCCCTGGAAATGCCGTACTTTTCCGCCAGAAGCTCGGCGGTGTTTCCCATAAGCATGCCCGCCAGCGGGCACATGAAGCCGTCCTTGTGCAGCACGTCATAGGCCTTGCTGTCCCCCATCCTCTGTCCCCAGCGGGCCTCCTTCAAAACGTAGGGAACATTGGAGGAGGATTCGGTGCCGCCCACAACCAGCACTTCCGCTTCCCCCGCTTTTATGGCTATTGCTCCTATTATCGCCGCCTTAAGGCTGGAGCCGCATCTTAGGTTTACCGTGTAAGCCGGCGTGCCGTGGGGCAGTCCCCCTTTGATTGCCGATAACCTTGCCACGTTCGGCCCTATACCTGCCTGCCAGCCGCAGCCGAAAATGAGTTCGTTCACCGTCTCCGGCGGTATGCCCGCCCTTTTAACCGCCTCGTTCACCACGAGGGCACCCAGTTCCGGCGCCTCAACGCTGGCCAGCTTCCCGCCGAACTTACCTCCCGCAGTCCTAACCGCGCTTACAATTACAGGTTTTTTCATAATATTCCCGGTCAGTCCGGGCACCTCCCTTCATTATAGGAATTGGAACACTCCTCCATTTAAAGGCGGCGCTCCCGGGTCGGAGGAATGCCCCCGACGGATAAGCTTTCGGGTTGCGGCACACCTCACCCCAAAAAGTATTACTCCGGGGCCGGAAGAATGTCCCCTACTTGAGTAATTCCTTGAAGCGTTCTGTCAGGTAGGGTACCGCCTTGTGCAGGTCGGCGCAAATACCTATGTTTGCCACCTTGAATATGGGCGCCTCCGGGTCCTTGTTTATCGCCACTATAAAGTCGGAGGTCTGCATCCCTGCCAGGTGCTGTATCGCCCCCGAAATACCGCAGGCGATGTAAAGCTTGGGAGCCACCGTTTTCCCGGTTTGGCCCACCTGGCGGTAATGGGGAACCCACCCGGCGTCCACCACCGCGCGGGACGCGCCGGCGGCGCCGCCCAGCACCTCCGCCAGTTCCTCAATCAGGTGGTAATGCTCCGGTCCGCCTATACCCCTGCCCCCCGAGACTATGATATCCGCCTCTTCAAGGTTTACCGTCTTTGCAGTGTGCTCCACCACTTCCTTTATGCGGTAGAACAGGTCCCCGTCGGTTATTTTGGCATCAAATCTTACAATCTCACCGGTTCTTCGGTAGTCCGGCTCCAGCCTTTTCATGACATTGGGCCGCACGGTGGCCATCTGCGGCCTGTGGTTGGGCGTCAGGATGGTGGCCATGACGTTCCCCCCGAAGGCCGGCCGGGTCTGGCACAAAAGCCCGGTCTCCGGGTCTATCGAAAGCTCGGTGCAGTCGGCGGTAAGGCCGGTATAGATTCTTACCGCAACCCTTGCGGCAAAGTCCCTGCCGTCATGGGTAGCTCCAAAAAGCACAATGTTCGGCTTATATTTTTCGATAAGCTGCGAAAAAGCCGCGGTATAGGGTCCGGTTGAATAATTGGCAAAGGCAGGCCCCTCCACAAGGTAAACCCTGTCGGCGCCGTAGGCAAAGCATTCCTTCGCCAATTCTTCAACGCCGTCACCAATAAGGACTCCCGCCAGCTCCTGTCCCAATTGTTCCGCCAGCTTCCTGCCTTCTCCCAGCAGCTCCAGCGCCACATTTGCAATCCTTTTCTTTCGGTTTTCCACGAAAACCCATACGCCTTTGTACTGCCCAAGGTCGGCCCCGGTTTCTTTTTTTGTTTCCTCAAACTCAATCGCCCCGGTGCCGCAGGAATCCACGCAGGCACCGCATTCGACGCATTTATCCGTAATAACCGCCCTGCCGCTTTCCATCACAATCGCGCCGGGATAGGGGCAGGATTCCAGGCACAGGCCGCAGCCCACGCAGTCGTCTTTTTTAATGCTAACAGCCATATCCAAGCCTCCCCTAAACAATTTTTTCCTCCTTAAGTATTTGGACAAGCTCCTTTAGCATATCCTCCATCTCGCCCTGCAGCATCCTGCCGCCCTTCCTCGGCTGCGGCGTAAAGGTGCGCTTCACCCGGGTGGGGGAGCCCTCCATCCCAAGAAACTCAGGCCTTACGTCAATATCCCCGGAGGTTAGCTTCCTTATCTCTTTCCTCAGGGCTTTCATGGTACCCATCATTGAAGGAAGCCGCGGAACATTGGCAGCCTTGTCTATGGTCAAAACGGCAGGTAGCGGAGTTTCTATCACCTCGTAACCCGCTTCAAAGGACCTTTCCACTTGGATTGCCTTATCGCTGACACTTACCACCCTCTGTACATAGGTAACCTGGGGAATGCCCAGGTGCTCTGCAATGCCCGGGCCTACCTGGGCGGTGTCGCCGTCGATGGCTTGCTTGCCGCAGAGTATAAGGTCAAACCTCCCCAGGGTTTTTATGGCGCCGGCCAGCGTATAGGATGTGGCCCAGGTGTCCGACCCGGCAAAGGCCCTGTCGCTTATTAACACCGCGTCATCCGCCCCCATGGCGATGCATTTCCTTAAGGCTTCCACCGCCTGGGGCGGGCCCATGGTTATTATGGTTACCTTACCACCCATTTCCTCCTTAATCCTGAGCGCCGCTTCCACCGCATACTCGTCAAAGGGGTTTACAATGCTGGGAACCCCTTCCCGGATCAATGTGCCCTTTTCCGGGTCTATTCTCACCTCGGTGGTATCCGGCACCTGCTTGATGCATACAACTATCTCCACTTCCGCCTCCCCTTCCCTTGAAAAGTCCAATCATCCATTCCCTGCGGGTCCGGGCTGCTTTTCCGGCCCCCTGTTTTTGCTGTTGAATACAGTCACGCAAATTACATGCCATAGGCCCGGGATTTTGCCCCCATAAATAAAAATGCCCTCTTCATATAGAAGACAAGGGATTTGCTGTTTCTTCCCCCCTTGCCCGTCGGCCTGTGAAAGGGTGCGGGTCTTTATATATTTATATTTTGAACGTTTTATCATCTGAATGTTCAATTAATAACCGGCAGTATCATTGTGCACGGGGTGATAGGCTGCTTGGCATATGCCGGCATTGAGTCTTTAAGTATCGAATAAAAAGGTGGGATACGGTAAGAGGCAGCCTGCTGGAACTGCTCGGTATCAATGGTATCAGAAAAGGGGACTAAGTAACGTCCCCTTTTAGTTTGAAAAATTTTATGAGCCAATTTTTTATGCCTTTGTGCTTTCTCGGGCTGATTAGATATATTCCGGCAAAAATGAACACCCAGCCGGGAAGCACGGGAAGCACTATACCGCTTAAACCCAGCAGTATCATAACCGAGCCCAGGACTCTTTTAACTATGACGCTCACTTTTATCCCCCCATACATTCCCGTTCCGTTTAAAATTTGTCCAATTTTGCCGCTATACTTATTAAATATACCACAACAACCCTGCACTGTAAACATGGAAATATATGGTGCACGCTTCAAGGGGGGGGTTTAAGGTATCTGTGAGCCCCCAATTAAGCCTTTTTCTCCAGGCCGTCGAAAAACCTTTCCAGGTTGTCCGGCAGCCGGTACTCGCTCTTCCGGACAGTGATCGTATCCTGCTTGTTATATACTGCGCTGAGTATGGCATTTATTATCATTGCCTTGGGCGGCTCTGAATACTCTACTCCTTCATAGGTCCATACCCTGCAGTCAACGGAATCCCCGCACAGGTCACCGCACTCGGTGCAGGCGGTTTCCTTAAACTCCAGGTCAATATCGGTACCGTTTACCCGGATTGTGGGCGAACTCACAAACCGGTGTTTTACAGCCATTTCCTTTGAAGTAATATTAATCTTGTTTACCACTATATCAAAGCCTGCGGCCTTCAAAAGGCCCGACACTTCTTCCAAAGCTTTGTCAAGGTTGGTTTCGGTGCCCTGGCACCTTTTGCAGACGCTCAAATCGAGATACAAAAAGTCAATAACGATTTGCTTTTTGGCCTGTTCCTGCCCGCAGCATCCGGTTCCGCAGGAACAGCACCCGGATTTGCCATTCATACCGAATCACCTCGCATCCTTAAGGATTGGTAAAATTTCCTTCGGTTTTAGCACCCTACCGTAGGAAACCACCTTTTCATCAACCACCAATGCCGGGGTGGACATAACCCCATAGGCCATAATGTCTTTAAAGTCCGTCACTTTAACTATTTCCGCTTCAACGCCCGCTTCCTTTACCGCAGTCTCGACGTTTTCGGCAAGAGCGGCGCAGTTTCTGCATCCCCCGCCCAAAATTTTGATTACCACCATAAATCACCCCTTCATATTCATTTTGTCGTTACACAAAAAAGTGCCCAAGGACATTAAAGGCATAACCGATTATAATGATACCCAGCGTGACAATACCCACGAATATTGCCAACAACCTTTTCTTTACAACCCGGTTCAGCATAACCATCGACGGAAGGGAAAGGGCGGTCACGCCCATCATGAAGGACAGTGCCGTACCAAGCCCTACTCCCTTTAAGACTAGGGCCTCAGCAATGGGCAGCGTACCGAAAATGTCGGCATACATGGGTATGCCCGTAAAGGTTGCCAACGGAACCGAATACCATTTGTCCTGCCCCAGCACCGCGTCTACCACCGGCCTCGGTATATAGTTATGGATTGCCGATCCTATTCCCACCCCTATGAAAATATACAGCCAAACCCTTTTTATAATATCGGACACCTGGTTTCGTGCAAAGCTTAGCCTGTCCCTAATAGCCGGTTGTTCCTGCGATACCTCCGGCATCATGCCGCCAAAAACAAAGGGCTCCACGTACCTTTCCAGCTTCAGCCTGCTTATAATGGTACCCCCAATAACCGCAAGTATCAGCCCAACCGCCACGTAGGCTATTGCAATCCTCCAGTTGAATATGCCGGCAAGCAGTATAACCGATGCTAAATCCACCAGCGGCGAAGATATCAAGAACGAAAAGGTGACCCCTATAGGCAGCCCTGCGCTAGTAAACCCGATGAACAAAGGTATCGAAGAGCAGGAACAAAACGGCGTAACCGTCCCCAGCAGCGCTGCCAGTATATTTGCCAATATCCCGGAAAACCTGCCCAGTACTTTTTTAGTCCTCTCGGGCGGGAAGAAGCTTTGTATATACGATATTCCAAATATCAGCACCGAGAGCAGTATAAATATCTTGGCAGCATCGTACAAAAAGAAGTGTACGCTTCCGCCAAGCT
Organism: Clostridia bacterium; assembly: GCA_035655175.1. Taxonomy (GTDB): domain Bacteria; phylum Bacillota; class Clostridia; order Ch29; family Ch29; genus JAAYEV01. Next base: position 16,549 of record DASRVG010000232.1, on the reverse strand, counting down.
TGCTGTCCATGTCCAACCCTAACAGGTTTTCCACCAGCAAGGCCATCAAATCATACAGCCATTCCATTTTGAGAAGTTGACTGTTCAGCCACCGAATTATTGACAAAACGCATCCCCCTTATCACCTTTTGCAGTATTCACTCTGCCCGCCAATCCTTTCGGATATACCGTCAAAAAACTTTCTTGCCTCGGCCAGGCTGTCCCGGTTTATGGAATATTTCATCCACACCCCGTCCCGCCTGCCGCTTACCAGGCCGCTGTCACACAGGATTTTCATATGGTATGAAAGGGTGGGCTGGGTGATGTTGAATTCTTCAAGAATCCTGCATGCGCAAAGCTCACCCCCGGAAAGCATGTCAAATATCCTGACCCTGGTTTCATCCGACAGGGCCTTCATATACAAAGCACATTTACCGTAATTGGTCTCCAATCCGCTCACCTCCGGCAAAACAAATAGACACTTATCTATATCCATTATATTACTAGACATAGATAAGTGTCAATATACAATGGTATGAACTTCCCTGTTGCCCAGCAGGCTTTCAGGGTGATATACGGTAAGCCTGAAACAGCCATCGGATACGAACTGCATTGTCCAGTCCCTGTCGTAATTGCACCTGTATGCCATGCCGGGCAGATTGGACAGCAGTACCGCCTTGCTCCTCTCGCTTTCCCTCAGCTCCCGCTCCGCTTTTTTTCGTTCGGTAATATCGACAAAGGTCACCACCGCGCCTATTACCCTGCCGTTACGATACTGAGGGTAGGAATAGTATTCAACCGGAAAACAGGTCCCATCGGCTCTCCAGAATACTTCATCCTCCACGTGGGTCCCCTGGCCTTTTTTGAAAGCCTGGAATATCCTGCACTGCTCCTCCGGATAATGGGTGCCGTCCGGGTGCTTATGTGGTAAATTATGAATAATCTCAATTATGTTACTGTATACCGGATGTTAATAATAGTCGATATTTGTTAAAATTTATATTCAAATAATACCCAATAGAAGTAATTTCAAACAAGCCGTCGAAATATTTTATCATGCACTCTTGCTGGATTTGATTCCGGGCAGAAAAAAACCAGCCTTTCGGCCGGTCCTTCAAACCCTATGAGTTTTTAACCTCTTCAATCATTTGCTTCAACTGCTCTATTCTTTCCTGGGCTGAAATTATCTGCCCGCAAAGGTCGGCTACCGGAGATCGGGGATTCCTCTTGTCCTGCTCGAATATCCTTTTGCCAATCTCGCTATATATCCTTGCTATCTGTTTTTCTTCATCGCTTATCTTGGAATTGAGCTTTCTGACTTCAGCCATTTCCTTGGCTTTACTGGTAGTAGCTTCCGCCGCCGAACCTATTTTTTTGCCCAGGTTGTTCAAAAACGCCATACCGCATCCCCCCTTTTATTTCTATTTGTTTACCTGGACGCTTATGGTGAACTCTTTCTCCTGGATTATATAATTCAAAACCACAACCTTTTTCGGATCGGAATCCAAAGCTGCAATATAAGCCACAGCGATGTCGTCGGGTTTTTCAATGACATCCTTTGTATATCCCAAGCCTTTTATATCCTCGATGTAGTCTTCCGCATCCCCCTTATCAACCCCTTCAATAATGAACATGCATCCCTCATCCGTGTTTACCGCCGAGATTATATTGCCTTTCTTAAACTCGGGAATAAGGTCCGCTGCCCCTCCTTTCGGCCATTCGCCGGTTCCGATGGTGACTTTTTCTCCTCCCTTGCCTTCAAAGGTTATCCCATCTTCGCTGATGTCAATTTCGGTGCCGTCGCCGGCAATTTTCTCCAAAACGCCCTCGGTCACCTTTTCGGCTATTTTTTCATTGATTTTTTGTTTAACATTACAAGCGGCCAAAGAAAAAACCAATACGACACAGAGCAAAACCAAAACAGTTTTTCTTAACACAATTACATCCCCTCTTTCATTAATTTTTTAAGCCGCGCAGCCGGTTTTGACCCCTCCGGCTCTTGCTTAACCATCCTTTATACCCTAATTCTACTCATATTCGCACTGCGTGTAATCACCCCCGGGGTGATTTTTTGTTTAATTAACCCATATCGCTAATATTGGGTAATCCGGATAACTTATGTTATAATATTTCTAGGACAGGACGAGGTCCCGCATGCCATGCCGGCTTATAGAACCAACCGGGTTTATAATTAACGGGGGGGTATACTATGAAAAGAGATACTTTCGTTATTGTCGCCTTTGTTTTTATACTTGGCACAATACTTACAGCCTGCAGCAGCGAGATATTAACCGGCCCCAAAAACCAGGTAATCCTTACCCTATGGCACAACTACGGCGGTCAGTTAAAGGACACCATGGATGAGATGATTGACAAATTCAATGAAACGGTTGGCGCAAAGGAAGGCATCATAATAAGCGTTACATCCATATCGGGCAGCGACACGCTTCACGACAAGCTAATAATGGCTGCAAACGGCGAGCCGGGTGCGCCCTCTCTCCCCGATATCACCACCGCCTATCCTAAAACTGCCCTGATACTTGCACAAAAGAGACTGCTTTGCGACTTAAACGAACAATTCACGCAAGAGGAGCTTTCCGCTTATGTTCCGGGATTTCTCCAGGAGGGCAAGTTTTTAGGAGACGGGCTGTATGTGTTCCCAATTGCAAAATCCACCGAAGCACTGTTCGTAAACACCACCATATTTGACAGGTTCGCCAATGAAACGGGCGTCAGCATTGACGACCTTAAGACCTTCGAAGGCATTTTCCATACCGCCGCTCTTTATTATGACTGGACCGACAGGCAGACACCGGATATACCGAATGACGGGAAAATGTTTTTTATGGCGGACTCGCTGTATAATTTTTCGCTTATCGGCTGCAAGCAGCTGGGCACGGAATTTATAAGAAGCGGGACCGTTGACTTAACCACCCCGCGGGCACGAAAGGTATGGGAAAGCTATTACAGGTCTGCCGTCAGGGGGCATGCGGCCATTTTTGACGGGTACGCCACCGACCTTGCCAAAACCGGCGACATAGTATGTTCAATAGGCTCAACCGCCGGCATATCCTTTTTCTCGCCCACCGTGACCTATTCGGACAATACAAGCGAACCGGCTGAGCTTGCCGTACTGCCTTACCCGACCTTTGAGGAAGGAAAAAGGATTGCCCTGCAGCGGGGAGGCGGCATGTGCGTAATAAGGTCCAACCAGGAAAATGAGCGTTCCGCCGGAATTTTCCTCAAATGGTTTACAAGCCCCGAGAACAACTTGCGCTTTGTATCCTCCGCCGGGTATCTTCCGGTGACTGCTGAGGCCTTCGGCGAAATAATGACAAGGGAGATGGACAGTATTAAGGAACAAAATATCAAAAATATGCTGGCAGCTTCCAGGACTATGCAGAGGGATTACGAATTCTGTGTTGCTCCGCTTTTTGAAGAAGTTGACCAAATCCAGGACCTTTACGAGAAACGGTTTAAGGAAACCGCCGCCCGGTCAAGGGAGGCTTACCTTAACCTCCTTAAGAGCCAAAAACCGGAGGATGCATACAGCATAGCTTCGACAGGCGTATTTGACGAATTTAAGGATGCCTTCTAACCAAAAGTGCAGTTGATGGAGAGGCTGTTCCTAGTGAAAAACATGGTATCCCCGCAAAGACGAAAACGAATAGGATTGATAAAACAGGAGCTCATGAAAACCGGAACATTGGGTATTCCAATGGGGCCCAGGCTCTTTTTGCTTTTGGTGATACTGGTATTTACCATAATCACCGGCGCCGTTGCGCTAATGCTGGCCACCGGAACCTTCACGGCGGGACTGACCCAGAGTAAGATGATAGTAGAAAACGAACTATTGCACGCCTCCCAGGAAATTTCTCAGCGCTACGGCCAAATTTCCCAGCAGTCGGTGGAATTCTCAAAGGCAGTGTCCGATGCCATTGAAAAAGAATTGAAAGACCTCGGTATACCCGTTTCAAACCTGCACCGGCATCCGGAGGTGCTGGAAGAGATTCTGTCAAGGCAGTATGACAGGGCTTTGCTTACATTGCAAATTTCGAAAAGCAGCGGGGCCTTCCTGATACTGGACGCCACCGTTAACCCCGCCCTTGATAACGCGCAAAATTCCCGGGCCGGGTTATATCTTAAGAATATGGAGCCCAACATCATTAGTTCATCCACTCCAACCATAATAGTTTTCCGGGGGTTCCCCAGCATAGGGCGCCGTAATTACTTAAGCCTCCATGCCCAGTGGCAGATGGAATTCGATATAGAAAATGCCCCCTATTATCATACTCCAATGGCGGCTGCTGCTTCCAACCCCGGCCTTCCGCTGGCCCGGCTGTATTACTGGTGCTCCCCCTTTACGCTGCAGGGAACCGGCGAGCAAGTAATGCTCTGTTCAGTACCCTTGATAGACTCGACCGGCACCGTTTTCGGGGTATGCGGCTTTGAAATAAGTGATATGCTTTTCAAGCTGTCTCACATGCCGGAAAGGAGCATATACAGCCGCCTGTTTTGTGCGCTTTCTCCCATGTACAGAAATACTTTGGCCTTCGACAGGTCTTTATTTGCAGGGGGTTACTCTGCAAAAACTGTGTTGAGGAACAACGGTATCCTTGAAATCACTGATAATGACATGCCTTTTCACTCCTATTCCCAAAACGGCGTAAGCCTGTTTCTCGGGTTACATGCCCCGATAAAGCTGTATCCGGAAGGCTCCGCCTTTTCACATGAAAACTGGGCGGCGGCCATTATGGTCCCGCAGGAGGACATTGTGGCCATAATCTCCCGGCTTAACCTGTTATTGTTCTCTTCGCTGGCGCTGCTGGCTATTATCGGAATCATAGCTTCCTTTATCCTGAGCAGAAAATTCCTAAAGCCCATCGCCAGGGGACTTGCCATTATAAAATCCACCGACCTGGAACAGGCGCCCAAAACCAAAGTGCCGGAGATAGACAATTTAATAGAACACCTGAAGTCCCACAACAAGGAACTGTACCGGAAGGCAATGAAAGGAAAACTTTCCATATCCCTTTTGGATGAATTTGTAGAAAACATTAAAACGTTGTCCCCGTCCGAACGGACGGTTTTTGACCTTTATGCAGAGGGCTATACTCCAAAGGAAGCCGCTAAAAAACTATTTGTAAGCATTAACACGATAAAAACGCATAACAAACGCATATACATGAAGCTAAACGTTGCATCCCGGGAAGAACTGCTGCTTTATATAAGCATGCTGAAGGAGATAGGAAAGGACATATAGTGGTCACGGCTAGGAATTGTACTTCTCAAAGGCTTTTTTGAACTCAGCTTGGTTTTGAATAAGAATACCCACCATTTCCGGATCGAAAAAAGTGCCGGCGCCCTGCTTGATTATTTCCAGGCTTTCTTCATGGGTATAGGCATCCTTGTATACCCTCTTTGACCTTAACGCTTCATACGCATCCGCTATAGCCATTATCCTTGCCGACAGGGGTATTTCCTCTTTCGAAATCCCATGAGGGTACCCGGTACCATCCCACCTCTCATGATGAAAAAGAGTAATATTTATCCCCAGCTCAAGGAATTTATTGTCCGGATACCTCTTTTTAACCTCCTTCAGGGTGTTTGCCCCGATAGTTGTATGGTTCTTCATAATCTCAAACTCTTCTTTGGAAAGCTTTCCTGGTTTGAGCAGTATTTCATCAGGTATGCCAACCTTGCCTATATCGTGAAGGGGACTTGCCTTGGCCAGGTTACTTATATAATCCTCGTTTATATAGTCTTTGTATTTGGGGATGCTTCGCAAATAACGTGCAAGAAGTTCGCAGAACACGGCCACTCTCTCCACGTGGGCACCGGTATCGTAATCCCTGGATTCCGACAGTTTGACCAGGGAATATATGGTGGCCATCTGGGCTTCAAATATCTCTTTATCCTTCTTGCTGCTCTTTTCGTATTCACACCTATAGTAATCGGAGAAAAAACCGATGACGAAAGCAATTGTCACGTATATTACAAGCCTCAGGCCCCAGTTTATCGGAGCCTGGCTAATACTGAGCTCCACGTTCAACGGCATGAAAGGCCCTATAAGCAGTGCACTCACTGCCGCATGGACAATGCCCTGTTTTTTGCCGTGAACGGATGCAACAACGGCAATGGGTATGTACATTAGGTTTGCATACACCTTGGCGGTGCCGCCGGTATTATATACAACGATTGCTATCACGACAGAAAGAACGTATGAAAACACTAAAATTTGTTCTTTTTTAATTTTCACTTTGCTAAGACTAATATGCATACTCGCTCCGACCCCTAATCAATATTACCATTTTTAAACCATTTTTCTACATAAATCTCCCAATTCCTCCTAATTTCGAATAAGGTCTTCCCTGTGTTCCTCATCAAGCAATGCCGTAATATATTAAACCTGTGCATTTTTTGCCGAAGCAGTCTGTTCCTGTATCCCTATTTATTGGATGCAAATTAAAAAATATCAGCCCTATGGCTGACCATCCAATAAAACAATCAGTTTCCGGATCATTCTATTTTGTGGAGCGCATTCCGAACAAACTGCCCAAAACCCCCAATAGGATGCTTACAGATGAAACGAAAAGGACCAACCCTGTTACCAGTTGGCTTTTTGCGGGCAGTGGAATAAAGGGAAGCGAACCGGACATGGCGCTGTATGCCCTGTTTATCAGGAATACAATAACAAAGGACGCCAGCAATCCGCCCGCCAGCGTAAGCAGAAGCCCTGCCAGTACAAAGGGGAAACCGATAAAACTTTCGGGGGCCCCTAACAGCCTTAAAGTACCAATTTGAACCCTGTTGTTGTAAATCCCCTGCCTAATCATATGGGATACTATCACCAGCGTGCTTATGCCCACTGCGGCAATAATGAGGTAACCAAACCTCTTTAGCCCGATTGTGATGCTTTGAACACGTTCCAGGACTTCCCTGTTATCCCTGACATGACTTATCCCTTTTAAGCCTTCCACCCTTTCCGCGATTTTTCCCAATTCACCCAGGCTAATTCTTACTTCTATAAAAGCCTCAAAGGGATTCTCTTCAAACAGTCCCAGGACGCCGGCCTCTTCACCCAGAATCTCTTTCATTCTGCCGTAAGCCTCCTCCCGGTCAACCAGCTTCACATCCTGTACCCCTTCTATGCCCTTTATGGTTTCAACCAGCCCGGATACCTGCTCCTCTCCAATGTCCTGGTCAAGGTATGCGCTTATTTCCGCCTCGTCCTGCATGGTTTTAATCAACAGGTTGCCGACGCTCCAGCACGTTACTATAACCGCCAGGATGAATAATATAAGTCCTGTGCTCAAAAACGAAAATATGCCGGACAGCCGGTTTTGCCAAAGGACCCTCCCGGCTTCCTTCATAAAATAAGGCGCGTTATACAAGGCTTTTTTCATAGGCTTTCCCCCGTCTTTCCACCGAAATACTCCCGCCGTCCATCCGTATAAAGGTAGCATGCTCCTGCCTCCCAATCAAGTGTGTGGCATGGGTAGTAATGATTACGGTTATGTTTGTATCCCTGAAGGAAGTTAGCAGGTCCAGTATTATTAATGCGTTATCATGGTCCAGGTTGCCGGTGGGCTCGTCGGCCATTATAAGCCGGGGTTTTCTTGCCACCGCCCGGGCTATGGCAATCCTTTGGGCCTCTCCCCAGGACAGGTTTTCCACCATGGACAGGGCCTTGTGCTCCAATCCCAGCCTGGCCAATGCGCTTTGGGCGTTTTCCTTTGCCTGCCGGTATGGTAGACCCAAAAACCGCATCCCCATCATAACATTTTCCAACGCCGTCCTTCCCTGTATAAGCCTGAACTCCTGGAAGACGGGCCCAATCCTTTTTCTAAGACGCCTTATATTGCCCTCCTGCCCCTTGGCTATGGGCTGGCCCATCACCTTCAGGGACCCTGAAGTAGGGTATTCAACCCCCATCAGCAGTTTCAGAAGGCTTGTCTTGCCGGAGCCGCTGGGTCCCGTGATATACACCAGTTCCCCTGTGCCAATTTCCAGGTCTATACCCTTTAGTGCCAGTGTACCGTCCGGGTATCTCAAGGATACTCCCTTTGCTTCTATCATGCTTTTCCCCCCTGCCACAGTATGCTATAATAAAGGCTTTACCGTAAACTCCAGGTAACCGTCGCAGACCTTAACCGATTGAAGGGTGATATCCAAAAAAACGCCAAAGTCAATGGACAGATGCCCATCCCGGAACAATTCATCCAGGGATGCCCGTTCCAGTTTCATACCGTAAAAGCTGCCTTCCTCCGCCACGAATTCCAAGGCGCTGCCTCCCTCGATGATAAACGTGCCTGCCAGCACCAGCTGCTTTTCAGGAACTTCTATTTCGGCCCTTCCGGGGTAAAAATGGAATACTATTTCGTCCAGGTTTGAGTTCTCCCTGTAGACCCTGTTTAGCGTTTCCTCACGGATAGTGCCCCTTACACCAAGCAAACTGAATTTTAAGTCCAATTCCTCTATCGGGAACTTGCCCTCCCTTATAATACTGTTGAATTCATTAATAATATCCGAAACCAGTTCCTTTATCCGGTCCCACATGTCCTGCAGGTTGGCCAGCAGCTCCCTATAATGGTCCCCTTCCTCCTTGAGGGAATTCAAATAGGCCTCCAGTTCCTCCCTAAGCCGCCGTTTCTTTGCCATTGCATCCTCAAGGTCTTCCCCCTTGGCTTCCAGCAGCGCTATTCTCTCCGCCAGGCCCTCCCGCTCTGCCATAAGCCGCTCCCTGTCCTGCTCAAAGCATTCCAGAAGCTCCCTTGTATTCCGTGTAAGGTCCCTTATTATATTTATGCTTCGCAAAAAAGAGCTAAGGTTGTCCGCCCTTAGTATTATGCTTAAATAGGAGGCGGGGCCGTTTCTCTGGTAGCTGACAAGAACCTGCTTTAAAACATCCAGTTTGTTTTTATAATCCCTCTGCCGGTTTTCTATCTTTTCAGCAATGACTTTGACCTCTTCCCCAAGGGCTTCCATTTCCCGCGTAATGCCCTGCTGTTCCCGGTCCATTTCTTCTATTTCCTGTGAAAGCACAAAAAGGGTTTCCAGTACTTCCTTTTCGCTTTCCGAGATTCCCTCAAACCTATGTTGAATTTCCATGGCAGGCCGAGCCTGTCCGGAAATAAAGCCGGGCAAAACAGTTATAAGAGTTAAAACGATTAGCACAGTTACACTGGACTTCCCCGGTTTACCAAGCTTGGCCACGCTTTCACCCCTCTTTCCCCTTTAGAGTATTATACTGTTTAAAACCGTCCTTTTCCATATCGACTTTATTGCCTGCGTAAAAAATCGCCGGCTTGAAAAGCCGACGATTTCACAATAAGGGGACAAGGCTGTCGGTTATTGCAGCAGGGGATGGTTCCCGTTAATCTACAAACAGTTTACCGTCCTTGATGCCACCGGTTTTGTCTATGCTGTACCCTTCCGCCGTAAAAATTTCTATCGCCCTTTCCTTTGTCATGTCCCCCTCATTGGCAAGGGAAACTATATTGAATTCAGGGCCTATTTCTGCCTTGGCAATTACAAAGTCATAACGGTCTTTGCCGCTTCGGATGAAGGTAAAAATATTGAACGTTTTCTCGTCGCCCTTGGCATCTATAGCGTTGCCGCTAAAATCAAAACAAATCATACTGCCATCGCCAAGCCGCTTGAATTCATGGTATTGGCGCAGTATCTTGGTGCCGCCGCGCTCGGTATAGCTTTCCGCCTGGTAGAATTCCTTATCCGTATCAAAGATACCGTTTTCCACCTTTCGGTCGCCGGCATTTGCAAAGGGGCCAAGCCCGTCTTTTTCCAATACATAGTCATGGCCGAACGTAAACTTAGACCCTGCCTTTTCAACAAAACCGTCAAACCCGGCAAACATAAGCTTTCCTTCGAAACGGCCGTCTTTGTCGTCCATGTTAAGAAGGTCGTACTGAACACCGGTAACAAATGCACGCCCCGGCGATACCAGTTCCAGGATGGGCATTCCTTCATAATCATTGATTGCTTTCTCGTTTTGGCTGTACAGTGCATTCCACGCATCCGCTATATCGTTAATCTTCTCAAAACCTGATTTTGGACCGGGCACGCCGGAAGGTTTCTCCTTGGTCGGCTCTGCTTCAGGTGCTTCGCCGCCTGATACTTCCGCTTCCTCCGCTGCGGATTCTCCTCCGGCGGGTTCCGGGGCGGAGCTGCCTCCACAGGCTGTCAGCAAAAGTACGAAGCACAGGAAAAACGAAAACAGCATAAGCTTTCTTCTCATTTTTAATCCTCCTATTCATTTTACCTTTATATTCCAAGCATCTCCCGCAGCATAAGTAAACTGTTATTACCTCATGTTGCTGCCAATTAATGATGTATATTATATTGATGTTATCAAATTTATTTGCCCTCAACTATGTAATTATTGCTTTTTTTATTTGAATAATTGCTGTTTTTAATTTTTCAGCCGCCTTTGCAGCAGGTATCAAAATTTCTTCCGGCAGACCAACAGGCAGCCGCAACAAGCTTACGCTTTCTTGTATGCCCTGCCACTGAAACGGCCCGTTTATTCAATGACACCGGACATTCAAAAATCGCCGGCTTAAAAAGCCGGCGATTTCACAATAAGGGGACGAGGTGGTTGTCATATTGTTTCCAGTTGTTCATAGGCCACAACCATGTTTCTCTTCTCCTTGGCCTTGTATAATGCCTTGTCGGCAAGTTTAAGCAAATAGTCGGCGTCCATCGGGAACTTGGAAGTTACGGTACCGATACTTACAGTAATTTTTTCGACAGTAGAGCCGCATATAAAAGTTTTGGCTTCAACGGCCTGTTGAATTCTTTCAGCCATCCTTACAGCATTTTCATAGTGGGTCAGCGGCAGGACTACAACAAACTCCTCTCCCCCAAGCCTTGCCACCAAATCGGTTTTTCTCGTATTATTCTTTAGTATTTGGGCAAACTGTCTCAGAACCTCATCGCCTACCAAATGCCCGTACGTATCGTTTATCCTTTTGAAATTATCCAGGTCAATCATCATAAGGGAAATGGGCAGCCTTTGCCCAAAAACTCCGGCCATCCTGGAAAAAAACCGCCTCCTGTTGGATACGCCGGTTAAACTGTCGCTGTTGGCCTGTTGGTGTAATGCCCGGATAACCAAGGCGCAGCATAGTATTATTAATAGCTGGCTTGTAATAAAAATAAAAAATGCGTTTTCCATACCTTCTACGCCATAAAAAATAATGGCAGCCAGCCATACAATAACACCGCCTGTAATTAATACCAGGGAAACAGATTTAAAAACCTGGTCTTTCATTGTATATCACCTGTTTTCCATATGTTAAAAATGTATCAGGTTTAATCGCCCTGTACTCATTTCTCCGCTTTCTTTTTTATCCCCGATTCATATATCGACAGTTGGCGTACCCTGGAAGTCTTCAGCCTTTCAATAACTTGTCTGTTAATAACTTCATTCCTTGGTGCCACGAGAAAGCCATATCTATCAAAAATATCCTCCGCAACGATATCCCCCGGTTTGCACTGGTAAATATGTACATACTTTTTAACAGTCATACCATCATCCCTTATGGTTAAATGTCCAACAATCGGGTAACAACCCCTCCATTAATATATCGGGTAACAACCCCTCCATTAATATATAGAATAAGGAATATTGCCCAAAAAAACATCACCCGAACGGGTGATAAGAAACAATTTTTATATACACTTTATAAAATGCCTAGTTCCTTCGCCCTGGCCACCGCCTGGATTCTTCTGTTTACTTGAAGTTTTCCATATATGTTTTTTATATGGGTCTTTACAGTATTTACCTTCATTTTCAGCTCTCCGGCTATTTCTTTGTTGGACATCCCCTTTGACATCATTTTCAGCACTTCCATCTCCCTGTCGGTAAGGGTATCAACCGGCATTAAACCTAAAAGGCCCTTTGTATCCGGCCCGTCCCGCTCGATGAACCGCTGCAGCGCCTTTGCATATACCATCTGCCCTGCCAGCAGTCTCAGCGGTTCAAGCCGTTGGTCGGTAAATACCCCCGGCATAGCATTGTTTTCCAAGTACATGACCCCCACCGGGACGTTTTGAAGCTGCACGGGAATACAGGCTATTGACTTCGCCTCTTTTTTCGCAATATACGGGTCCCGGGCAAATATCCCGGCCTGTTCAACGTTATCGATAATAACCGGTTCAAGAGTCCGGGCCACGTATCTTACCACCTGCCTTGAAAGAAAGTCGCACTTTTCAAGGGGAATGGCCCCGGCACCGTCATCAATATCGCATTCCCGTCCCCTTGCCGCTTCAATAAACAGTTCATCGTCCTTTTCCAGTATCAGGTACCCCCTGCTTGCACCGATGCATTTTATCGTTATCTCAAGGAAGTTCTCGGGCAGTTCAAAGGAATCTGCCTGTTCCGAAATTTCCCGTATGGCCCTTTGGATGTCGTAGGTACCGGCGCTAGCTTCGGCTTTGCCCTTCCTTATGCCGGGCAGCAGTAGGATATCCTTTATTATCTCCATCGAATTGTGCTTCTTTTTCCCTTCCTCCAGCATCATCCCGCCAAGCATGTCGGGATAGCGTTTTTCAAGGTCCCGAACCTTCGCTATTGCACCCCATTCGCGGTACAAACGGTAGGCATCACCCATGTAGGCCCTTGCAATTCTCTGCCGCCTTTCCGACGCATAGAATTTTGCAGCCAATTCACAGGCGATGGCCTGGTTTTGGACATAACCGTTTTGCTGTGCCGATGCTATGGCTTTATCGTATAGGGGTTCCGCTTCACGCTTCCTGCCAAGGACACGAAGCATTTCCGCCCGGACCAGGAGGTATTTGTGCAGGAAGTTATCCCCGCAACTGTCCGCCCATTTTTTCATTATCCTTTGATTCTTTTTAAGAACTCTCATAAGCCGCCTCCTGTCTTTTGGAGACAGTTCTTTATACACCGCGGCAATCGAAAGGGAGTGATAGAAATTACAGTCCGCAGATATCATAAACCCCATTATTGCATCTTTGCAGCCTTCGGCTTTATCGGCATAAAGCAGCGCTTCACGGTAGTTGCCGGACAGGTACGAAAGCTGCATGTTGGAAAAATAATATGCCGCCAGCGACGCCTTGTCCCGTTTTACCAGTTCAATAAAGCTGTCCTCATCGGGGATATCGTCCGGTGTCGAATAAAATCCCTCGCTTTGGCCGGTAAGGGTGGAAATAAAACTGCGGTAAACCTCCGAATTTATAGCAAGATTCTCATGTTTCATCTTCCTGGCATAATCGCTGCATAGTCCGGCTTCTTCCAATACTTCATCAAGGGCCGTTCCCATAAGGTACTTGTTTTCCAGGATAACACAGTATGAATATCCCGCAATTAGCGCATTCCCAGCTTCGATGGCAAAACTCAACGCCTTGTATAGGTATTCAAGGCCCTCCTTCCCGTGCATCGTCCAATGGTATATTAATGCCCCTACCGTAAAGTACACTATACATTTAGACGAGCTTTTCCCGTATTCTTCTACAAGCCTTACCGCCACTTCGCTAAGCCGGTGTCCGGCTGCGTAGTTGCCCAGCACGCTTCCTTCTGTTATGCTGTAACCGAGGTACCCCACCGAGGCTATCTCTGAATTGCCATACTTTATCGAATGGTTTCCGGCCTTTATGATGGCAAAGGCATATAAATCCAGGTGACTTGTACAGGTGGCCAATATAAGCTTTATAAGGAGCTGGGCCACTTTTCTCTGTACCGGGTTTTTCATTTCCGGCAGTTCGGCCAGGTGCTCTATTTTTTTGTTGCGCATGTACCATTTATAGACCAGGACCTCCCTGGCGATGTCAATCATACCGGGACGGGCGGGAAGGTCCATCCCCAAACTTTTCAGGGCATCTATACCTATTTGCACAGCCTCGGAGTATTTCCCTGTTCCGGCATACAGCTCCATCTTCAGGCCGTATACATCCGTCTTTTCAAGCTCCGATTCCGCCTGCCTGAGAATCGTATTAAACAGCTGTTCAGCCGCGCCCGTATCCCCCGCCAGGTACTTGCACTGGGCAAGCTCCAGGTGGAGGTCATAACACATGCGATAGCAGCTGTTCCATGCATCTTCCGGAAGAAGCTTTATGCCCGCTTCGAGGCAGTTTATCGCCAAATCATAGGCTGCCGATGCTTTGGCTCTCCGACCTGCGGCCAGGTTATAACCGGCCAGCCTTAACCTATCGGCCGGGCTGCTTATCAAGTCCAGGCCGCGGTTCAGGTGGTCCAGTACAGTCAGCATCTTATCGTCCATATCACCCTGTCCGGCACTTTTCAGAATGTGCCTCCCAATCCTTACGTGGATATTCTTCTTTTGTTCCTCCGTTAGCAGCGAATATGCCAACTGCCTGACGGTATCGTGCAGGAATTCATATACATGCGTCTTAAGGTCGTTATCCGGTACCGGCAGCCCCTTTTCAGAGCCGGAAGCTGTTAGAATCAGTCCCTCGGATATCGCCGGAAGAAGGAGCCGCAACACCTCATGCTGTGTATCCCCGCAGGCGGCACCCAGGGTTTCCAGGTCGAATATGTTTCCGATACAGGAAGCGGTCTTTAAGGCTTCCCGGCTCTTTTTCGTGAGTTTTTTCATTTTGCCGTATATAAGCCCCGTAACATCGCCCGGTACCTGGAGCCCCTGTATTGACTCCAGGTCCCATTCCCAGCAGCCTTTGTGCATATTGAACGTTAAAAGGTGTTGGGCATGAATGGACTTCAACAGCTGCCCCAGAAACAGCGGAATACCGTAGCTTTTCCGGTACAAAACCCCGGCAAGCCGGCCGGTTTTTCCCCCCGAACAGTTAAGGGCCCCTTCGATAAAACGGGTGACTCCCCTTAAGTCAAAGGATTCAAGGTGAATTCGCTGCACGGGAATCCCTTCTGCCTCGATTTCCTCAAGGGTTGATACCAGCGGGTGCCCGTCGGTTACCTCGTTATCCCGGTAGGCAGCCACAAGAAGCAAATATTTCAGGCCGGTATCACTGCACAGGTATTTTATTAACTGTAAGGACGAAAAATCCGCCCACTGCAGGTCGTCCAGGAATATTACAATGGGACTGCCCTTTATTGCAAAAATTTTTACAAGGTTTCCGAATACCGTAAGAAAACGGTTCTGTGCCTCCTTTGGCTGAAGCGTTTCCACCTGCGGCTGGCGCCCTATTATCATTTCCAGTTCCGGTATAAGGGCTGTAAGCACGGCACCGTTGGACCCTACAGCGCGGAGAAGCCTTTTCCTCCATTTTTCAAGCCTTTCGCTGCTTTCAGTCATAAGCTGCCTTATCACGCTGCCAAGGGCAGCGGCGATGGGGGCATAGGGTATGTTCTGCCGCAGCTGGTCAAACTTGCCGTACGAATAGTATCCCTTTTCCATTGCAATGGGTCTTAGTATTTCATTTATTAGCATTGTCTTACCAACACCGGCGTACCCGCTCACCAGGACCAATTGGCCCTGGCCGGCACTTGCATGTGCAAAAGAGGTTTTTAATGCCTCCGCTTCTGCTTCCCTTCCACAGAGCCTTGGAGGCAGTTTCAGGCGCGGGGGTACGTCCATTCGTCCCAAGGGAAAGGGCTCAATATGCCCTGTTAATTCACACTGGCTCCTGCATTCCTCCAGGTCCTTAACAAGTCCATAGGTACTTTGATACCCGTCATCGGGATTTTGGGACCGCAGCTTATCAATGATAGCAAATAGTGCCTCCTGCCCTCCGGCGGCACCGGCATCCGGACGGTCATAAGCGCTTTGTGATACAGTCCGGCCGCTAAGCATCTCGTACAGCACTGACCCAAGGGAACGGTAATCGTCGCGATAATCATAAGGCCCTTCGGCTTTTATTGAACAGCGCACGGCTTTGCCAAAATCCACTATGTAGACTTTTCCGGTATCCGGTTGGACAAGAATGTTTTCCGGCTTAAGGTTTTTATGAACTATTCCGTTTTGGTGCAGCGCGCCAAGGATATCCGCCAGCCGGATGGAAATATCAAAAAAGGATGAGAGGTCCAAAGGACTGCTGTCAATTAATTCTCTCAGGGAAACGGCACCGGTGTCCTCCGTTATCAGGGCAAAGGATTCCCCGACCCTTTCAATCCCGATGGGAACGAGAATACTCTCAATCGATAGGTCTTGCAGTATCTCCAGTTCATTAACGAATCCGGAAACCCCGGCGGTGATGTCTGCCTTTTCTGCAATAACCTTAATAATTACCGGCATCCTCCCCCGGACCCTATATCCCCTGTAAATCTTTGTCCTGCTGTTCTCTTTAATCTTTTTTTGAATCACGTAACCGGGCAGGCTGAGCATTTTATGCCCCCACAATTTTTGGTTTTGAAGTTTATTCCTGTACAAAATAATTATATCGTATCTGCCGGCATTTTCAACAAAACCGCCCCTATTTCTGCACAATTCAAAATCGAGTAGGAGGGGGTGATTAACCCCCGTCCTCTCACACCACCGTACGTGCCGTCCGGCATACGGCGGTTCGAAAAGATATTAATGGACTAATGAATATCTTTCGGATACTGACTTTAGACCCAAACTTTTTAGGTATTCATTGGTGATGGATTTGC
>DASRVG010000231.1:0-2443 GCA_035655175.1 Clostridia bacterium | reverse complement strand
ATGCTGGACCCGGCACTGCTGCGCCCCGGGCGTTTTGACCGGCACATGTTCATAGGAAACCCGAATGTCAAAGCCCGGGAGGAGATACTCAGGGTGCATACACGGAACAAACCGCTGGGCAAGGATGTGGATATAGCCGATATTGCGCGCAAAACCCACGGCGTATCCGGGGCTCACCTGGCCAGCATAGCCAATGAGGCGGCCATCCTGGCGGTGAGAAAGAATAAATCCTTGATAACGGCCGAGGAGTTCTATCACGCCATAGAGAGGGTGCTGATAGGCCTTCAGATGAAGAACACCTCGGTTATGGAAAGGGAAAAAAGAGTTGTTGCTTACCACGAAGCCGGCCATGCGCTGATAGGTAGAATACTGAAAAACAATCCGGTTGAGAAGATTTCAATAGTACCGCGGGGCCAGGCCATGGGATACGTTCTCAACTCCAGCGATGAGGACCGTTACCTGCATACTAGGGACGAACTGCAAAACAAGATTTGTACGCTGCTGGGGGGCAGAGCCGCCGAGGAGACAGTATTCGGCGAAATCACCACCGGGGCGAAGGATGACCTGAGTAAAGCCAATGAAATCGCCCAGCAGATGGTATGCGAACTGGGCATGTCAGACCTTGGAAACAGGATTTACAGGTACGAACGCGGTGGGGACACCATGCCCCTTGTAGATAGGGAGATCAAGAAAATTATTGACCTGTGTTACAAGAAAACAAAGGATATAATGAAAGAAAACATCGACCTTTTGGAAAAAATCGCTTCGGAGCTGTTCCGGAAGGAAACCCTTACAGGAAAAGAGCTGGAGATGATATGCAATTTTTAGTCATCGGCAGCATCTATTCCTTCCGCAGCGTTTCTTGCAAAAGCTGCTTTCCCCGATACACCTTACTTCTTCCGATGTGCATCGGGGACATAAGACTCTTTCCTTCTCAAAGGGTTCATTGAACTGGTTACCGCAGTTTGAGCAGCTGTAGCTGCATATATTTACGGTGTAATTTCCGCCCTTTATCCTAATGGCCCTGCCCTCCACAAGGGCTGTGGCCGTTTTACGCCTTGCCTTGTCTATTATAAGCTGAAAGGTCTGGCGGGAAATATTCATCCTTTCGGCACACTGTTCCTGATTTAATCCTTCAATGTCCTTAAGCCTCATGGCCTCCAGTTCCTCAACCTTGAGTATTATTTCCTCCTGCCCGCAGCTTTCCCTGCCCCCCGGTGCAAAGTAATTTTCCTGGGGCAGCATACTAACCCTTCTCCATTTTACCGGTCTAGGCATAGCTTTTCCCTCCCGCTTTTTCAACGCCGTCTTCATTTGCTACCGGTTTTATTATATCAATCCTGCTGCATACCAGGCAAGCGGGACGCCTCGATAAATTCCATTTTTACTCCCCACAGTGCCCCTCAAAGCTGTGGCTGTGACATACTCCGCCCGCTGACTTTAAGGTTCCCGCCAGGTAGGAAGCAACTATATCCGAAATATTCCCCTGGACACCGGTGTAAACCTCGATACCGTTTTGGGCAAAAAGGTCCTGGGCGGAGCCGCCCATGCCACCGGATATTATCACCTTCACTCCCTTTTGGGCCAAAAATACCGGCAGAAAACCCGGCCTGTGACCAGGGTTGGGCACAGTCTCACGGTCTGTTATCTTGTCGCCATTAATATCAACCAGTTCAAAACCCTCGCAATGCCCAAAATGCTGAGAAACTTGATTTCCTTCCTTAGCTATCGCTATTAACATGTCCATCCTCCTTTAGTGGAATGGGGACACACCTCTACTTCAAGGTAGACCTAAAGTGGTATAAGGAACGTCCCCGATTACATAGAGTTCATAACATTCACGTACAATTCTTCTATGGCTGCAGCTGCCGGGCTGCCACTGTACAGGACCACCGGCTTTTTGGCCTTAAGGGCCTCCAAGACTTTCTCATCGTACGGAATCCTGCCCGCCATTTTGTACCCCTTTTGGAGGCAGTAATTTTGGATTACTTCGGCCATGCCCTCGTTCAAGTCATACTTGTTTATGCAAACAAAGGCCCGTATCCCAAAATGGTCACACACCAAAAGGGCTCTCTTTAAGTCCTCCAATCCTGAGCAAGTTGGCTCGGTCACAAGCAGCGCCGCATCACAGCCTGTGATTGACGCGATTACGGCACATCCAATCCCGGGAGACCCGTCGATTATTACCAGTTCATTCTTTTCATCATACTCCAGCGCCCTTTTCCTCACCCTGGTTACGAGTTTTCCCGAGCCTTCCCCCCCTATCTCAAGCCTTGCATGGGAAAATACCCTCTCCCTCTCTCCCAGCGAAACATAATTCCACCCCGTCAGCTCATCCTTCATGGTAACCGCACTATCGGGGCATACGGCACTGCAGGTGCCGCATCCTTCGCAGGCAAGGCTGTTTACCATAAAGTCCTGTATCGCGTCAAACCGGCAGGCT
>DASRVG010000230.1:0-4339 GCA_035655175.1 Clostridia bacterium | reverse complement strand
TCCAGTGCAAACACCACCTCTTCGCTGGGCATGTCCAGTTCCTTGGATATCTCGGATATGGTGGGCTCCTTTGAATGCTTGTTTATAAGCTGGTCCCTCACCTGCAGCGCCCTGTATGCAATATCCCTCAAGGATCGGCTCACCCTGATGGAATTGTTGTCCCTTAGATATCTTCGTATCTCACCGATAATCATCGGAACGGCATAGGTGGAAAACTTCACGTTCTGGCTCAGGTCGAAATTGTCTATCGCTTTTATAAGGCCGACACATCCTACTTGGAACAGGTCGTCCAGGTATTCACCCCTGTTGTTGAACCGCTGGATAACGCTGAGAACCAACCTCAGGTTGCCCTTTATGAATTTTTCCCGGGCGCTCTTATCACCCTTATGCATTTTTTCGAAAAGTTCCTTCATTTCTTCGTTGGTAAGCACCGGCAGCTTTGAAGTATTAACCCCGCAGATTTCCACCTTGTTCATGTGCATTGCATCGACCTTCTTTCGCTTATCAACTGACATCTGTGATTATTCCACCCCCCGGATTCTTTTATACATGAAAAAACCGCCATGCAGCTGGCAGTTTTTGCATATAAAAAGCCCTCTTGTCCGGCGTTTTAAACCATCCTGCTTATCTCCTTTTTGAGCCTTTTTATTATCCTCTTTTCAAGCCTTGATATGTAGGACTGGGATATGCCCAAAAGGTCGGCAACCTCCTTCTGGGTTCTCTCGCTGCCTCCGTCCAGTCCGAACCGCAGTTTCATAATCCTTTTTTCCCGTTCACTGAGCTTTTTCATCGCAAGCCCCAAAAGTTCCCTGTCCACTTCCTTTTCCAGGCATTTGAATATTATATCGTTTTCTGTTCCGAGTATATCCGAAAGCAGAAGCTCATTCCCGTCCCAGTCTATGTTGAGCGGTTCGTCGAAAGAAATCTCCGCTTTCAGCTTGCTGTTCCTTCTTATGTACATCAGAATTTCATTCTCTATACACCTTGATGCATAAGTAGCCAGCTTTATCTGTTTGTCCGGGTCAAAGGTGTTTACCGCCTTTATAAGCCCTATGGTGCCAATGGATATCAGGTCCTCAACGCATATGCCGGTATTTTCGAATTTCCTTGCAATGTAAACCACCAGCCGAAGGTTTCTTTCTATCAGTATGGTCTGAACGGATTTTTCCCCTTCCTTCAGTTTGGCAACAAGAAAATTTTCCTCGTCGGCACTCAGCGGCGGCGGCAGCGCTTCGCTGCCCCCGATATAGAATATCCGCGCCGGAGGGAATATCCGCAAACAATGAAAAACCTTCAACAGGTATATATGAACAATTAGCCTGCATCGGCGCAGCATACCAGCCACGGGCTCCCCTCCTATTTCACAAGCTCGGGATTTATTAAAGCCGCGTATTCTCCGCTTTCCGACAAAGGTTTGGAATACACCGCCACAATTACGTTTTCCAGGCACCTGCTCCCAATGGTCACCCCGTCCGCTTTAAAACCCAGCAGCATCCCCTTTTCCTTACCCAGCGAGCTGAAAGGTATGAGCCTCATCCTTGACACCCAGTTTGCCTCTTTAAACCCCTGGTATACGTTTTCAAGGTCGCCCTCCAGGTTATTTTCGAATATTTCCCGGATTCTTTCATGGAGCAGCTCCTTAACCGCAGAATACTGAACCACTATTACCGGGTAGTTCGAGATGGGGTCAAAGAGAACATTTCCGGTATCCAGGAGGCCCACCGTTTCCGCCGTCCTCTCCCCTACCCGTATAGTGAAGCTGTGATACAGCGCCCTTCTCTCAAGGTAGTTATAAAGCGGCACCAGGCACAGCCTTGTAATTATTATTGTAACCAGTCCCGCCACCGCCAGTACCGACAACGGAATTCCCTTGATGAGAAATATGCCGTCAGCGGTTATCGTGCCGATATTGGTGAAATAGAACAGCCCGAACACCGCCCCGCCCAGGATAAACGAAATCAGGTAGAACACCGAAAGCTGTTTCAAAAATTCCCGGAACCGTGCCGGGGTGAAGGCGATTATTATTATCAGGAAAGACAGCAGTACCTTCATTATGGTGGTGTACAGTACCCTGTACCCGGGGAAAAAAATAAGCAGGGCGTACATGGCCCCCACAACCGAAGCGGCAAACATCTTTATTCTCCCGGCACGCGCCTTAACGGTTATGGAAGTAAGCCACAGTATAATGTAGTTCATCAAAATGTTTTCCACCAGCAGCACGTCCACGTAAATATCCATATTGACCCCCGGCTTACATTGCCAAGCGATATTAATCTCTATTTACAATTACTATTCACTCCCCTTATTCTGTATGATTATTATAACTCAAGCAGGAACAAAATTTTGTCGTTTGCTGAGCGGCTGTCTATCCAAACATTCCTTCAAACCCTCCAAGATTCCCCAGACAATATTTCTTTTCCGGCTTTCATCAGCAAGAACCAGCCTGTCGGAAGCGTTTGTTTTATAGCCGCATATTACATGAACATCCCAGGCCGTATGCCCGGCCCTGATCCCCCTGTTCATGAAATGAGTATTGCTGCAAATGCCGTCCAGGATGCATTTTGCAAGCCTTTCGTTTATCGGTTTGTCGGGGCTGTACACTATTTCGACACCCCTCGTATTCGGATTGTCGCTCTTTCCCTCGTCCAGCATTATTGTTATTTGGTTTTTTCCGCCGCCGCCTGCAAACTCACATTGGACGCCTATCGGGTCCAGGTGCTGCTTTGCGGTTAGTAAGGCATACCTTTCCAGGTCCCCCGTCCAAAAGCCCGGCCGTGAGTTTATAAGTATCCTCATAATACACCCCCCAACCCGGTTTATTATGGTCTTAAACGACAGCCGAATTAAAGACCATACTAACATTTTATTCCCGAGAATCAAAAAAGGAACGGAAACCAAGTATATTCTCCATTCCTTTCAGCCATTTTTTAAACTTCATGAACCTTAATACGCGCCCGCAAGCAAGCAGCGCCCACTGCCAATTGCCAACTGTGACCTTCGACCAACAAGCCTTTAATTACTCCGGTACCCTGGGCCTTTTACCCATGACCTGAATTTTATTTTATACTTTTACTCTTTCTCAAAAAGGTCGGTATATCCAGGTCAATTCCTTCATAGTCCCCGAACATGCTGTCCCTGTCCTTGGTTTCTGCCTTTTCGCTGATCACTTTCTTGGGCTTGTCACCGCTGAAACCGGTGGCAATAACGGTTATCCTAATCTCATCCTTCAGGTTCTCATCAATAACCGCACCGAAAATTATATTGGCATCCGGGTCCGCCGTCTGTGACACAAGCTCGGCAGCTTCGTTCACCTCGAAAAGTCCCAGGTTGGGCCCGCCGGTTATATTGAGCAAAACCCCCTTTGCTCCTTCTATGGAGGTCTCCAGCAGCGGGCTTTGGATTGCCTGTTTTGCCGCCTCCACCGCCCTGTTTTCCCCGTTGGAGCAGCCTATGCCCATATGGGCCATCCCGGTGTTGAGCATTATGGTCTTCACATCGGCAAAGTCCAGGTTAACCAGGCCGGGTACCGCTATTAGGTCGGAAATGCCCTGGACCCCCTGGCGCAGTACATCATCGGCCGTCCTAAAGGCTTCAATTATCGAAGTCTTTTTCTCGGATATCTGCAGCAGCCTGTCGTTGGGTATTATGACCAGTGTGTCCACTTTCTCCTTAAGGTCCTTTATACCCTCCTCGGCATGCAGCGCCCTTTTGCGCCCTTCGAAGGTAAAGGGTTTTGTCACAACCCCCACCGTAAGTATTCCAAGCTGTTTTGCAATGTCCGCAATTATCGGG
Source organism: Clostridia bacterium (assembly GCA_035655175.1). Lineage (GTDB taxonomy): Bacteria > Bacillota > Clostridia > Ch29 > Ch29 > JAAYEV01. The sequence continues at coordinate 547 of DASRVG010000230.1, read as the reverse complement.
GCGGCCCCGGTACCGGTACCGCCTCCCATGCCGGCTGTTATAAACACCATGTCGGAACCCTGTATTAGATTTTGAATGATTTCCCTGCTCTCTTCCGCCGCTTTCTGGCCTATTTCCGGGTTGGCTCCCGCTCCCAACCCCTTAGTGAGCTTTTCGCCTATCTGTATCTTCTGGGAGGCATTTGACAATAAGAGGGCTTGCCTGTCGGTATTTATAGCTACAAACTCTACCCCTTTAAGCCCGGCATCGATCATCCTGTTGACAGCGTTACTGCCTCCACCGCCAACTCCAATTACTTTGATTACAGCAAATTGATTGTTTTCCATATCAAATTCCAGCATACCAGTAACCCCCTTCTTATACTCGGCACTTCAATCCGGTACTTCGCTATCCCTATGAAGACCTTTTCCTAAAAATACTCATCCAGGAAGTTCTTGATCCTGGTCAGTGCACCACCCTTTTGCCCTTGCTTGCTTTTCTGCCTTCCGAATGGCTTTGTCTTTTTTGATGTGCTTTCAATTTCACCGCCATAATAATATTTTCTTCC
>DASRVG010000229.1:0-6437 GCA_035655175.1 Clostridia bacterium | reverse complement strand
CTCCTGACTTTTAACCGATTTTACAGTCTTTACCAGGTTCTGTTTCCCCCGTTTAATTTCAATGGATATTTCTTCGCCCTTGCTCCCGCCCAGCAGCTGTATTACATGGTCGGCATCCCGGACTTTTATATTGTTTATGCTCACAATCGAATCCCCTACCGCAATCCCGGCCTGAGATGCCGGGTTATGACTTTTTCCGTCTATGCCGGTAAAGTCCGCCAGTGCCACCACCAGTACCCCCTGGGTATAAAGCTTTACTCCTATTGAATGTCCTCCCGGGATAACCCTCGCCGGTGATACTACCGACACCGTCAGTTTCTTAATGGGTATAAGCCCGAATAGTCTAAATTCAATTGTACCGCCGCCTATGGCACTGGTCTGTATAATAAGTGGATTCCAGCTGCTTATGCTTGTGCCCCCGGTGGTAACTTCCATGCCGTTAAGCTTTAATATCCCTTCGCTTTCGCTTGTGGCAAATATGCTGATGGGAAGTATTAGGTCAAGAGTTCTTTCTTCCCCTTCCACCACCAGGTATTCCCCGGGCATTGAAACGATCCTGTAAATATCCGATAATAGGGCTGCAGATACTATGGCCATTACTACAACGGCAACAATAATTGCAGCTTTCTGCCTGCTCCGCAAGCTGTATCACGCTCCCCAAGCCCAAGAACCCTTCCTGACCCACCTCCAAAAATAAATTTAACTTAACTATATATAGTTAAGTTAACCCTTTGAAAAACTAATTATGCTATAAAAATATTGTGTTTTGAGCAGTAATCTTCAAATAAATGCCCTAAACCGCGCTTTTTTTAAAATTTTCTGCCATTTTGAGCATTTCTTCCGAATGCTTTATGGTAAGGTCTGTAACCCTCGCTCCCCCAAGAAGCCTTGCCAGTTCCTTGACCCTTTGGTCCCTGTTTAGCAGCTCCAACCTTGTATAGGTATGACCGTCCCTTTCTTCCTTGCTAATAAGGTAATGGTTGTCCGCCATTGCCGCTATCTGCGGAAGATGCGTAACACAAACCACCTGGTGCTGCTTGGATACACTGGCCAACTGCTGTGCCACCACCTGGGCGATCCTTCCGCTTATCCCGGCATCAATCTCGTCGAATATCAGCGTCGGAATACTGTCGGTCTCGGCAAGACAGGTTTTTATAGCAAGCATGATTCTTGACATTTCTCCGCCGGAGGCTATTTTGCTTAAAGGTTTTAACGGTTCACCGAGGTTTGCGCTGAATAAAAACTCCACCGTATCGGCACCCTTTCTTGTGAACCCCGCCGCCCTCTCCATCGATATATCAAATGCCCCGCTTTTCATGCCAAGTTTTTTAATTTCACCGGTGATTTTATCGGCAAGAAGTTTTGCCGTCTCTTTTCTCATCTCGCTTAGCAAAGCGCATTCCTTTTCCATTTCCTTTTCCGTTTTGGCGATTTCTTTTTTCATGTGTTCCTGCTCCACCTGGCTGTTTTTAAGCTTCTCCAGCTCGTCACGCTTACAGCGCCAGTATTGCAGCACCTCTTCTATCGTTTTGCCGTATTTGCGCTTTAACCTGTTAATAAGGTCAAGCCTTTCCTCGGCGGCATTCAGCATATCGGGGTCAAACTCGAAACCGTCAATCATATTCCTAATATCCCTTGTAATTTCCTTAAGGGATACCCGGCAGGATTCTATGGCATTATAAAAACCGCCTATTCTTTCATCCATCTCCTTGAAGGGAGCAAGAAGCTGATCCACCTGGCCCAAGCCGTCTATTATACTTAAGCCTGTACTATGGTCGTTCCCGTACAGCAGTTCATAGGACTGTGCCAGCGACTGGAATATCCTTTCCGCATTGGCCAATACCTCCCTCTGCCGCAGCAGTTCCTCTTCTTCCCCTTCTTTAAGCCTTGCGGCCTCTATCTCCTGCACTTGGTATGAAAAAAGGTCTATATTTCTCTCCCTTTCCATTTCGCTAAGCATTACCTCTTCCAGGGCTTTCTTTTGCTCTTGAAGCCTTTGGTACAGCGATGCCACCCTTTTCCTTTGCTCCAGTACCCTGCATCCGCCGAAATGGTCAAGTATATCTATATGGTTTTGTACATCAAGCAGCGACTGGTGCTGATGCTGCCCGTGAATATCTATGATATGCCGGCTTATTTCCCTTATGCTGGACAGCGGCACCGGCCTTCCGTTTATCCTGCTTATGCTCCTCCCGCTTCTTATTTCCCGTACGAGCACCAGCATCTTGTCCCGGTCCAGGTCTATGCCCAGCTCCTTAAGGACCTCTTCAATCCCCTCAATGTCGTCACATTTAAAAAGGGCTTCAACCACAGCCTTGTCGGCCCCTGTCCTTATAATGTCGGTATCCGCCCTTTCCCCCAGTACCATGTTTACCGCGTCTATTATTATGGACTTCCCGGCGCCGGTCTCCCCGGTTAGAACATTTAGCCCATCCTCCAGCATCAGGCATACATTATCAATGAGTGCAAAATTGGATATGTTAAGTTCCAACAGCATGTATTACCGGCCCCCGTTTCTATCCCATGAGTTTCTTTAATTTCTCCATTGTGTTCACCGCGTTTTTTTCATTCCTCGAAAGAACAAATATGGTATCGTCCCCGGCTATTGTTCCAACCACTTCCGGCCAGTCAAGCGCGTCAATAACTGCAGCAGCCCCCTGGGCAGCCCCCGGAATTGTCTTTACGACTACTATGTTTATGGCATAGTCCACTTTAAGCGCCGATTCTTTGAATACTTTAGCATGCCGGTCCGCCAAATCGCTGTCGTGGGGCTTGATGGTAGAATACTTGTACTTGCCGGTGTCGCTTAAGGTCTTTATAAGTCTCAGCTCCTTGATATCCCTCGACACCGTCGCCTGGGTTATGTTGAATCCGCAGGCCTTGAGCTCTTCCGCCAACTCCTCTTGGGTCTCTATTTCCTTGCTTTCAATGAGTTCCAAAATCTTGGCATGCCGGGCAATCTTCATTTGCCAACCTCCTTTTTCTTCTACCTTCTTTCGTTGAGCTTTGTCCTCAGCACGTCATAAAAGTTTTTATCCCTAAGCTTTATCATGTTAGCGGAAAATTCTGACTTTCGCACAATGATTAAGTCCCCCGCGTTCAGCCTGTAGCCCTGCTGCCCGTCTATGGTCAGCATGACATCGTTTTTATCGCCGACAACCTCCACTTTAACCTCTTCCTTGTCGGATATTACTATTGACCTGGAACTCATCATATGCGGGCTTATTGGAGTAATAACCATGCCGGCAACATCGGGACTTAGGATTGGCCCGCCCGCAGACAGGGAATAGGCGGTCGAGCCTGTGGGGCTGGAAATGATTATTCCGTCCGCCGAATAGGTTTCTACGTAACTTTGGTTTATAAAAGTCTTTAGCTGAATAATCCTTGAAAAGGACCCCTTTGATATCACTATATCGTTAAGCGCCCAAAAGTTGTCGGTTATCATGTTGTTTTTTATAAGGACCGCCTCCAGCATCATCCTTTTCTCAACCCGGTAATCCCCGTTCCTTATCCTTTCCAGGCCGTCGTACATGTTGTCCTGTTCCAGTTCGGTGAGGAAGCCCAAGTGCCCCAGGTTGATACCCAGTATCGGCGTCTGCTGCCAAAGCACCTGTCTTGCAACCGAGAGCAGCGTCCCATCGCCGCCCAGTACTATTATGAAATCGGATGTTTTATATATTTCCGACGGCTTTTCCGCCAAGCCCGGCATCTCCAGTTCACTGGCGGTTATTTCGTTCAAAAGCACGCGGGTGCCCTTATCCTCCAGCCATTTTATCAGCTCCCGCGCTACTTCAAGGCTGCCGGACTTTTGCAGGTTGGGAATAATGCCTATTGTATCGAATTTAATGGCCTTTTCCTGCATTTTTGCTCAATACTCCTTCCTCGCATCAAAACATTCTACAAAAATTCCATTTTTCCTCCATTTCGGTCAGCATATGCGGCGAGATTCTTCTACAACCCTTTCTATAATTGCCTGCACATTTTCATCGCCTGGGCCTTCGTTTTCTTCGTCGCACGCATATACCAGGTATTCTATGTTTCCTTCGGCTCCTGTTATGGGGGAATGGGTAAGCCCCCTCAGCTTTAAGCCCATATCTAAAATTAAGCCATATATTTTTTGTATCACTTCCCTGTGTACCAGGGGGTCCCTTACTATTCCCTTGCGGCCCACCTTTTCACGTCCCGCTTCAAACTGCGGCTTAATAAGGGCAATAATCTTCCCTCCGGGTCTCAATAACGTTTTTGCCACCGGCAGTACCAGCGTAAGGGAAATAAAAGCCACGTCAATAACCGCTATGTCACAGCTCTCTCCCAGGTCCTCCGGTTTTACATACCTAATGTTGGTACGCTCCATAACCACAACCCTCGGGTCCCGGCGCAGCCTCCAGTCAAGCTGGCCGTACCCCACGTCTATGGCATACACTCTCCTTGCACCCCGTTTTAAAAGGCAGTCGGTAAAACCCCCGGTGGAGGCGCCGATATCAACGGCTGTATAACCGGTAACGTCAATTTTGAAGTGTTCCAGGGCCTTTTCCAGTTTCAGTCCTCCCCTTCCCACATAGGGAATGGGGTCCTCATCTACCGAAATCACCGCATCCTCGCTGACCCTGGTCCCAGCCTTGTCCATTACCTTGCCGTTCACCCTTACAAGCCCGGCCATTATTGTTCCCTTAGCCCTTTCCCTGCTTGGAAACAGCCCCCTTTCCACCAGAAGCGTATCCAACCTTTTCTTTGCCGATGCCACTTCCCTTTCCTCCTTCTGCCAGGTCCAGCAAACTGTAATATATACCGGTATCGTCCAGCCCGTAAGCCCTGTACAGGCTTTCGTTGTCACCGAAGGTAACAAATTCGTCCGGAAAGCCCAAGAGCCTTATCCTATAGTCCATTGCATCAAAGCCCATCGAATTCATCTGCTCCAGCAAGTAACTGCCGTATCCGCCCCGGATAACATTGTCCTCCAGCACCGCTATTCTGTCATAATCCTTCAGTATCTCCGCCAGCATTTCCGTATCGACAGGTTTGACAAACCGGGCATTTACCACACCCGCCTTTATACCCTTCTTTTCAAGCTGTTCCGCCACCCTGCATGCCCTCGGCAGCATGTTTCCAACGGCAATAATGCTCAGGTCTTTGCCCTTTCTTACCATTTCCGACTTGCCCTTTACCAACGGGCCGGGAGTGTAGCCTTTCACCGTCCGGCCTTCTCCCCTTGGGTACCTTATCGCGACCGGCCCTTCGCTGCTTAGCGCATACCTCAACATTTCCTTCATTTCGCTGCAGCAGCAGGGTGCAAGCACCTGCATGTTGGGTATGTGGCTAAGATATGACAAATCGAATACCCCGTGGTGGGTGGGCCCGTCATTTCCTACTATTCCTGCCCTATCCACGGCAAACACCACCGGCAGGTTTTGCAGGCAGACGTCGTGAATAACCTGGTCGTATGCCCGCTGCAAAAAAGTTGAATACACGGCAAATACCGGCTTAAAGCCTTCCCTTGCCAAGCCCGCCGCATAGGTAACCGCGTGCTGCTCGGCTATGGCCACGTCATAAAACCTGTCCGGGAAGACATGCGCAAACTCCGAAAGGCCCGTCCCATCCGCCATGGCCGCGGTTATTGCGACCACTTTTGGGTCCTCGGCTGCCAGCTCCAGCATTGCCTCGCCAAAGGCTGATGAGTAGCTCTGCCCGTTTCCATCCTTGATTATTTCCCCGGTCTTTACTTCAAAGCAGCCCACGCCATGGAACCGGTCGGGATTGTTTAAAGCCGGTCGGTATCCTTTGCCCTTCTTCGTTACGACATGTATCAAAACCGGTCCCTTTAGCATTTTTGCCCTTTTTAGAACATCCTTAAGCAGAACCATGTCGTGCCCGTCAATGGGTCCTAAATATGTAAACCCGAGTTCCTCGAACAGCATGCTGGGCACAAGGAAGTACTTGATACTGTCCTTTGCCTTTTCCGCAACCTTGGCCATGCTATTACCCACCGCAGGAATGCGTTTTATCAGCCACTCAATGTCTTCCTTTACCCTGAAGTACCGGGGATGGGTCCTAATACGGCTTAAGTGCTTGGACAGGCTGCCCACGTTCTGGGCTATTGACATTTCGTTTTCATTCAGCACCACCGTAATGTCCTTTTGCAGGTGCCCGGCGTGGTTCAATGCCTCAAAGGCCATGCCTCCGGTCATCGCACCGTCGCCTATAACAGCCACCACCGAAAACTTTTCACCCTTAAGGTCCCTGGCCGCGGCAATACCCAGCGCAGCGGATATAGAGGTGCTACTGTGTCCCGTACCGAATACGTCGTGGGGGCTTTCATCAACCCTGGGGAACCCCGATATTCCCCCGAACTGTCTTAGGGTACAAAAATCCTGGTACCGCCCTGTCAGAAGCTTATGTACATATGACTGGTGCCCCACATCCCATACTATCCTGTCCCT
>DASRVG010000228.1:0-2759 GCA_035655175.1 Clostridia bacterium | reverse complement strand
TGGCATTTTTCACACATCTCGTTTATTTTGGATTCCATAAGCGTCCCTCCAAAAAATGCTATCTGTACATTATATGCATATGCGGCGTAAATGCCATCAAAAAACAAAAAATAATGGCAGCCGTCCTGCTGCCATTATTGGTTAGGATATGTTATTCGAAGGACCTAAGCAAATTCTTGAGCTGTTCCATTTCTTCCCTTGAAAGGATGGGTTCTACAAATGCAAACAGCTTTTTTTTGTCCTCTTCGGTGATTTCTTTCTTACCGGATGCTTCTTTAATTTTCTTGGCCTCCTGGAACAGTTCTTCCTCGCTCATGTGCGAATATTTCTCCAGCATACCGCTTATCAATTCCGGGTTAAATTGGTTCAAATCCATACCTCCCATCTACTCTTATATTATACGCATAAAGGGCTAGTGTGTTTCTGTAAAAAATAAAAGAATTATCAGCGGGAGCAAAATGCTTAATACGGGAAATTGTACCTGGGCCATTCTCTCCGCACTCGGTCTTGTGCCGGCAAGGACACCGGGAGAAATTTCTCCCCGGGCGTTTACCAGGTCCTCCGCCATTGCCTTTGCCAAAGTGGCCAGGCTGTACGATGAAACAAGCTTGTCTATAACGGAGCAGCACCTATCGTCCACAAAGGGCTTAAGTGCGGACAGAAGCCCAATCTCGGGAGGAGGGTTCTGGTCTAATACTTCACCGCGGCTTTTGATGGCCTCCTCAAAGGGCGCAACGTATTTATCGTGAAGGCTCTTTGCAACCAGTCCCATAATCTCGGCCGCATCCTGTTGAACTCTTCTATTAATAGGTGACACCCCCTTCGCGGGCCTTAACGATGGCCGCAAGGTCAATAAGCCCCTTTCCCTGGGCATAGGAAGGGTAATTGAGGTCCTTTGCGGTTGACATCATGAGTTCCTTAACCTGCTGGTTGGTATAATCAGGGAACATCTCGTGTATAAGGGCCGCACAGCCGGATACAATGGGCGTTGCCATGGAGGTGCCCGAAAGGGATTTATACAATACATTATCCCTGGACGGAACCGCCAGTGAAATAATGTTCACTCCAGGCGCCACTATGTCCGGTTTTGCCACCATCCTTTTGGTGGGTCCCCTGCTCGAAAAGCTGGCTATGATATCGTCCTTGGTGTGGGCGGTATCCCGGTCGTCAAGGGCGCCTACCGTGATTACTTCCGGGCAAATTCCGGGGGAGGAAATGGTCTGTCTGCCAGGTCCTTCGTTGCCGGCGGCGCATATGACCGTCATGCCCTTTTCCCATGCCGCCGATACCGCCTTGTCGATGGGGGAATAGGAAAGGGACTGGGGTTTTGAACCCAATGAGAGGTTTAGAACCTTTATGTTGTACCGTGCCCTGTTGTCAAGGGCCCATTGGATTGCGGCTATCACATCGGAAGAATCGCCACTGCCCTCGCTGTTTAGGGTTTTTATTGCGATGATGTTGGCCTTCGGGGCAATACCCGAGTATTTTCCATCCGATCCAGAACCGTTGCCGGCGATACAGCCCGCCACGTGGGTGCCGTGACCGTTGTCGTCATAGGGTTCTTTTTTTTGATTTACATAGTCCTTGAAGGCGATTATCCGGTTATCAGGTTCTACAAGGTCAGGATGGGGAGCCGCACCGGTATCAATGACCGCCACGCCTACACCTTTACCGGTATACTTAATGGGGTCCACGCGGTCTTCCCTGATGGTTTCCCTTGCCACGTCCATGTGTATAAACACTTTGGTGTCGGAGGTTACGTATTCGACTTCGTCCAGTACGGCCAGTTCATGCACCATTCGGGCGGGAACTTCCAGGGCTACCGCCTTTATTATGGGCAGGTGGTGTTTTAATTTTACATCCGGATGACGGCAGAGGCATTTTTCCATATGGGAGAGGCTGTGGCCCTTATGGTAGAGTATTATAGGGATTCTTTCGTTGCCGCTTCTTTTTATTCTGGGTACCAGACGCGGGTCTATGCTGGCCCTGCGGTATGGATTGGTCATCAGGTTTTTTAAAAGCAGCAGCAGAAGAATCTCTCTTGAATAGTCCATTTCATTCACCTCACAAAAATTCACCTACAATATTCTATGGGGTATACGGCAAAAGTGTTAAAAGAGTTAAAGCGCAGCATGAAAAATCATCCATGGACTGTGCAGCCAATAACGTTTATAATTGTTTTAGGACATTATGTAAACCAGAAGGGTGATGAGATGAGGCGCAAAAGAATATCCATAATGGTTGCCATCGTGCTTCTGCTTACGGTTGCAGTATTGTGTGCATACTACTACGGTCAAAGCGTTAAAAATATAGAAAGGATAACATATGTTGATTTTGTAGAAAAGGCGAAGAATGGAAGCGTCGAGGTGGTCTATTTGAGCGACAGCCCCAGCCTGGAGGGTGAGCTTGACGACGGGACAAGGTTTGTAACCGAGAACCCGAGGAGCGAGGACTTTAAAGAAAGCATGCTGGTTATGGGCGTAAGAGTGGAAGAAGGCGCAAGAAACAGCGCGCTTATGTCAGCCCTAAGAATGGCGTTGGTCTTCGGTATAATAATCCTGTCGGTTTGGAGTATTTCAAGGATAATGAACAGGGGAACCGTTCCGGGGTACAAGGACCCGGTGGACAAACTGTCCACCATGCAGTGCGAGACGGTAAAGGACGTCGATGTAGGGTTTGGCGATGTCGCCGGGAATGAGGAAGCCAAGGAAAGCATTAAAGACATAGTGGATTTTTTGAAAAATCCTGACAAGTACGCC
>DASRVG010000227.1:0-6057 GCA_035655175.1 Clostridia bacterium | reverse complement strand
GAAGGACAGTAGGAGCGGGGGTAGTATCCAAGGTACTGGAGTAAGACAGGGGGACGGTTCTCGTGTCTGTAAATGGGAAATGGGGAGCGAGATGAGGTCGCATCTCTCACTTCTCAGCTCTAAATGGTTGGCACAAAGCGGTTGGGGGAGCCTAAAGGGGGCAAAAGCCCCCCGGCTTTCCCCGGCCTTTGCCGGATACCGGCCGGAGGCACCAAGCAACTGGTACCTGCCAGGGCCTGTGATTTACCGGCTGACAGCTGCCAATTAAATAGCTATTGATAATTTTTGCTTGTTATAATAGAATAAATAGTTGCAGCAAGCAGGCGATGATATGGAAGGTTGCCGATATTTTTCGGGAAATTTCCAAGGAGTATGTCCACATCTAGAATGGGGCGACTTTGGTTTTGTATGCACTTATGTTTAAAAAAAACTTCAAAACGCCTGGATGAGTGTATATGAGACCGGGTTGCGCGTAAACAAAAACGTGCGATTTTAAGGAGGTAAATTTGATGGCTAAACAAAAAATCAGGATAAGGCTGAAGGCCTTTGACCATTCGGCCCTTGACCAGTCCGCAGCCAAAATAGTGGATACTGCGAAAAAAACAGGCGCCAAGGTATCGGGACCCATACCGCTGCCCACCGAAAGGGATGTCGTAACGATACTTCGGGCTCCCCATAAGTACAAGGATTCGAGGGAACAGTTCGAGATAAGGACTCACAAAAGGCTTATAGATATTCACAATCCAAATCCCAAAACGGTGGATGCGCTTATGCGGCTTGACCTGCCCGCCGGTGTGGATATAGAGATTAAACTGTAGGATATTATGATTGTTCCCTAAAAGGGGATAATCCGCTAATAATATTGGAGGTGCAACAGATGGTGAAAGGTATTCTGGGAAGGAAACTCGGTATGACACAGGTGTTCGACGAGAACGGAAATATTATACCGGTTACCGTAATAAAGGCGGGGCCCGTAAAGGTGGTACAGAAAAAGACGGTTGAAAGTGACGGGTACTCGGCAATACAGGTGGGGTTTGAGGATGTAAAACCGGCCAGAGTCAACAAGCCCATAAAGGGTCACTTTGACAAGGGCGGGGTTGAGTACAAGAGGGTTTTAAGAGAGTTTAGAATAGAAAATCCCGAGGATTACGAAGTGGGCCAGGAAATAAAGGTTGATACGTTCAAGGAAGGCGAAAAAGTTGACGTGGCAGGGACTTCCAAAGGTAAAGGCTTCCAGGGTGTTATAAAAAGGTGGGGCCAAGGTCGCGGTCCCATGGCCCATGGCTCAAAGTACCACAGGGGAGTAGGTTCTATGGGCGGCTCCAGTTCCCCGTCAAGAACCTTTAAGGGCAAAAAGATGCCGGGAAGAATGGGCGGCGAGAGGGTTACAGTACAGAACCTTGAAGTGGTAAAGGTGGACCCGGAGCACAATCTTATGCTTTTGAAGGGCGCAGTGCCGGGACCCAAGGGCGGCTTACTGGTTATAAGGAATTCTGTCAAAGCATAAGAAGGCTAGTAGAAAGGAGGAAAGGTTATGCCTAGAGTAGCAGTTTATAATACAGAAGGAAAGCAGGTAGGGGAAATAGACCTTAAGGATGAGATTTTTGGCGCCGAGGTGAACCGGCCGCTGCTGCATCAGGCGGTGCAGGTATACCTGGCCAACCAGAGACAGGGTATCCAGTCTGCAAAGACCCGGGCGGAAGTAAGGGGAGGCGGCAGGAAGCCCTGGAGGCAAAAAGGCACAGGCAGGGCAAGACACGGCAGCATCCGCTCGCCGCAGTGGACGGGAGGGGGAGTGGTTTTTGCCCCCAAGCCCAGGGATTATTCACAAAAACTGTCCAAGAAAATGCGCAGGCATGCCATGCTTTCGGCCCTCAGTTCAAAGGCGGCCAACAATGAGATTAAGGTATTGGACAGCCTTGTTATGGACCGGCCCAAGACCGCGTTTATTTCCGCCATGCTCAAGAATCTTAACGTTGATAAAAAGGCATTGATAGTGGTCAAGGGTGGCGACGAGGTGGTAGCAAAATCGGCAAGAAACATCCCCGGGGTAAAAACAGCCTTTGCGGGAAGCCTTAACGTATATGACATATTGAAGTATGATACGTTTTTAATAACCAGGGATGCGGTGCAGGAAGTCGAGGAGGTGTACGGGAAATGAAGGCTCCCCAGGATATAGTTATAAGGCCTATTGTTACCGAGAGAAGCATGAGGGACAAGGAACAGAACAAGTACACCTTTGTGGTAGACAGAAAGGCCAACAAGATAGAAATAAAAAAGGCCGTGGAAGAGTTGTTCGATGTGAAGGTGGAAAGGGTAAATGTTGTAAATTACATGGGCAAAATGAGAAGGATGGGCAGAAACATCGGTAGGAAGGCAAGCTGGAAAAAGGCTTTTGTAAAGCTTGCCGAGGGCAGTAAAAAAATAGAGTTCTTCGAGGGAATGTAAATGTAAGGAGGGAAACGCAATGGCGGTTAAAAAATTCAGGCCCACCTCCCCGGGAATACGACATATGACCGTTTTGGACTATTCTGGGATTACTGCCGATAAACCGGCAAAATCCCTTGTGACCGACCTGAAAAAGTCCGGAGGCAGAAACGTACACGGCAGGATAACTGTTCGTCACAGGGGAGGCGGACATAAGAGAAAATACAGGATTATAGACTTCAAAAGGGACAAGGATGGGGTACCGGCAAGGGTTGCCACCATCGAGTATGACCCCAACAGGAGTGCGAATATTGCGCTTTTGAATTACGCGGACGGCGAAAAAAGGTATATAATCGCACCTTTGGGACTGAACGTGGGTGACATCGTGATATCCGGCGAGGATGTGGACATAAAACCGGGCAACGCACTGCCCCTTTTCAGCATTCCGGTGGGTACCGTAATACACAATATTGAATTAAAGCCCGGGAAGGGAGCCCAACTGGTAAGGGCCGCCGGCAACTCGGCTCAGCTTATGGCGAAGGAAGGGGATTATGCGCAGATCAAGCTTCCTTCCGGTGAGGTTAGAATGGTTAGGCAAGAGTGTAGGGCGACGGTGGGGCAGGTAGGCAACCTTGACCACGAGAACATCACCATAGGCAAGGCCGGCAGGAAGAGAAACATGGGAATTAGGTCTACCGTCAGGGGTTCCGCCATGAACCCGGTTGACCACCCGCACGGCGGCGGTGAGGGCAAGGCCCCGGTGGGCAGATCGGCACCGGTTACACCGTGGGGCAAACCCACAATAGGATACAAGACAAGAAAGAAGAACAAGGGCAGCGACAAGTTTATCGTTAAGCGTCGTAAGAAGTAAGAAGAGAAGGGAGGAAATATTGTTCATGAGAAGGTCACTGAAAAAAGGACCCTATGTCCATTCTAAACTTTTAAAGAGAATAGAAGAGATGAACAAAAAGAACGAGAAAAAGGTCCTGAAGACCTGGTCGAGGGCATCTACCATATTCCCGCAAATGGTGGGCCATACCATAGCGGTGCACGATGGAAGAAAACATGTCCCCGTTTATATAACTGAAGAAATGGTGGGTCACAAGCTGGGCGAATTCGCGCCAACCAGAACCTTTAGGGGGCACGGTTCCCATACCGAAAGGTCAACGGCACTCAAGTAGAGGGAAGGAGGGTTTAACGATGGAAGCAAAAGCTCATGCAAGATATATCAGAATATCACCCCGAAAGGTCGAGGTTGTCTTGGACCAGGTAAGGGGTAAAAGCATAGATGAAGCTTTGGCAATACTGCGGTATATGCCGCAAAAGGGCGCAAGAATAACCGAGAAACTGATACAATCGGCGGCAGCCAACGCTGAAAACAATCACGATATGGTAAGGGATAACCTGTATGTTGCACAAATTTACGCCAACCAGGGGCCGACAATGAAGAGGTACAAGGCCAGGGCCCAGGGCAGGGCAAACCTGATACGCAAAAGAAGCACCCATATATCCGTGGTGCTTCGTGAAAAACAGTAAAAAGGAGGGAAAGCTAAGTGGGCCAAAAAGTCAATCCCCACGGGCTCAGGGTCGGGATAATAAAGGACTGGAGTTCAAAGTGGTATTCGGGTAAAAGGGATTTTTCGAACCTTCTGATAGAAGATAAAAAAATAAGAAAATACATTAAAAACAAATTCTATACTTCCGGTGTTTCCAAAGTGGAAATCGAGCGGGCAGCCAACCGGGCTAAGGTTACCATATTTACCGCCAAGCCGGGAATGGTAATAGGCAAAGGCGGCGCGGGAGTGGATGACCTTAAGAAAGAACTGGAGGTCATGACGGGGAAAAATGTATTCATCAATATAATAGAAATAAAGGTCCCCGAACTGGATGCACAGCTGGTTGCGGAAAACATCGCTTCCCAGCTTGAAAAAAGGGTTTCCTTCAGAAGGGCCATGAAACAGTCCATACAGCGCACCATGCGTGCGGGAGCCAAGGGTATCAAAACAATGGTGTCCGGAAGGCTGGGAGGAGCAGAAATAGCCAGGAGCGAAAGATACAGCGAAGGCACCATACCGCTGCAGACGCTAAGGGCCGACATAGAGTACGGTTTTGCAGAGGCGGATACCACCTACGGCAAAATCGGGGTGAAGGTATGGATATACAAGGGGGAAATCCTGGGTAAAACCAAGAGCGAAAACTAGGGACTTGTAAGGGAGGAGGAAGGCCAAATGTTGATACCCAAAAGGGTCAAGCGCCGAAAGGTTCAAAGGGGCAGAATGAAAGGAAAAGCAGCCCGAGGCAATGCTATATCATACGGTCAATACGGTCTGCAGGCTACCGAACCGGGATGGATTACTTCAAATCAGATTGAGGCTGCGAGGATAGCCATGACCAGGCATATAAAAAGAGGCGGAAAGGTCTGGATAAAAATATTTCCCGACAAACCCGTTACGCAAAAACCCGCCGAGACCAGGATGGGCTCGGGTAAAGGGTCGCCGGAATACTGGGTGGCAGTGGTTAAGCCCGGAAGAGTCATGTTTGAAATATCCGGCATAAGCGAAGATGTAGCCAGGGAAGCAATGCGCCTTGCCATGCATAAACTGCCTATCAAATGTAAATTTGTAAAACGCGATGAAGTGGGTGGTGAAGCAAATGAAAGCTAAAGAGGTTAGGGAAATGACCGAACAGGAATTGGAAAAAAAGGCTAAGGAGCTTAAGGGAGAGCTTTTCAACCTCAGGTTTCAACTTGCTACGGGACAGTTGGATAATCCCATGAGAATAAAACAGGTAAGAAAATCCATTGCAAGGATAAAAACCGTTTTAAGGGAAAGGGAACTTAAGAAGGTTAAAGCGTAACACCTTTTCAGGGAAGGAGGAAATGGGTCTATGATACGGGGCAACAGGAAAGTCAGGATTGGCAAAGTGGTAAGCGACAAGATGGACAAAACCATAGTAGTGGCGGTGGAAACCCTGGTAAGACACCCGCTGTACGGCAAATCCATAAAACGGACAAAGAAATTTAAAGCCCACGACGAGAACAATGAATGCTCGGTAGGGGACAGGGTAAAAATCATGGAGACAAGACCCCTGAGCAGGGAAAAACGTTGGAGGCTTGTTGAAATAATCGAAAAGGCACGATAACTCAATATGCTTGCCGGAAGGAGGTATTTCCGATGATACAATCTGAATCCCGCCTTAGGGTGGCGGATAATTCCGGAGCCAAGGAATTGCTTTGCATAAAAGTCCTTGGGGGTTCGAGAAAAAGGTACGCCAATGTGGGCGATATTATAGTTGCCACCGTTAAAGATGCAACGCCCGGCGGTGTTGTGAAGAAGGGGGACGTTGTAAAAGCGGTGGTGGTTAGGACCACAAGGGGAGTAAAGAGGATTGACGGAAGCGTTATAAAATTTGACGAGAACGCTGCAGTTATAATAAGGGACGACAAGCAACCCAGGGGAACAAGGATATTTGGCCCCGTTGCCAGGGAGCTCAGGGAAAAGGATTTCATGAAAATCATCTCTCTTGCACCTGAAGTTCTTTAACGAAGGAGGTGGCTGTTTTGAAAGGCAAAGCAAAAATGCATGTAAAAAAAGGGGATACGGTTGAACTGATTTCCGGAAAAGACAAGGG
>DASRVG010000226.1:0-3988 GCA_035655175.1 Clostridia bacterium | reverse complement strand
GTGCTGCCGACGTATCTGACGGGATACCGCCCGCCGGTGCTGCCGACGTATCTGACGGGATACCGCCCGCCGGTGCTGCCGACGTATCTGACGGGATACCGTCCACCGGTGCCGCCGGGTTTGGAAGGGAGGACCTTGAATACTGGGAGGGAAGGCTCCGGCATATAATGGAAGAGGAAGTCCGCTTACTGGCCGGCATGGAAAAGGCCAGGGGAGGATTGGAGGCACTGGAGCAGGCAATCTCAAGCCTTCCCGAAATGGAGGAGGAACTGTCGGGTGCCAGGGAAAGGCTTAAGCGGCTTAATGACGAACGGGAAGCGGCGGAAATTGCGTTGGAGGTCATACGGGAGGCTTCGACATCGGTGCACAGGGAATTCGCGCCGGCCTTAAACTGCAAGGTTAACGAGATAACCTCAAAGATTACGGCAGGAAGGTACACCGATTTGCAGGTAACCAGGGAGTTGGAGATACTGGCCACCGCCCCCGAAACGGGACGGCGGGTGGAGGCGGAGGTTTTAAGCGGCGGCACCATCGACCAGCTGTATTTTGCCCTGAGGATTGCCGCCTCCGAACTTGTGTCCGGCGGCAGAAAGCTTCCTCTTTTTCTGGACGACAGCTTTGTGCAGTACGACCGCCGGCGCCTTGAAAATGTCATGCGGTACCTTTTTGAGGAAGCAAAGGATAGGCAGATTATCCTTTTTACCTGCCACGACAGGGAGAGAGAGGTTGCAGACGCCTTGGGAGGAGTGTATAATTACTTGGTAACGGACTAGTAACGAAAACGCGGAGAGAAGGGAAAGTTGAATGAATCTTGACAGGGGACATTTTACCGCCCTTGCTACCGGTATTGTATGGGGCACATCGGGCATTTTTGTGCGGACGCTTTACGAAGCGGGGTTTACGCCCCTCCAGGTGTCAACGTACCGCACCACTTTAATGGCTGCTGCCACCGCCGTTATTATACTCTTTTACGACAGGAAGCTTTTTTATGTCAGGAAGAAGGACCTAAAGTACATAGTACCCATGGGCCTGTTCGGCACCGCCCTGGGGTACATCACCTACAGCTATGCGATGAAGCATACAACCCTTGCCATTGCGTCAATGCTTACGTACACAAACCCTGTTTACACAACGCTGTTGGCGGCGGTGATTTACAAGGAAAGAGTTTATAGGGGCAAGGTAGTCGGGCTTATGCTGCTTTTAGCAGGCTGCTCGCTGCTGGTTAAAGTGTACGACGCGGCCTTTCTTGACCTGAATGCTTTTGGAATAGTAAACGGCCTTTTGACCGGTCTATTTGTGTCAATATCCGCCCTGTTCGCCAAGAGGGTTACCAGGGATTATCATCCCATTACAACGGTGTTTTACAATTTTGCCGTCGGGGCGCTGTTCCTAATCGCTTTTTCATATCCGTGGGAAATGGGGGAGGCGGCTATAGGGACCGTCGAGGTATTGGCCTTTGCGTACCTTGTGCTGTTCCCCGGGGTACTGGGTTTTTTCCTGTACATGTACTCGGTAAAGAGGATAGAGGTGAGCCAGACAGAATCCTGTGTCTCTATTGAACCGGTCATGGCGGGGGTGCTGGGGTTTCTGATGTTTAACGAAACTTTTGACGCAATGCAGTTTGCCGGCGCGGCGGTAATCCTGCTGGGGGTGCTGGTGTTTAACGATGCGTGGGGCCTGGAGCGGCGCAGAGCCAAGGACGTGCAGGGGAATTAAAACAGCACCGGTACCGCGGGCTCCAAAGTTTGGAGCCAAGGTTGTCCTGCCAAGGTTAGTATGGCGTGTACGACCGGCATTATGCCGCGGCATTCATATAAAAAGCGCTAAAGGGCGCGCTACAGCAGCGGTGAAAACAGCCGGGCGGTAGCTTCCGCCAGGTGCTTTCGAAGCGGCCTTTCATTCCACGTCTCCGGATCTATCTCCACCGAATGCTTCAGGTCCCTGAAAAAGTCCTCCTCCAGGGTTCTTACCACTTCCTCGTCGTATAATATGGCGTTTACTTCGAAGCCCAGGTGTAGGCTCCTAATGTCAAGGTTGGCGGTGCCCACCGATGCCACCCTGTCGTCAACCTGTATAACCTTGGCATGGATGAAGCCCCGGTTGTATTCGTATACCCTTACTCCGGCTTCCATTAATTCCTGGTAATAGGACCGGGACGCCCAGTGCACAATTTTTTTGTCCGGCACCCCGGGCACCAAAAGTCTAACGTCAACCCCCGACAGCGCGGATATCTTCAGGGCGGTAAGCAGGCTCTCGTCCGGGATGAGGTAGGGTGTGGTGATGTACAGCTTGTTCCGAGCCATGGATACCAGCTGCACGTACAGCTTTTGCATGGAATCCCACTTGGAGTCCGGACTGCTGGCCACTACCTGTATCGGCTTTGGCGTGGTTACGTTATGAGCCGGGAAATAGCCAACGCAATCTATGCCTTTGCCGGTGGCCGAGGCCCAGTCCTGCAGGAATATGGCCTGCAGCGAATACACCGAATCCCCCTCAAGTTTAATATGAGTATCCCGCCAGAAACTGAAAGCCCTGCTCTTTCCCAGGTACTCGTCCCCGATATTTAGCCCGCCCAAGAAACCCACCCTGCCGTCCACTATAAGGATTTTGCGGTGGTTTCGGTAATTGGTCCTGTGGTCCAGGAAAGGAAACTTAAGCGGAAGGAACACTTCGATTTCACCGCCGGCTTCCTTCAGTGGGCTGAAAAACCCCTTCGGGAGCTTTAGGCAGCCCACCCCGTCATACAAAATCCTTACTTCTACTCCGTGCTTTGCCCTGTCTATAAGTATCTCCCTAATATGCCTGCCCAGCTTGTCGTCCCGTATTATGTAATATTCCATGTGTATATGATGCCTGGCCCTTTTAAGCTCTTTAATAATCTCCCGGAAGGTGGAGGGGCCGTTGGTGAGCACACGGGCGTTGTTGCGGTACTGCACCGGCATTGCGCCGGTGTTTTCAATCAGCGCGGACAGCTTTGGGCAGGGCAGCGTTACGCCCCGGGGGGGAGTTCTCGGCTGGTTTGCCTCAATAATGCTGCTGCACCGGCTGAAGTCGGGCAAATTCTTGTAAACCCTGTCCCGGCGCATATCTCTGCCAAAGAAGGTGTATAGTATGTACCCGCCTATGGGGAAGGCTATGAATATAAGCAGCCAGGCGATGGTCTTGTAGGGGTTCCTCTTTTCCATAAGGATGACCACTGCGATGAGGAATAAGTTTATTAAGAAAATTACCACTATAACCCTCCAGGTGAGCTGAAGCGGGTTAAGGCCCATGTTCAGGAAATAAGACCCGAAGGCTACCGCTATAATGAATATGAAAAGCGTAAATACAAAGTTATTTCGCTTCATGTCCTTTCAGCCCTTTCCGCTAATACTATCGCCCGCTATCCGGGGGTGCTGCATCTTTACTTGCCCTAAGCCCGGTAGGGCGTGCACTCCCGTCGGACTGCCGCCGGGGAGAGTGAACGGCCCCATCCGCCCGAAGCAACACCAATGAATATTATCATATTAACATATATTCCCCCTTTGTGTTACCAAATATCATGGCGCATGGTGTAAATGCAGCGGTTTTGTTGACTAATCTGCCGGGAATTTGTTGTAAAGTTTTGGCAGGCGGCTGGAGGTATGGGAAGCTGCCGTGTATAAATTGTATATGGTGACAGGGCGACAAAGTGTTATCCGGGGAAAGGACTGTTACCTGTTATCTGTGGTCTGAATGGGGGGATGTATAAATGGCAAATACCAGGTCGGTGGGTGAGGCCCTTATTTTCTTAAGTATGTTAAATCAGATTATTGTGGATGACTTGATTGAGGAAAGCCGGGCGGACCTTTTTGAGGAGAAGAAAAAATGGCATGACCAGTGGCTGCAGGAAATCAAAAAGACTTATGGTTTGGAAGGAGACCTGCCGGGGTGGGAGCAGCTGAAGGAAAGGGTGGTGGAGTGGCTGAAGGATGAAAAAGCATCCGCCGGAAGGAGAGTTGTACTGGAG
>DASRVG010000225.1:0-16261 GCA_035655175.1 Clostridia bacterium | reverse complement strand
AGTAAAGGACTATACCCCCGAAAAGGTGGAGGAGATTACCGGCGTTTCCGCAGATATGATAAGGGAGGCGGCAAGGCTTTATGCCAAGGGCGGCAATTCCATGTTGTTCTATGCAATGGGCGTTACACAGCACAGCACAGGTACACAGCACGTGTACTCAACGGCCAACCTGGCAATGCTCTGCGGTATGCTGGGCAGGGCGTCGGTGGGAGTAAACCCCTTGAGGGGTCAAAACAACGTGCAGGGCGCCTGCGACATGGGCTGCCTGCCCAACGTATTTACCGGATACCAGAAGGTTACCGACAAGGCGATTGTGGAAAAATTCGAAAAGGCCTGGGGTGCCAAGCTTTCGGACAGAGTAGGCCTTACGGTATCCGAAATGATGGAGGCTGCGGGTGACGGAAGGGTCAAAGCCATGTATATAATGGGTGAAAACCCGATGGTGTCAGATCCAGACCTGAATCACGTTGAAAAGGCCTTGGAAAACCTTGACTTCCTGGTTGTACAGGATATATTCCTCACCGAGACGGCGGAACTGGCCGATGTGGTGCTTCCCGCCGCATCCTTCGCCGAGAAGGACGGAACCTTCACCAACACCGAGAGAAGGGTGCAGAGGATAAGAAAGGCCATAGAGCCGGTGGGCGAGAGCAAAGCAGACTGGGAGGTCATTATGAAAATAATGAACCTCATGGGATATGACAAGACCTACTGCTGCCCCGCCGAGATAATGGAAGAAATCACGGAGGTTACGCCTTCCTACGCCGGCATTGACTACAAGAGGCTGGAGGAACTGGGCAGCCTGCAGTGGCCTTGCCCGACAAAGGACCATCCTGGTACACCGTACCTGCATAAGGACAAGTTCGCAAGGGGTAAGGGCCTGTTCAAGCCTGTCCATTACGTACCTCCGAAGGAGCTTCCGGATGAAAAGTATCCGCTGCTTCTTACAACCGGAAGGGTTCTGTATCACTACCACACCAGGACCATGACAAAGAGGGTTAAGGGCCTGGAAGCCTTGGTTCCGGAAAGCTATATAGAGGTCAACCCGCATACCGCAAGAAGGCTGGGCATTAACAACGGCGACATGGTAAGGGTGACCTCCAGAAGGGGCACCGTCAAAGTGAAGGCAAAGGTAACCGATATGGTTGAAGACGGAGTAGTATTTATGCCCTTCCACTTTGCAGAGGGTGCGGCCAACAAGCTCACCAATCCTGTATTCGACGAAATAGCAAAGATACCCGAGCTAAAGGTGTGCGCCGTTAGGGTGGAAAGGGTAAGTTAAGGAAGCAGGGTTGAAGCAAGGGAATATAAACCGGGGACATCCCGCATCGCAATGTGGTATGTCCCCATACCAAATATTAATGAAAGGAGCAATAATAATCATGGAAAAGCGTTTCTTGGCACCGGCGGCCATAGCGGACGCCATGATAGGTGTAGGCAAAGGCAAGTGTTCTCTTAAAACATCCCAGATGGTGCTGTTGGGTATATTTGCGGGCGCGTTTATTGCCTTTGGGGCCTTCGCCAGCGGCATGGTATCCCACAGCGTGGAAAACGTGGGCCTTTCGAAGTTCGTAGGCGCAGCAGTGTTCCCGGTTGGACTTATGCTTGTAGTAATGTGCGGTGCCGAACTTTTTACGGGCAATAACCTAATAACTGTGGCATACCTCAATAAGGACGTAACACTGAACCAGATGCTAAAGAACTGGGTGTTTGTGTACCTGGGCAACCTGATTGGCTCCCTTCTTATTGCAATCCTGGTTATAGGTTCAGGCCTTCTTACCACCAGCGGCGGGGGATTAGGTGCAACGGCCATAAAGGTAGCCAGCGCCAAGGTGAGCATGACCTTCGGCCAGGCGGTGGTAAGGGGAATCCTTTGCAACATACTGGTAGTGCTGGCGGTATGGATGGCAATAGGTGCCCAGGACGTCATAAGCAAGATATGGTCGTGCTGGTTCCCGGTAATGCTGTTTGTTCTCTCCGGTTTTGAGCACAGCATAGCCAACATGTATTTTATACCGGTGGGAATAATGGCAAAGGCCAATGCACAGTTTGCGGAAGCTTCCGGCCTTGCGGCGGAAAAACTGGCGGCCATAAACTGGGGCACCTTTATTACAAACAACATAATACCGGTTACCATAGGGAACATTATAGGCGGGGCGGTTATTGTAAGCTGGGTGTACTGGTACGTGTACAAGGGCTGCAAGAAAGAAGAAAATGCCCCTGCCCAGGCTGCAAAATAAATGATATAATACAATCAAAAGCGCCGCCGGCGCTTTTGATTGTTTAACAGGGACGGTGGGAACATGGAACTGTTTGGTACGGCGATTATACTTGCAGGGGGCAAGAGTACAAGAATGGGCTTTGACAAGGCCCTGCTCAATATATGCGGCCGGCCGGTTGTCCAAATGATTATAAGCCAACTTCGGAAAACCTTTGACGATATAGTGGTGGTTACAAACAACCCCGGGAGTTTCACCGGGCTGGATGCAAGGATTACCCGAGATATCCTGATAAATACCGGTCCCCTTGGCGGCATCCATGCCGGCCTTACAGTTTCCAAAAGCAAATATGCCTTTCTCACCGCCTGCGACATGCCAATTCTTTCACCCGAATACGCAAAGTACATGGTGGAAATCGCCCGAAAAGAAATGCCGGATGCGGTGATTTCCCAAAAAGGCGACTGGATCGAGCCCTTTCACGCGCTCTATAGCAAGAACCTGGCAGTAGACATAAAGCGAAACGTGGAAAACGGCATGTACAAGATACATGATGTTTTAAAAACAAAAAAGGTCGTAAGGATAAGCGAGAGCAAGGTAAGGGAATTCAGCCCGGGCCTTGACATATTTACCAACTTAAATGACATGGCAGACCTAGAGAAATTTTTAAGCCGATCGGAAACCGGGGTGGTGGACAGTGTCCTACTATAAAGATATTGAAATAGCAAGATACGGCGACGGAGCTATTGAATACTTAAACGACATGGTGGTGGAGGAATACCCCCTTACTCTCTTCCTGGAAGGTGAGGAGCTTGTTACGCTGCTTTGCTCCCCGGAGGACCTGGAGTACCTTGTGACGGGTTTTCTACTGTCGGAAGGGTTTGTTAAGGGCATGGGGGATATAGAGCGGCTGAGGATCGACAGGGAAAAGGGTGTTGCGGAAATAGAACTTATGGGCGGAAGCGGCCTTGCTGCGAAACTGTACGGCAGCCGGACCATAACAAGCGGCTGCGGCAGGGGGCCGGTGTTTTATAACGCGAAAGATTCCATAGATACAAAGGCCATTGGCAGCGATGGCCCCATTATTGACGGCAGCTCTGTGACAAGGCTTATGAGGGAATTTGACGAAAAGTCGGTGGTTTTCAAAAAAACCGGCGGGGTGCACAGCTGCGCACTGGCCACCGAAGAGGGTATAGAGGTCTACCACGAGGACATCGGGCGGCACAACGCATTGGACAAGGTCATAGGACACGGCATGGAGAAAGGGCTTGACTTTGCCGGCAGAATAATACTGACCAGCGGAAGGATTTCCTCCGAAATGCTAATTAAGGCTGCCAAAAGGCGTGTTCCGGTAATCGTATCAAGGTCTGCGCCCACCGTCCTGGCGGTGAAGCTGGCGCAAAAGCTTAACATCACGCTGGTTGGCTTTGTAAGGGGAAGAAGGTTCAATGTCTATTCCGCGTTTGATAGAATCAAATGAAAGAGGGTATATTGGAATGTTGGATGAGATTCTGAACCATAACAAGGACTTCGTGGAAAACCGCAGAAAACAGGGCTTGGACAAAAAAATAAGCAGCCATGCGCAAAAGGGAGTCATGATCTTTACCTGTATGGACACCAGGCTTGTGGGGCTGCTGGAGGATGCCATGGGCTTTGAAAGGGGGCAGGTAAAGGTCCTTAAAAATGCCGGCAATACCCTTAGAAGGAACAGCGAAGACGTTTTAAGATGCATAGCCCTGGGTGCCCTTGTCATGGGTATAAAAGAGGTATTTGTAGTAGGTCATAGGGACTGCGGGATGCAGAAACTGACTGCGGAAAAAATTCGGCAGGCCATGAGGGAACGCTGCATTGACGAAAGCGTTATAGCTTCTGTAGACCTGGAAGAGTGGGCAGGCATCATTTCGGATGAGGCTGATAACGTAAGGGAAGTTGTGAGGGCTATAAAGGAATACAAATTCATGCCTAAGGATGTGGAAGTACACGGCATGCTTATGGACCCGTACAGCGGGGAACTTGAAGTGGTTCGAGCCGAATGATTGCCGCTGCCGTTTTATGGACAGCCCTGTATTTATATTGTATAATGAAATAAGTATAGTGAAACAATAATAAGCTCCGAGCCTGGCCGTCTACGGGAGACCTTGACGCCAGGCCGATAGGGTATAATGGAAAACCGTTATGCCTCCCGTGTTGGAAAGGAGTTATAAATGGCGAGTTTATAACGGTATCCACCCGGAGGGTACCGTTTTTTAGCCGGGGGACCTGCCCCTAGTGGCCGCCCGTTTACATACCTCCTTTGCCAGCCGGGACAAAAGATTAATGGGAGGTATGAAGAATGAAAAGAATTGTTGTACTTACGGTAGGACTGTTGCTTATCCTGGCACTCGTTTCCTGCGGCCCTGCGGAAACACCACAGACCCAGGAGCCGGAAGAACAGGCACCCCAGGAAGAAACGTTGGACCCCATTACGCTGGCAACTACAACCAGTACCGAAAACTCCGGGCTGCTGGACTATATCCTGCCGCACTTTGAGGAGAAGTACAACACCAAGGTGAACGTGGTAGCGGTGGGTACGGGTCAAGCCATGGAAATGGGGAAAAACGGCGATGCGGACGTTTTGCTTGTTCATGCGGAGGCTACCGAAATCCAGTTTGTAAATGACGGGTACGGCGTGGACCGGCACAGGGTCATGTACAATGACTTTATAATAGTTGGTCCCGAAGACGACCCGGCGAGGCTGAAAGAAGCCGCCGGAGCAGATGCCGCAAAAGCCCTTTCAATAGTTGCCGAAAAGAAGGCAACCTTTGCGTCCAGGGGGGACGATTCGGGAACCCATAAAAAGGAACTGGAATTGTGGAAGGCTGCCGGAGTAGAACCGGCCGGCGACTGGTATAAGTCGGTGGGCCAGGGAATGGGCGCCACACTGAACTTTGCCAGCGAACAAAAGGCATATACGATGACAGACAGGGCTACTTACCTTTCCATGATGGACAACCTTGACCTGGTGATACTGGTAGAGGGCGACGAGATAATGTTTAACCAGTACGGGGTGATAAAGGTTAACCCAGAAAGGCACCCGGGGATAAATAAAAAAGGCGCCGACAAGTTCGTGGAATGGATAATTTCGGATGAGATACAAAACATGATATCCGGATTCGGGAAGGATGAATTCGGGCAGAGCCTGTTTGTTCCAAATGCAGATTAGGACGGGTTGATATGGAGAGCATCATTCAGGGTTTCCAGGGAGCACTAAGCCTGATATTTTCAGGGGACAGAGAGGTCTATAGTATTATAGGCCTTTCTCTTAGTGTCTCCCTTGTTTCGGTTGTTATTTCGATGGTTATTTCGCTGCCGATGGGTATTGCCATTGGCATGAAAGAGTTTCCGCTGCGCAAGGCGGTCGTTATGGTAATAAACACCCTTATGGGGCTTCCGCCTGTCATAGCCGGACTTTTTGTGTATCTTCTGCTGTCAAGGAGCGGGCCCCTTGGGTACCTGGGCATACTTCACAGTCCGAAGGCCATGATAATAGCCCAGGTACTGCTTATCATCCCTATTATCACCGGTATTACCATGGCGGCCATAAAGGACAGGGGGAAGCTAGTAAAAAATACCGCCTACACGCTGGGAGCAGGCAAGTTCCAAATGCTGTGGACCCTTATAAAGGAATTTAGGACCTCCATAGGGTCGTCGCTTATTGCAGGTTACGGCAGGGCCATTTCGGAAGTGGGCGCGGTAATGCTGGTGGGGGGCAACATCAAGGGCTATACCAGGGTGATGACCACCGCCATAGTCCTTGAAACCAACATGGGAAATTTTGACCAGGCAATAGCCATAGGCATTGTACTGCTTGCGCTGTTTTTTGTTATAAATATTTTCTTACAGAAATTCCAGGGGGCATAACCTTGAGGATACAAGTCTCGGGTCTTAAAAAAGAATATGACGGTGTAAAGGTGCTGGATATTGACAAGCTGTCCTTTGCGGAGGGTGCGCTGCACGTTGTGATGGGGCCCAACGGCTCGGGCAAGTCCACGCTGCTGGAGATTATCGCCGGGCTGACCAGGCCGGACGGAGGCAGTGTACTATACGGCGACCGGCAAAAGGACTTTGAAGCGGTGCGAAGAAATATTACTCTGGTTATGCAGCGCTCTTACCTTTTTCACACCAGCGTATACAACAACATAGCCATGGGCCTGAAATACCGGGGTCTTGACCGGGAAGAGCTGAAAGACAGGGTGCTAAAATGCTCCGAGGTCCTTGACATTAAGCCGTTCCTGAACCGGAACGCCCGGACCCTTTCGGGGGGAGAAAAACAAAGGGTAGCCCTGGCAAGGGCACTGGCGCTCAAACCGGACCTCCTTCTTCTGGACGAATCCACGGCGAACTTGGACCCTGAGAGCATAATAATCATAGAAAGGGTTCTAAGGGATTATCAGAAGGAGTCCGGTGCCACCATTATATTTGTAACCCACAACGTATTCCAGGCCAAGAGGCTGGCGGACAGGGCATACCTTTTGAT
Organism: Clostridia bacterium; assembly: GCA_035655175.1. Lineage (GTDB taxonomy): Bacteria > Bacillota > Clostridia > Ch29 > Ch29 > JAAYEV01. Next base: position 9,532 of record DASRVG010000225.1, on the reverse strand, counting down.
GCGGGGCAGGATAATAGAAGAGGGAGAAAGTAAAGAGTTTTTTGAAAACCCCGGTTCGGCCCTTGCAAAGGGTTTCCTGGGCGGGGAGATTGTATACTAAACAGGAGGGCTTGACGTGCTGCTCAAGGTTAAGGATGTAATAGAGGTGCTGGAAATAATGGAAGAACAATTCCCGGTAAATACAAAGGACTGCGAAAAGGTGAGGCTGCTTGACGCGGTGGGCAGGATAACTGCGGCGGATATTAAAGCTGCTGCCGATGTTCCCGGTTTTGACAAGTCGGTGGTGGACGGGTATGCGGTAAAAGCAAGGGACACCTTTGGGGCCAGCGATTCCCTGCCGGCGCTGCTTGAAAAGGCAGGAGAGGTTTTAATCGGGAAAGAGGCCGTGTTTGAGATAAAGGAAGGCGGATGCGCCTATGTACCCACCGGCGGTATGCTGCCCCTGGGAAGCGATGCGGTGGTCATGGTGGAGGATACCGAGGACCTTGGCAGCGGTACCATAGCGGTATACAGGCCTATAGGGCCGTGGCAGAATACAATAAGGCGCGGCGAGGACATCTCGGCGGGCCAGGTGGTGCTAAAAAGCGGAACGAACCTTAAGCCCCACCATGTTGGGGTGATGGCAAGCTTAGGCTTGGAATGGGTGGAGGTCTTAAGAAAGCCGAGGGTCTTTATAGTCTCTACCGGGGATGAACTCATTCCACCGGGTAAGGAGCTAAGGCCGGGCGGCATATGGGATATAAACAGTTATTCGCTGGCGGCAGCGGTCTTGGAAGACGGAGGTATCCCCATGCTTGGTGGTATAGTCCGGGATGACAGGGCGGCCATTAGGACAAAAATTGAAAAAGCCCTTGAAGACAGCGACTTGATACTGGTTTCGGGGGGCAGCTCTGCCGGGACCCGGGACTATACGGCGGCTATAATAAATGACCTGGGCAGTCTGGGGGTACTGGTCCACGGCATCTCGATAAAGCCGGGCAAACCCACCATTATAGGCAGCGTACAGGGGAAACCGGTAATAGGCATGCCGGGCCAGCCGGTGTCTTCGCTGGTGGTGTACCGAGTGGTGGTGTCCCCGCTAATAAGGCGAATGGCAGGGCTGGACGAAAGACAAAAGGAGCCGGTTAAGGCGGTATGCGACGAAAACTATTATTCAGCGCCGGGCAGGGAGGAATACCTCATGGTGACGGTTTACCGGGCAGAGGACGGGAAAATGCATGCCCGCCCGGTGCCCGGAAAATCGGGCATGATAACAACAATGTCCGGTGCCAACGGCATGATTGTTATACCCAAGAACAGGGAGGGCCTCTACAAGGATGAGGAGGCCGAAGTCATACTGCTGTAGGGAGGGTTTTTATGAAAACGGGCAATATATATCTTTCCAGCAAGGAGCTGGAACAGGCGGCGGAGGAGTATACGGACCGCTTGGCGGGCTTTTTCAAGGGCTATAAGACCGAGATAATAGAAACGGCCCATTCACTGGGCAGGGTTACCGCCGGGCCTGTCTATGCGCTGGTTTCCTCGCCGCATTTTAACGCATCGGCTATGGACGGAATAGCGGTATCCGCCCCGGCAACCTTCGGCGCCAGCGAACGAAACAGGTTAAAACTATACGAAGGCAAGGATTACCTGGTGGTGGATACCGGGGACCCGATACCTGCACAGTATAATGCGGTAATTATGCACGAAAACCTAATCCAAACCGCCGAAGGGGAAGTGGAGATATCCGCCCCGGCAACCCCCTGGCAGCATATAAGGCCCATCGGCGAGGATATAGTGCAGGGGGAACTCATTATACCCACCTATCACAGGATAAGGCCGGTGGATATAGGGGCAATGCTGGCCGGGGGCGTAGGCAGCGTGGAGGTCATAAAAAGACCCCAGGTGTCCATTATACCCACCGGTACCGAGCTGGTGCTGCCGGGGGAGAAGCTGGAGCAGGGAAGTCTTATAGAATACAATTCCCATATATTTGCGGGGCTCATAGAGGAATGGGGCGGAGAGGCCCGTAGGTACCGGCCGGTTCCCGACGTGTACGAGGATATAAAAAGCACTGTTGAAAAGGCGGCTGCGGAAAGCGACATGGTGCTTATTAACGCCGGGTCCTCCGCCGGCCGGGAAGACTTCACCAGGGACGTTATCGCCGAGCTGGGGGAGGTAATAACCCACGGGATAGCCGTAAAGCCCGGAAGTCCGGCGGTGCTGGGCGTAATTGGGGGCAAGCCGGTTATAGGAATCCCCGGCTACCCGGTTTCGGCATATTTCATAATGGACAGCGTTGTAAAACCCCTCCTGCAAAGGTACTTGCATCTTCCGGACAAGTCAAGGCGGCAGGTGGAGGCGGTGTGCTCCAGGAGGGTGGTATCGTCTCTGAAACACAAGGAGTTCGTAAGGGTGAAGCTGGGCAAGGTGGGGGACAAGCTCATAGCCACCCCTCTTACCCGGGGGGCGGGAGTGGTAATGTCGCTGGTGCGGGCGGACGGGGTGCTGGTGATACCCCAAAACAGCGAGGGTGTGGACGCCGGCGAGACAATAAGGGTGGACCTTTTGAAGGACCTTGAGGATATTGAAAACACGATAGTGTGCATTGGCAGCCACGACCCGATACTGGACGTTCTTGCCAACGAGATTCATTATAAGGACCCCAGGCTGCACCTTGCTTCGGCCCATGTGGGCAGCATGGGGGGGATAACAGCCCTATTACGGGGAGAGACCCATATAGCCGGAGTGCACCTTTTGGACGAGGAAACCGGCGAGTATAACACGAGCTATATAAAGAAGTACCTGGGCAGCGGGAACATTGCCCTTGTCAAGCTGGTGGACAGGATACAGGGTTTCATGGTAAAGAAGGGAAATCCTAAGAATATAAAGGACTTTGAAGACCTTACAAGGGATGGGATAAGCTTTGTGAACAGGCAGAAGGGGTCCGGCACAAGGCTGCTTTTGGATTACAAGTTAAAGCAGCAGGGGATTGACCCGGCCCTCGTTTACGGCTATGACCGCGAGGAATTCACCCATATGGCGGTGGCGGCGGCGGTGGCCTTTTCGGAAATTGATGCGGGGCTTGGAGTATACTCGGCGGCATCCGCCCTTGGGCTTGACTTTATACCGGTGTGCAGCGAGGAATACGACCTGGCGGTGCCGGTTCGGTTCCTGGAAGATTCGAATATAAAGCTTTTGCTGGATATCATAAGGTCGGAAGCCTTCAAGGAAAAGGTAAAGGCAATGGGAGGCTATTCCACCGACAGGGCAGGGGAGATTGTCCCGGTTAATTAAGGAGGGGGTATTGTGCAGGATACCTGTAACAGGCAGATAAATTACATGAGGATATCGGTGACCGACCGGTGCAACCTTAGGTGTTTTTACTGCATGCCGGAGCAGGGCATCTGTAAAATGGACCACCGGGACGTGCTGAGGTACGAGGAGATTATAAGGGTGGTCCGGGAAGGGGCAAGGCTTGGCATTTCAAGGATACGCCTCACCGGGGGCGAGCCGCTGATAAGGCCGGGCATAGAGAGCCTGGTTAAGGGTATTAAGGCCATAGAAGGAATTCGAGAGGTATCCCTTACCACCAACGGGCAGCTGTTGGAAGACATGGCTGAAAGCCTTAAGGAAGCCGGGCTTGACCGGGTAAATGTAAGCCTTGATTCGCTGTCCCCGGAGAAATATAAGGAGATTACAAGGGTTGGGGACGTCCAACGGGTGCTGGACGGGATCAACAAATGTCTGGAAATTGGTCTTAGCCCCGTCAAGGTCAACGTTGTGCTGATGAAGGGTATAAACGACGACGAAATAGAAGACTTTGCAAGGCTTACCGTGATACTTCCGTTAAGCGTAAGGTTCATAGAACTTATGCCCATAGGGCATGCTTCGCATTGGTTTAAAAAGCGATACATTTCCACCGATATAGTCTTGGAAAAACTGTCCCGCCTGATACCGGAGGACAACGCTTTAGGCGGCGGCCCTGCGGTGTATTACAGGCTGCCCGGGGCTATGGGCAACATAGGGCTGATAGGGGCTTTAAGCCATAATTTTTGTGATCGGTGCAACAGGGTCCGGCTTACCGCCGACGGCAGGATAAAGCCCTGTTTGCACAGCGACCTGGAGGTGGACCTGAAGCCTGCCCTAAGGGAAGGGCGGGGGGACCTTGCTTATGAGCTGGCTCGCGCCATTTCTCTTAAACCCGAAAGTCACAGCATGGACCAGGCCGGGAGCATGAACGGAAACAGGGACATGTACCAGATAGGAGGCTGATTTTATGGAAGGACTAACCCATCTGAACCGACAGGGGAGGGCCAGGATGGTGAACGTGGCAGAAAAGGACATTACCGCCCGAAGGGCGGTGGCTGCGGGAAGGGTATACATGAAACCCGAAACCCTGGAGCTGGTGGAAAAGGGCGGCATGAAAAAGGGGGACGTCCTGGCGGTGGCACAGGTGGCCGGCATTATGGGGGCAAAGAGAACCCCCGATGTAATACCCATGTGCCATCCGCTTAATATAGACGGAATTGATATAAACTTTGAAATCAACCGGGACCTTACGGCGGTGGATATCCGGGCGGAAGTTACGGTATCGGCCAAAACCGGGGTGGAAATGGAAGCCTTGACGGCAGTGTCGGTCGCGGCCCTTACCATTTATGACATGTGCAAGGCGGTGGACAAGGAAATGATTATAGGCGATATACAGCTTGTGGAGAAATCCGGCGGAAGGTCCGGCAAGTTTGTAAGGGGGAGTGTTGGAAAATGACAGGCCGTGTAGCAGCCGTTAATATAAGCGAAAAAAAAGGACAAGTCAAAAAACCGGTGGATAGGGGCGTACTGGTCAAGGACTTCGGCCTGGAGGGCGATGCCCACGGGGGCAGCTGGCACAGGCAGGTGAGCCTCCTTGCCCAGGAGAGCATAGACAAGATGAAGGCCCTGGGGATTGTGGGGCTGTGCACCGGGAAGTTTGCCGAGAACATTACCACCGAAGGCATTGCACTGCATACCTTGGGCGTGGGCACAAGGCTTAAGGCAGGCGAGGCGGTGCTGGAAATAAGCCAGATTGGCAAGGAATGTCACAGGGGATGCGAGATATTAAAGCAGGTTGGTAAATGCATAATGCCAACCGAGGGTATATTTGCCAGGGTGATAGAGGGTGGAAAAATAAAGCCGGGGGATAAAATAGAGGTATTATAGTAATAAACCAACAATCTACCATAATGTGCCTATGTATAGTAATAGTATAAGTAACTTTTCGGTAATAAAGAGGATATGTAAATAATTTTGTGTTTTTGATTTGCCAAGCTTCTCCGTTGGCAAGAAAATTTAATACACTTCAACTATATAGTTACCGTTATATTGCCAAATCTACCCAGCTTTAACGTACAATAGTAGGACAGATTTGGCAATACAATGGTATTACTTATAACATGCCTACTCTTGAACAAGTACTATCAAGTCAATAATTAGAACGATTCTATTTGACAAATTATTATGGCTTTGCCTGGGATATCGAATCCTGCAACGGGTATCATACTTGGTTATTATTGCCTACTACTTTTCGAGATACTTCTTTAATAAAACGTCCTACTATCAAGTCAAGGTGCTCTTCCATAAGCCTCATTGCAGATTTGCTATTCCTTTCTTTGATCGCCTGCAGCAGCTCACGGTGAAATTTCATGTTTGATTTAAGGGCTTCAGGTATATAATTGGACCTTATTTGCTGCTCTTTAATGAGGTAGGCAAGACAGAACCAAAATTTGGTTAGAAATCTATTATCGGCAATCCTGACAATTGCCTGGTGAAATTCGAAATCCAGTTCCATGCATACCTCAGGCGTATTGTTTTCATTTTCAAATCTTTCAACCAGTGCAGTTAACAAGGAAATATCCTTTTCCTCTGCACGACGGGCAGCCAAACCAACAGCCGTTATTTCAATGCATTTTCGAGCTTCCAGGTATTCGGTAATGTCAATATCATTAATCATCAACAGTTTATTCAGCTCTATTTGTATTATCTTATCTCTTTGGGTATCATTCAAGTAAGTGCCATCGCCCTGGCGTATTGTAATAAGGCCAAGCAATTCAAGTTTTTTGAACGCTTCCCTAAGAGAAGTACGGCTGACTCCAAACTCTTTGGTCAGTACTTTTTCCGGTGGTATTTTTTCTCCTTTTTTGAATTCCCCGCTTCTTATTCGGGTCAACATTTCTTCGACAATATAGTCAACCACATTTAATCGTTTTATTGGGGGCAAAATAAACCACCACCCTTACACAATTAGTATAGTTACTTCATTAACGGTTTTGCCACTGTTTAGACCTATTAACGTAACGTTCAAGTTGCTACCTTTCAAAACATTAAGTACCTCTTTGTGTCTTCTTCTAAGAAAGAGCAGCGGCTTTAAAATATCTGTGGATCGCGGTTTCATTCTAAAGCCGCCTGCCGGCATTTGGCCGGTCTGAACCTTTAAAGTCGTGTATAGTATTCTTCGAAATTGAAAGTCATGTTTGATTTTCACTGAGACAGGCCTTATCGAGCCGATTGCCCGTAATTCGTAATGCTTATCAAGTCATGCTAAGTTTTAAGTAAGAAGCCATGTAATATTTTAATAATGGAGCTTTACAAGAGCAAGTGTCAAAGTAAACCAAAAAAAAGTTGCTTTGGATTCTGTTATGCGTTAGCTTGTTTGTATCATACTTTCCGTTTTATGGGATAGAAAGCTATACAAGTTATATAGCCCCCAGAAGCAGGCTCATATGCTTTCAGCAAAGCGTATAACGGCATAGCAGTATTTGTGAACTTGATGTTTGGTTTTCAAAGAGCAAATTGTTTTTTTAGACCGGCTATATTATGTCTACCTCGCCTGCCAGCCTTAATGGTTGTGTATAGTTCACTGATATAATATCATAGTATTGATTTTTTTCAATACGAGGGAATGGCTGGATAACGTCAAGATACTATGGGTTTTAAAAAAAGAAAATAACTCCCTGTTTGCCTTCTGCTTTAAGCATTCCTCACTGACTTAAGGAACTGGAAGCTCAAGTCCTTTTACCAAAGATATGTGTATGGGTTCAGGTTGTTTTTCTTGGCAGCTTCTATAATGCTGTAGGTGGCAGCATTTGTTTTAGCAACTTTTGGGCTATTGGGAAATAACCAGTTCTTACGATGGATTGCAAAGAGTTTAATAGAAAGTCCACCGCGAGTGATGTCATAATACTTATCGTTCGTTTCCAAGTGTCACTGCTGGGGTATAATTAAATCATAATGCCCTTAGAGTATAATTTTAGTTGGCAATAACGATAAAAAAACAGGAAGAAGGTAAAAACCCTCTTCCCTACATGCAAGTTAACCTGTAGAATTGATTTAGCACAACCAAAACGACAGGGGGCTTGCATGGTGAAAACAATGATATCAGAAAAAGGACTAAACTTCAATGATTTAGAAAAAGAGATTTTCAGGATTGGGTGCGAATTTGCGGCAAATCTAATGGAGCAGGTATTAAATAGCATGGATGAACACATAAAAAACACGAGGGATAAGAAGAAATACCGGCATAAGGGAAAGCGCTGGACCTCACTTAAGACGTTGATGGGTGATGTGCCCTACGGCAGGACAGTATATGAAACAAAACTGGAAAGTGGTGAAACAGCCTGTGTCTATCTCCTGGATGAGGCATTAAGTTTGGACACAATTGGTAAGATAACCTCTAACCTTGCAGCCAGGATAGCCGAGAGTGCAAGCGTTTGTTCCTATCGCGAAACGGCGGAAAAGGTAAGCGGCATGACCGGGCAGAGAATAAGCCACGGGGGCGCATGGAACGTTGTTCAGAGCCTGGGTGAAAAACTATCCGAGGTGGAGAAAGAAAAGGCAGAGCGGGCAAAGGCCGACAGAGGTTCGGGAGAGATAATAGCACCCATCCTGTTTGAAGAGGCAGATGGTGTCTGGATCAATATGCAGGGCAAAGACCGACCTAAAAGGGGTCGTAAGCGCGAAATGAAAATGGCGGTAGCCTATGACGGCTGGGTGAAAGAGGGTAAGGAAAGATACCGCTTAAGCAATAAAGTGATGGTATGCGGTTTTGATGATACAAAGGCCTTTATGGAGAAAAAAGAAGGCGCAATTGCAGCGGTATTTAACACTGATGAAGTAACAGTAAGGGTTTTAAACGGTGATGGCGGCAGCTGGATCAAGGCAGGGCTTACAGATAGTGATGTGTACTTTCAGCTGGACCCGTTCCATAAGAACCGGGAGATAACAAGGAAAGTAAAAGACAAGACCCAAAGGGAAGCGATCCAAAGTCTGCTTTCAGAGGGGCATGTAGACTTATGCCTTGCGTATATTAAAGGCGTAGCAGAGCTTGCAAAAGAAGAGAAAGAAAAAAACGACCTTTTAGGTCTTTACGAATACTTCAAAAGCAACGAGGAAGGCCTGCTCCCGTACAAGGAAAGGGGCCTTAAACTGCCGGAGCCGCCTGAAGGGTTAGAATACCGGAACTCAGGCACAATGGAGCACCACGTCTGTGATGGCGCTGCAAAGCGGATGAAACACCAAAAGGCAAGCTGGAGCAAAAAAGGCGCATCGAACCTTGGACGCATCCTGTGCCTAAAAGTATGCGAAAACCTATACGAGGCCGTTACATCCCTCTCAAAGGCGATGCTGCCAGAGCGGTATGCTGAGGATATAGAGGAAGTATTAAGCGCGGCAAAGGCTCCTAAAGAAGACGGTAACGGGTATCTTTACCCTGTCAGGGGAGGAAGGCCGTTTGCGAACACCTTTATGACAAACGGTAGGAAAGCGATACTTAGCCTCATAGAAAACAGGGATTTTAACGGACTTAGTTACAGGTAGACGTGCCTTACGCCGTTTTATGCCGCGAAAGCCGGGTTTTACAATGAGGGGGCCGCATGGTAGGCTAAAGGGCCTGGCAGCACCAAACGCAGGGCGGGTCGAACAAAGTATCTGGTAGCATATGATTATAGGCAGGGCTTTTAAAAAGTATTTACAGCATTGTGGGCTGCCTTCGCTGCCTTAATCCATGCGGCCAGAGGCTCATTCTAAAGCCCGGACCGTGGAATAAATAGGCGCTATAAAGCTGTGTGTGGTCTCCATAAATGAATGAGTATCAAGGCCTTCGGACAGATATGTCCATGGAAAAAAACTACAGGTTAACATCGGAACAAAGACGAGACAGAAAAAATGCCAACGATTACTTGACACTAACGCTGCTTTCTGCCTTACGGAATACATCTTCGATTTGTGATATGCTGTATTTACCTAAACGGGCTTTTAGTAGCTTCTTTCGCTTTTCTGTTACTACCCGGACTTTTGGCAGTGATGGACATAGGTCATGGTATTTCTGAATGACGATATCTATATTAGTTTTCTTATTACTTTCTTTAACTTCTTGAGTGTGGTTACCTGCTGGTTGCTTGCTGGCTTTTCTTCTGGCAATTCGCTGGTTGTCATGTCCTTTAACCCCTTGATTTTCCTGTATTTGTTGCTGGTCAGCTTGCTGGTCAGTTCGCTGGTTAAATTTCTCATAATTTTTGAT
>DASRVG010000224.1:0-3529 GCA_035655175.1 Clostridia bacterium | reverse complement strand
TAAAGGACCACCAGTTGGAAAAGGCCATAGTATACCTTGAACAAAAACCCGAAAGCGAAAATCAGGAAAGCAAATAATGAAAAGGTAGCAGGCTCTCTGTAAATGAGGGCCGTTTTTTTATAGAAAGTCATCGCTGTCCTTTAGTTTTATTCTAAAGGCTTCGTACTGCTTCATTACGTCGGGGCTTTCGCGCAGGAACCGGTTGAGCGTATACAAGCCCCGTAGGGTACTTATGCTTACGTCGTGCTCTATCATTTCAGTATCCTTAAGCCGCGTTTCCTCCACGCCGAGGATTTTCAGGAATTCCTCGATGACCTCATGCCTTTTTAAGAGGAAACTCCCCAGGGCCTTTCCCTTTTCGGTCAGTTTTATTACCCCGTATTTCTGGTAATTTACAAGGCCAAGGTCCTTCAGCTTTTTAATTACCTTGGTGGTTGATGACGGGCGCACGTTAAGCCTTTCCGCCAGCCGGTTCACCCTGGCATACCCCTCCTCACCGCATGTCCTGTATATCATCTCCAGGTAGTCCTCCATGCTGGCGGTCAATGCCTTGCTTTCCGCATCCAGTATCTGGTAGCCCCTTACGGTGCGAAACTCCCTTTCATTATTCAAGGGTATCCACCCCTTCGCTTTGTTGATTATGTAACAAGAGGTAATTGCGGCTCATATTCTGGTTATTAGATATGACAAATAAAGTTTCCCAAGACTAACTTATGACACAATTTTCAAGAATATTAATGAGGGGGATTATTATGAAGGAAAATTTAATCCCGCTGGACAAATTACCGGTGGGCCGCTCGGGGAAAGTAAGGAAAATAACCGCCCTGGGGAATGCCCGCAGGAGAATGCTGGATTTGGGAATGATTTATGATACTACCATAGAATCGTTGAGGAAAAGCCCGGCCGGGGACCCGGTTGCGTACCAAATAAGGGGGGCGGTAATAGCCCTACGCTCTGAAGAGGCGTCAAAAGTCCTTATAGAAGCCGTTGAAAGGGAATAAACCGGGGGGTTTTAGGTATGGGCCTTACAAAACAGTCCACCTGCCTGGGAGTTCTTAAGGGGACGGACGGGGTTGATGTTAAATCCTGCGAAGAAATAGTGGTTGCCCTGGCGGGCAATCCGAATACGGGGAAGAGCACCGTGTTTAACAGCCTTACAGGTTTGAAACAGCATACCGGCAACTGGCCCGGTAAAACCGTTACCAATGCCTGGGGCAGGTACAGACATAGGGACAAGGAGTACGTGCTGGTTGACCTCCCCGGCACCTATTCGCTGCTGGCCAATTCGGTGGAGGAACAGGTGGCGGGGGATTTTATTTGTTTCGGCGAGCACCGGGCGGTGGCGGTGGTGACCGATGCTACCTGCCTTGAGAGGAATCTGAACCTGGTTCTGCAGATAATGGAGATTACCGACAGGGTGGTGGTATGCGTAAACCTAATGGACGAAGCGGCAAGAAAGGGGATAAAAGTAAACCTGGAAAGGCTGTCAAGCCTCCTGGGGGTGCCGGTGGTGGGCACCTCCGCAAGGGACGGCAGAGGGCTTTCGCAGCTCAAAGATGCGATAGAAAAAGTTGCCTGCGGCACAATTAAAACTGCGCCCCTTAAGGTGGATTACGGTAAGATGCTGGAAGGGGCCGTTAAGGCATTGGAAAAGCGCATCGAGGTGCTGGCGGAGGGCAGGTTTAATGCAAGATGGGCCGCCCTTCGGCTCTTGACGGAGGACGGGCCGGTGCTGGAAACAATAAAAGGCTGCCTCGGAACCGACCTTGCCGGCGACAGTCCTATTCGACAAAGGCTGTCAGAAGTACGGGATGCTCTTGCTAAGCAGGGGCTTATGCCGGAAGAACTGAGGGACCGGGTGGTTTCGGAAATCGTAAAAACCGCAGAGAGGATTGCCCAGGAAGTGGTGGATGCGGGTTGCGGGGCATTCGGAAGGCTGGATTACAGGATCGACGAAGTGCTTACCTCCAGGGCCTTTGGCATCCCGATAATGATGCTTCTTTTGGGAGTTATCTTCTGGATAACAATCCAGGGCGCCAATATACCCTCCGCCCTGCTGGCGGACGGACTGTTCAGCATTGAAGGGCGGCTGTACGCTTGGTTTAACCGCATGGACGCCCCCGGGTGGGTGACCGGCATGCTGGTGTCGGGCATGTATCGCACGCTGGCATGGGTTGTATCGGTTATGCTGCCGCCCATGGCTATATTTTTCCCGCTTTTTACGCTGCTGGAGGACCTGGGGTACCTCCCCAGGGTGGCGTTCAACCTGGACAATTATTTCAAAAAGGCCTGTGCCCACGGGAAACAGGCGCTTACCATGTGCATGGGGTTCGGATGCAACGCGGCCGGGGTTATTGCCTGCCGGATAATAGATTCGCCGCGGGAGCGCCTCATCGCCACCATTACCAATAACTTTGTGCCCTGTAACGGGCGGTTCCCGACGCTTATTACCCTTTCGGTCATTTTTTCCGCCGGCACCGCCGGTATGTTCGGGACCTTCGCCGCAGCGCTGTACGTGCTGGCGGCAATAGTGCTGGGGGTTTTTATTACGCTGCTTGTATCCAAACTGCTGTCAAGGACCATCCTGAAGGGGCTGCCCTCCTCCTTTACCCTTGAACTGCCGCCCTACCGGAAGCCCAGGGTGGGGAGGATTATAGTCCGCTCGATATTTGACCGGACCCTGTTCGTGCTGGGCCGCGCCGTGGCGGTAGCCGCACCGGCAGGGCTAATAATATGGATAATGGCCAATACCGCCATAGGCGGGGTAAGCCTTCTTGCCCACGGGGCGCGCCTTCTGGACCCCTTCGCACGGTTTATGGGGCTGGATGGGTATATTCTGATGGCGTTTATACTGGGCTTTCCGGCCAACGAGATAGTAATCCCCATCCTTATAATGAGCTACACCGCCGGGGGTACCATGGTGGAACTGGACAGCCTGGCCGAAATGAAACAGCTGTTTGTGGACAGCGGCTGGACCTGGGTCACCGCGGCGTGCATGACGCTTTTTTCGCTGAACCACTGGCCCTGCGGTACCACCCTTTGGACCATACGCAAGGAGACCCAAAGCTGGAAATGGACCTGGGTGTCCTTCCTGGTGCCCACGCTGACCGGTATCCTGCTGTGTATAATTGTCGCCCAAGGTGCCCGGCTGCTGGGCCTCGGCTGATGTACCCAAAACTATGCCTGGTTCCCTTCCTCCAGTACCAGCCACGAAAGGATATCCCCAAAATTATCGAAGGGGTGGACCTTGATACCCTTATTGCGGCAGTATTCCAAAAGTCTTCCCTTGGCAAATACCATATCGGCGGCGGAGGCGGGGCACAAGTCCGAAGTTCCGTCGCCGATGTATACAGCCTGGCGGCCTTCCGGGTTAAGTCTTGTCATCAAGGTGCTCTTGCAGGTGCCGCATATGCCGCACTCCGGGTTGTGGAGGGGGCAGTATATGGCGAAACCGTCATTATATATCAGCTTGTTGGAGAAATATTCTACGCGAAGGTTATGTTTTTTCAATATATATTCAATTATATAG
>DASRVG010000223.1:0-2676 GCA_035655175.1 Clostridia bacterium | reverse complement strand
TCTTTCAAGCTGGCGCTGTTTTGCGCCCAGCTGCGAAAGGGCACCCCCGCCGGGGCGCTTGCGTCCATTTGCATGAGGCTGGCTTGGTTATACAGGATAAAAGGGGATGCCAAGGAGGAAAAGAGGTTCCTTGCCCACGCGCTGGATCAATACATGGAGCTCTATGACAGGGGCAGGACACCCGAAAAGATGGACGAAATAACGCTTGTTTACCTTATAGGGGAGTTAAGCCGCCGGCTGGGCAAGGGAAAGGATGCGGTGGTGTGGTTCAACAGGGTTGTATCCCATGAAATGAGCAAACAAAAGCCCTTGATAGTGAGAATGGCAAGGGAGCAGTGGTTGCTGGTAAGGGATACAGGGCAGGAGGTGTGAGATGTTATGGCACAAAGGATTGTTTACAGCCGTTTTGATACTGCAATAGGTCCAATGCTGGCGGCGGAGTCCCCCATGGGCCTTTGCAGGTTGTGCCTCCCGGGGGAAGACGAAGGGTTTTTTGACTGGGTGGCCAAAAAGTACCCGGGGGCAGTTGTGGAGGAAGGCTGCAGCGAATTGTTAAGAAGTACCCGTCAGCAGCTTGAGGAGTACCTTTCGGGTGCAAGGAAGGCCTTCTCGGTAACGCTGGACCTAAAGGGAACGGTATTTCAAAGGAGGGTATGGCATATACTTATGCAGATACCCTACGGAGGCACTGCCAGCTACAAGGATGTTGCAGTGACTGCCGGAAGCCCTGCCGCCGTCAGGGCGGTGGGCCAGGCCAACAACAAAAACCCGGTGCCTATTATAGTACCCTGCCACAGGGTGGTGGGCAACGACGGAAAGCTGGTGGGGTACGGCGGAGGACTGGACATTAAACGCCGCCTCCTGGAGCTGGAGGGAATTAAGGTGAGGAAGGAAAGCATAATATGAGAAAGGGCCTTGTATATGTTACCGGGGGTGCCCGCAGCGGTAAGAGCACCTTTGCGGAAGGGCTCATGATGGAGCAGGGGCACAGGATTCTATACATAGCCACCGCCGTTCCCTTAGACAACGAGATGAGGGACAGGATAAAAAAACACCGGCAGGAAAGGCCTTCTTTCTGGCGCACCCTTGAGGCCTACAAGGGTATAGGTCAAAGCCTTGAAAACAGGGGGGAACGTTTCCACGGTATACTGCTGGACTGTGTTACCGTTATGATAACCAACCTTATGATGGACCTGGGCTTTGACGAAGAGGGGTTTACCCCCGAAAGGACAGCCCGGATGGAGGCACTGGTGATGGCGGAGGTGGATTCCGCGATCTCGGGAATAAGGAAATGGGCAGAATTAGGAGTAATAGTATCCAATGAAGTGGGGATGGGGCTGGTGCCGGAAAGCCCATTGGGAAGGGTTTTCAGGGATATTGCCGGCCGGGTCAACCAGCATATAGCCGCTGAAGCGGACAGCGGGTACATGATGGTTTCAGGCATCCCCGTTAGGCTAAAGTAAAGCTTTCATAGGCGAAGCGCTTATTGCAGACGTTCGTTTAAAAAACCCCTCGTGCCGGCGGCCCTTTGAAACCGGAGGGGTCTTGCATGGAGGGCAAAAAGTGAGGGTGGTTATATATGGCGAGAAAAACGCTTAAAAAGGGTCTTATACAGGTATATACAGGAGATGGCAAGGGGAAGACCACTGCGGCCCTGGGTCAGGCCCTGAGGGCGGTGGGCGCCGGGTACAGGGTGTACATGGTCCAGTTTTTGAAGGGCGGAAAGACAGGGGAGCTTGAAGCTGCCAGAAGGCTGGAGCCGGACTTTAAAATCTTCCGTTTTGAAAAGGAGAGGGGTTTTTTCTGGACGCTGGACCAGCAGCAGAAGGAGGAACTCAGGTCGGAAGTTAAGAAAGCCTTTGAATTTGTCACCGGCGTGGTGCGGCAGCAGAGCTGTGATATCCTGATACTGGACGAAATAATGGGTATACTGCATAATGGACTTCTGACCGAACAGGAGATTTACGAACTGCTGGAACAAAAACCGGATAAAATGGAAATAATACTAACCGGTAGGAATGTCCCGGACAGGATAAAAGAAATGGCCCACCTGGTGACCGAAATGAAGATGATAAAGCACCCCTTTGAACAGGGGATTGGCCCCCGGGAAGGAATAGAATTGTAACATGAAGGGATTTATTGCGATACTCCGGTTTACAACAAGGCTGCCCATTCCCCAACGGGTGGACACCACGGAAAGGGACCTTATAGGGGGCATAAGGTTTATGCCGCTGGCAGGGAGCATCATTGGGGCGGTGGCGGCCCTTACATACCGGACCCTTTATGGTTTTGACCCCGCGGTGGCGGCCATAGCGGCGGTGCTGTCGGAAATAATTATAACGGGGGGCCTTCACCAGGACGGCCTGGCGGATACCTTTGACGGCCTGTACAGTGGAAAGGACAGGGAAGGGACGCTGGAGGTCATGAAGGACAGCAGGCTGGGTACCCATGGCGTCCTGGCCCTTACCGGGACACTGTTTTTAAGAGTGGCCCTTATAAATGCGCTCAAAGAGCCGGGGGCATTGTTTGCGGCGCCGGTGTTTTCAAGGCTTGCGATGGTTTACGGTGCAGCGTTCTCAAGGAGTGCCAGGCAGGCGGGTTTGGGATGCTTTTTTATAAACGGAACATCAGGCCGGGATGCCCTGGCTGCCGGCCTTATAGCAGCGGCTATAAGCC
>DASRVG010000222.1:0-2449 GCA_035655175.1 Clostridia bacterium | reverse complement strand
TGGCAGGCAGGTTAATATCACCCTCTGGATCAACGCAATGGTGGGGGTGCTGTTTATAATACTGGGCAACTACATGGGCAGGATAAAACAGAACTGGTATGTGGGGATAAAAACGCCGTGGACCCTGTCGGATGAAAGGGTATGGAATAAAACCCACCGGTTTGGCGGAAGGATTTTCGTGATACTGGGAATATTGTTCGTGTTTAACGCGCTTTTGGGGATTATCACCAACTGGATAGTGTTTCTCATACTGCTTTTAGGACTTACATTTTCTCCGGTTATATATTCCTATATACTGTTCAGAAAGTTGGAAAGCAGGTAACCTACGATTAACCCGGTACCAAAAGCTTATAAGGCGGACAATTTTATTGGTACCGGACTAATGGCTTAAGTATACCTGTTTAGACCGATAAAAATAGTGATATAATGTTACCATACTCATATATCTCATACGCTGGAAGGGAGAGATATAATGCCTATATACGAGTATTATTGCAAAAAATGTGGGGATAAGTTTGAAAAACTTGTAAAAATATCCGAAGGGGACAAGAAGGTAGAATGCCCCGGCTGCGGGAGCAGCGACGTGAAAAAGGTTTTTTCGGTCTTTGGATTTAGCGGGGAAAAGGGTGCAGGGGGGTCCGGCTGTTCCACCTGCAGCAGCACTTCCTGCAGCAGCGGGTGAGGTGTGTAATGGTCCCGGTCCGGGACAAAATATTGAAAATAAAGGGGACGGGGTAGTGATTTGTAAATCACTGCTCCCGTCTCCTTTGATTCTATACCAGCTTTACCAGGTGGTATACCTTTTTACCCTTTCTCAGTATAAGGGTGCCGTCCGAGAAGCTCTTTTCCGTTATCACAAGGTCGGTATCTTTCACCCGCTCTTCACCGATGTACAGGCCGCCCTGCTGCACAAGGCGTCTTCCCTCTCCCCTGGATGCGGTAAGCCCTGTTTTCAACAGAAGGTCCAGTATATTGATGCCCTGCTGCATTTCCGCCCCGGAAATTTCTGTGGTGGGGGCGGCTTCAAGGTCTGAACCGCTGAAGAACAGCGCCCTGGCGGCTGCCTGGGCCTTTAATGCTTCCTCCTCGCCGTGGATAGTTTTGGTGAGTTCAAAGGCCAGCACTTCCTTGGCCTCGTTAATTTTTGACCCCTCCAGCGAACCAAGCTTTCTAACCTCATCCATTGGAAGAAATGTAAGAAGGGCAAGGCATTTTTCGACGTCCCTGTCGTCCACGTTCCTCCAGAATTGGTAGAAGTCATAGGGCGACGTTTTTTCCGGGTCCAGCCATACGGCACCGGCTTCGGTTTTGCCCATTTTTTTCCCTTCGCTGGTGATAAGCAGCGTAAAGGTAAGCCCGTAGGCCGAAGCGCCCTCTACTTTGCGTATCAGTTCAACTCCGCCTAATATGTTGGACCACTGGTCGCTCCCGCCCATCTGCATCTTGCAGTTATATTTCTTGTAAAGATGCAGGAAGTCGTAGGACTGCATTATCATGTAGTTGAACTCAAGGAATGTAAGCCCCGTTTCCAACCTTTCCTTGTAGCATTCCGCCGAAAGCATCCTGTTTATAGAAAAGTGTCTTCCGATATCCCGCAGGAAGTTGATGTAATTTAGATTAAGCAGCCAGTCGGCATTGTTGACCATTATCGCTTTGCCGTCACTGAAGTCTATCATCCGGGAAAACTGAACCTTAAATCTTTCGGCATTTTGCTGAATCTGTTCCAGGGACAGCATCTTGCGCATATCCGTTTTACCCGAAGGGTCCCCCACCATGGTGGTACCTCCGCCCAGCAGAACTATTGGCCTGTGCCCGGCCCTTTGCATGTGGGCCATGGTTACCATCTGCAAAAAGTGTCCGACATGCAGGCTGTCGGCGGTGGGATCAAACCCTATATAAAAGGTAACGGATTCCCTGCCCAGCATATCTCTTATTTCCTCTTCATGGGTGGCCTGTTCTATGAATCCCCTTTCCATCAGTGTATCGTATACGTTTTTCATGCAATTACCTCCTGTGAATAATCTATGGTTAAAAAAAGGGCCTCCCGCCTAAGGACGAGAGAACCCGTGGTACCACCTTAATTCGCATATAAAATGCCTCTTTGCCGCTTTAACGTGCGGCAATACCGCCCGGAATCGGGGGGCTCCGGAATGTAATTCGCAAAGTCCCTGTACTGCAGTCCTTTCACCGGCCGGGCTGCTCTCTTTTATTGTAACCAGGGCATGCTACTTGGTTCCTTCTCAGCCGGGTCACTATTATGATTTATTATATACTAGCATATTATACGTATCCATGGCAAGACCAAGTTATAATACGCAATTACCGGTTACCAAGGTAGCGGTCACTCCTGCGGTATACACACGAAGGACGCCGACAGGGTGCTGGAGTTTACGCTGAAGACCTATACAAGCCGCGTAATGGTAAGGCAGCCGCAGTGCTTGGCAAACAG
>DASRVG010000221.1:0-2112 GCA_035655175.1 Clostridia bacterium | reverse complement strand
CAGGATAGTGAACGCGGCAGCTGCCATTCACAAGTACGGCGGCCCTGTCATACTGGTGGACTTTGGGACCGCCACCACCTTCTGCGCCGTAAGTGAAAAGGCGGAATACCTTGGCGGAGCCATAGCACCGGGCATTATAATTTCCAGTGATGCGCTATTCCAGAAGGCCGCAAAGCTGCCCAGGGTGGAGCTGGTAAAGCCCGAGAGGTATGTGTGCAAAAACACCGTAAGCAGCATGCAGGCAGGTATTGTATTCGGATTTGTCGGCTTGGTTGAGCACATGGTATACAATATGAAAAGGGAACTGGGCTGGGGCCATGCCAAGGTAATAGCCACCGGGGGACTGGCAAGGCTCATTGCCGAGCATACCCGGGCTATTGATACGGTGGACGGCCTGCTTACGCTGGACGGGCTGTATATCATCTATCAAATGAACAGGAAATAAGTCGGCAGGGGGTTTGGACCTGTTGAATATAGGCAGCGTAAAGCTTGACAACAACGTTTTTCTTGCCCCCATGGCGGGTATAACCGACCGGGCCTTTCGAACGCTGTGCAAGGAACAGGGCTGCGGCCTTAGCTACACCGAAATGGTAAGCGCCAAGGGGCTTCATTATGGAAACAAAAAGACCGAAAACCTTTTAAGTCTACAGCCGGAGGACAGGCCGGTGGCGGTACAGCTTTTCGGTTCGGACCCGGTCCTTTTGGCGGAGCAGGCGGCAAGGCTGTGCGAGCAGGGCGCCGATATAATAGACATAAATATGGGCTGCCCCACCCCGAAAATTGTGAAAAACGGGGACGGCTGCGCCCTAATGCAAAAACCCGCGCTGGTTGCGGAAATAGTAAAAAGGGTATCCCGCGCTATAAAAGCGCCCCTAACCGTGAAGATAAGAAAGGGTTGGGACCAAGGCAGCATAAACGCAGTGGAAATAGCCCGCATTGCCGAGCAAAACGGGGCCGCCGCCGTTGCGGTGCATGGAAGAACAAGGGAACAGCTTTACAGCGGCACCGCCGACTGGGGAATAATAGCGGAGGTCAAAAAAGCTTTGAGCATACCGGTTATCGGCAACGGTGATATTTTTACGCCGGAGGATGCGGCCGCCATGCTTGAAAAAACCGGCTGCGATGCTGTAATGATAGCAAGGGGAGCAAGGGGCAACCCGTGGATTTTCAAAAGAACCCTTAGGCTGATTAACGAGGGGATACACACGGAGCCTCCCGGTATAAAAGAAGTCCTGGCGATGATAAGAAGGCATGTCGACCTTTGCATACAGCATAAAGGGGAGAAGGTGGCTGTAAGGGAGATGAGAAAACACGTCGGCTGGTACCTAAAGGGCATTAGAAACGCAGCCTCCCTTAGGAAAGAGGTCAACGGCACCCAGACCCGGGAGCAGCTCTTCCGCCTCCTTGAGGATTATGAAAAAGAACTGGAGAGGCATCTTTAAGCATGCGCTTATCATTCATGAAGCCTTGAGAAACTGGGCAATTGGGTTTTTCTATAGGCTGAGGCATCCATAAAGGATGGCCTTTTTTTTATCCAACATATTGAAAAACAGCTGCACAGGATATAAAATTATATTGCACAATTTTGTGCACAAAAGGAGGTGTTCCAAATAAATATAGTGCGGATTGGAAGCAAGGCCATAAACAAGGATAAATTGTATCAAACTATAGACAAGATTATTGAGCTGAGAAGCAAGGGGGTTTCCCAGCAGGAAACAGCGGACAGGATTGGCACCGACAGGACCTTTGTATCCCGCCTGGAGAGCCTGGGGGAGGTCAGGAAGGGCGAAAGCATAGCCTTTGTGGCCTTCCCGGTAAAGAACAAGCAGGAAATAACGGGCATTTTGGACCGTTACGGGGTGAACTTTTACCTTATTATGACCGAGGAGGAAAGGCTGGCCTTTGTAAGGGAAAAAACAGGCACGGAACTGCTAAACTCCATAATGGACCTTATAGTGCAGGCACGGCAATGCGACACGGTGGTTATATTCGCCTCGGATAAAAGGGGCAAGCTTATCGAAGCCCTTGTGGACTGCCAGGTAATAAGAAGGGATATAGGCACATCCCCTATTACCAGGGACGTATATATTCCCCCGCAGGACATAATCGAGG
>DASRVG010000220.1:0-4324 GCA_035655175.1 Clostridia bacterium | reverse complement strand
GCTTTTATTTTGGCGGGGAATTTTTCCACGAACACCGGTTTTTCAAACTGCTCGGCGATGAAGGTTTCGTCCGGGGCACCGAAATCATTGCCCCATTCAAAGTCAAAACCGTTATCTTTCAGCATTTTCACCGCTTCGTCGTAGGTTATCCTTGGGAAGGGGGCCTTAACCTTTTCCAGGCGGCTTACATCCCTCTTTAGGGTCTTAAGTTCCATGGAGCAGTTTTCAAGGACCGAGCTTACAATATGCTCAATGAGCCGTTCCTGCAGTTCCATATTGGCCTTGTGGTCGTAATAGGCCATCTCCGGCTCAATCATCCAGAACTCGTTGAGGTGCCTTCGGGTTTTGGACTTTTCGGCCCTGAAGGTGGGCCCGAAACTGTAAACTTTACCGAAGGCGATCGCGGCGGCTTCGTTGTACAGCTGGCCGGTCTGGGACAGGTATGCCTTCTGGTCGAAATAGTTTAACTCGAACAGGTTCGTGGTACCTTCGCAGCTGTTTGCGGTAATTATTGGCGACTCAATAAGCACAAAGCCCTCTCCGTCAAGGAACTCCCTAATCGCCCTGTTTATATGGGATCGAATTTTAAGTATCGCATGCTGCCTCGGGTGCCTTATCCACAGGTGACGATGGTCCATCAAGAATTCTATTCCATGCTCTTTCATTGTAATTGGATACTCCTCCGACAACGAAACCGGCTTGATCCCGGTCACTGATAACTCATATCCGCTGGGAGCCCTTTCGTCCTTCCTTACAATCCCGGTCACAATTACCGAGGACTCCTGGCCAATCTCCTTGCACAGGTTGAAGACATCCTCCGGCAGTTCGTTTTTTACCGCAACGCCCTGGACAAAGCCGGTGCCGTCTCTTAGCTGGAGAAAGGCGATTTTCCCGCTGGACCTTTTGTTGAACAGCCATCCCTTTATTGTTACTTCCTTACCTTCATGGTTTTTCAGTTTATTGATGGTAGTCTCTGTCATTAATACTTCCTCCCCTTAGGTTTTTTGCATTATGCTTTACAATGGTTATACATGTCTTTCATACAAACACGTTACCGGCGGCGGCTTCCTTCAGCCTGTCCACCGCCCGTACATCAACAGTGTAACGTCCCATAAGCATTTTCCCGTCAAACTTGAATTCACCGTGGCAGTCCGATCCCCCGGTAACTATTAGGCCGTGGCGGCGGGCAATTTCCCCGAAAGCCGCAGACTGCTCATCGGTGTGCCTTGAATGGTAGGCCTCTATTCCCTGTATCCCTTCCCGTATGCAAAGGTCGATATAGTGACTGCTGCTTAGTATCCCGGGATGGGCCAGGACCGGTACTCCACCGCAGTCTTTTATAAAAGCTATTACCTCCCTTGGCAGCAGTTTATGCCTTTCCACGTATGCGGGGCCGCCATAGCCAATATATTTTTCAAAGGACTCCTTTACGGTTGAAACATAGCCCTTTTCCAGAAGCAGTCTTGCTATATGGGGTCTTCCCATAGAATCCGCTTTCCCGGCTTTTTTGAGCACTTGGTCAAAGGTTATTTCAAATCCCAGGTCGTTAAGTTTTTTAATTATTGTCCGAACTCTCTGCACCCTCGCTTCTTTAATGCCTTTTAAGGTGTCCAAGAGCCTTGTATCGGTGTGGCATATGTAATAACCAAGGATATGCAGTTCCCCGTTGTCGGCGCTGGTATTCAGTTCTATCCCCGGAACCACCCGTACTCTGTACCTGGTCCCGGCATCCAGGGCCTCGGGGATTCCTTCAACCGTGTCATGGTCGGTTAAGGAGATTGCAGCCAATCCAAGCTTGGCTGCCTGCAGGACCACTTCCTCCGGGGATAGGATTCCGTCGGATTTATTGCTATGCAGATGCAAGTCAGCCTTTAACATTAATATCCTCCTTATACAGCTCTACCGACACCGCCCAATGACGTCTTCTATCACTCTCAGCATGTTGCCCCCCATAACCTTTGCCGCATCCTCTTCGCTGTAGCCCCTTTTAAGAAGCTCTTCGTAAATCTCATAAAAACATTCAATACCGGTTATCCCCTCCGGCAGGTCTTCGGTGCCGTCAAAGTCACTGCCCAGCCCGGCACAGCCGGGGCCTCCCAACTGGATAATATGCTCTATGTGGTCAACTATTCCCGATATGCCATTCCTTTCCCTGCCCAGGAAATCGGGAACGAAATTAACGCCTATGACACCGTTTTTGTCGGCCAACGCCTTAATCTGCCGGTCGTCCAGGTTTCTTTTATTATTGCATAGGGACAGGCAGTTTGAATGGGAGGCAATAACCGGACTGTCGGTCAGTTCTATTATATCCCAAAAACCTCTTTCTGATATATGAGACAGGTCCATCAGCATACCCAAACGGTTCATTTCATTTACAAGACGTACTCCTTGGCCGCCCAGGCCCCTGTTGTCGCTGTCCCCTATACCGCCGCAAAGTTTGTTCCCCTGGTTCCAGGTAAGGGATAGGCAGCGTATTCCAAGCTTATAAAGCATGTCAAGGCGGTGCAAATTATCCTCAAGCAGGTATGCCCCCTCAACCGCCAGTATAATTCCCAATCTTTTTTCACGTATGCATTCGTCGAGGGTCACCCTGTCGGTTATTACAACGGAGCCATTCTCGCAGATTGAAAGGTTCATGTAAAAAAAGTCCAAAAGGTCCCAAAGACCATAAAAGTGCTCCCTTGGGTTGAAGCGGCTACAGAACAGCGCCATGAACTGTATATGCGGAGCCAGCCGGTTGAGGCCGGAAAGGCTTATATGGGTTTTGCCGCCGTCTTTGATAATGTTAGTCCCGGTTTCTAAGGCTTTAAGAACTGTGTCACAGTGCCCGTCAACGCTGAGGGTGTTTTTCACAACACGGCCTCCTCTCATGGACTTGCTACAATTGGCGTTACATAATAAAAACCTGCCTTGTCAAAAGCAGGTTTTTAACAAGAATTTTCCTCACCTGGGCTCGACTATAAGTTTTATAGCCGTTCTTTCTTCGCCATCTATCAAAATATCCGTAAAAGCTGGTATACAAATAAGATCCATTCCACTGGGAGCAACAAATCCCCGGGCTATTGCCACTGCTTTAACTGCCTGATTCAATGCGCCGGCACCTATGGCCTGCATTTCGGCGTTGCCTTTTTCTCGGAGAACGCCTGCTAGTGCACCGGCTACCGAGTTTGGATTCGACTTTGCAGACACCTTTAATACATCCATCAATAAAAGCCCCCTTTAAAATAGATTATTGCATCATTGTTTAATATTCTACATATAGTAAAAAAATCCTTTTTTATATAGAATATTTTAACCTATAGGCTTTTACAAAGCGATATATTAATGGGAATTAATTTTTTTGCCGACAAATAAAAGGGCTTTTCAGCCCTTCTATTTTGCGTATTCAATCGCCCTTGTTTCCCTGATTACGTTTATTTTTATCTGCCCGGGATAATCCAGTTCCTCTTCTATTCTTTTGGATATATTCTTTGCGATAAACACTATGTCGGTATCGCTTACGTCCTCGGGCTTGACCATAATCCTGATTTCCCTGCCTGCCTGTATCGCATAGGACTTATCCACGCCGCTAAAGGAGCTGGCTATTTCTTCAAGCTGTTCCAGCCTCTTTATATACGCTTCCAGGGTCTCCCTTCTTGCGCCCGGCCGCGCTGCCGAAATTGCATCCGCCGCCTGTACCAGAACCGCTTCTATTGTGGTGGGCTCTATATCATTATGATGAGCCCATATGGCGTGTATGACTTCTTGGGACTCCCGGTACTTTCTTGCTATGCTTACCCCGATCTGAACATGGTTGCCTTCCATCTCGTGGTCAACCGCCTTGCCTATGTCGTGCAGTAGTCCTGCTCGTCTGGCGATTTTTGCATCGGCTCCCAACTCGTCGGCCATGGATGCGGCAAGCTGTGCAACCTCTATTGAATGTTTAAGTACATTCTGTCCATAGCTGGTACGATAATTCAGCCTTCCGAGGTATTTTATCATTTCCGGATGTACCCCGTGTACCCCCGTTTCAAAGGTTGCCTGCTCGCCGTGTTCACGGATTTTGATGTCAACTTCCTTTTTGGCCTTTTCCACCATTTCTTCTATCCTGGCCGGGTGTATTCGTCCGTCGGCAATAAGCTTTTCAAGGGCAATCCTTGCTATTTCCCTCCTTATCGGATCAAAACCGGACAGGATTACCGCTTCCGGGGTATCGTCTATAATTAGGTCTATACCGGTCAGCGTTTCCAAGGTTCTAATGTTCCTGCCTTCCCGTCCTATTATCCTTCCCTTCATTTCATCGTTGGGCAACTGAACTACAGAAACGGTAGTATCTGTAACATGG
>DASRVG010000219.1:0-2639 GCA_035655175.1 Clostridia bacterium | reverse complement strand
CATATGGGCCATTCCGGTATTGAGCATTATGGTCTTCACATCGGCAAAGTCCAGGTTAACCAGGCCGGGTACCGCTATTAGGTCGGAAATGCCCTGGACCCCCTGGCGCAGTACATCATCGGCCGTTTTAAAGGCTTCAATCATCGAAGTCTTTTTCTCGGATATCTGCAGCAGCCTGTCGTTGGGTATTATGACCAGTGTGTCTACTTTCTCCTTAAGGTCCTTTATACCCTCCTCGGCATGCAGGGCCCTTTTGCGCCCTTCGAAGGCAAAGGGCTTGGTCACAACCCCCACCGTCAGTATTCCAAGCTGCTTTGCAATGTCCGCTATTATCGGGGTGGCCCCGGTACCGGTACCGCCTCCCATACCGGCTGTTATAAACACCATGTCGGAACCCTGTATTATGTTTTGAATGATTTCCCTGCTCTCTTCCGCCGCTTTCTGGCCTATTTCCGGGTTGGCTCCCGCTCCCAATCCCTTTGTAAGCTTTTCGCCTATCTGTATCTTCTGGGAGGCATTTGACAATAAGAGGGCTTGCCTGTCGGTATTTATAGCTACAAACTCTACCCCTTTAAGCCCGGCATCAATCATCCTGTTGACAGCGTTACTGCCTCCACCGCCAACTCCAATTACTTTGATTACAGCAAATTGATTGTTTTCCATATCAAACTCCAGCATACCTGTAACCCCCTTCTTATACTCGACACTTCAAGCTGGTACTCCGCCATCTTATGAAGACCTCTTCCCTAAAAATACTCGTCCAGGAAGTCCTTGATTCTGGTCAGTGCACCGCCCTTTTGTCCTTGCTTGCTTTTCTGCCTTCCAAACAGCCTTGTCTTTTTTGATGCGCTTTCAATTTCACCGCCATAATAATATTTTCTTCCTGCCAGGTATTTCACTATTCCAACCCCGGAGGAATAAACCGGGGAACTCACGCCTATGTACTCCGGAATACCGATCCTTACCGGTAAATTCATTATTTCCTGCACCACTTCCTTGCTTCCCTTAAGGAAGCTGACACCGCCGCCGGTAATCACCACCCCGGAGGAAAGGGTATCCTTTATGCCGCTCTTTAAAAGTTCCCTGTTGACCAGGAAAAATATTTCGTACACCCTTGCCTCGATTATTTCACAAAACTCCTCTATGCTGACTTCCCGCGTGCCGCCGTCGGCTATACCCTTAACAGGTACCGTACTGCACTGTGAGTACTCTGGTTTAACCACCCCGTACTGTTTTTTCAGGTTTTCCGCCTCGCCAAAGGTCATTCTAAGACCCACTGCCAGGTCGTTGGTAATGCTGTCACCGCCCACCGGGATAAACCCGGAGCTTTTCAGCATACCGCTTTCAAAGACCAAGTACTCTGTCTTACCGGCTCCCACGTCAATAACAACAACCCCCAGTTCCTTTTCATCCCTTGTAAGCAGCACCTCTCCCAATGCCAGCGGCTCTATTACCACTCCTTCTATATCAAGGCCGGCCCTTTCAACGCTCCTAATCAGGTTCTGAAGGGTTGTGCTGTTGCAGGTTACAATGCTGGCGTCCACCTCCAGCCTTGTCCCGAACATGCCTACCGGGTCCCGGATTTCATCGTAACCGTCAACTATAAACTGTTTGGGGATCACATCCACAATCTCTTTTTCCGGGGGCAGTGCAAATATCCTGGCGGCCTGTATAACCCTCCTTACGTCTTCACCGGTGATTTCCCGGTCCTCCCTTGTCACCGCTATGACACCCCTGTTTTCAAACAGCGTCACGTGCCCGCCGGATATATTTATGAACACCGAATCCACTTCCATGTTGGTCATATTCCTAAGCTGGTCCATTGCCTGTTCAACGGCCTTTGTGGTGCTTTCTATATCCACCACAACGCCCTTTTTCATCCCGTTGTTGGGGCTTATGCCCACCCCCAGGATCTGAATGCCGTTTGAGCTTGCCTTTGCCAATACGGCACTTACCTTTGAAGTTCCTATGTCCAAGCCGGCTATTATGTTATCCATACATCTACTGCCCCCTTCAGGCTTACCCGCTGTTCAGACAACGAAATTCAATAATAAATTTCAACGCGGTTGTACCTTTTCCTTTATTTTTGTAAAATTATTTTGTGGATCCCCGCTGTATATTGAACAGGTGGCGCCTTATTGCGGCGAAGTTCTGGAACAACCTGGTCCCGAAGGCAACCACCGCCGCCAGGTATATAGGCACGCCCAGCCTGTCCCCTATATAGGCCAAGGACGCCGCCAGAATGGCATTGCCAAAGAACCCGGTAATAAAAATGTCGCTGTCAAAACTCTCCTCAAGCGATGCCCTTATTCCACCGAACACCGAGTCCAGTGCCGCCAGTATGGCAACCGACAGGTAGGCCGAGTACGCCACCGGAATATTATAAGGAATAAACAATCCCAGTAAAATTCCCAGTGCAAGTCCTATAAGCGGTATTATCATTTCACTCACCTTCTTTACTTGTCCTTACATATTTAAAATTGACGTTGCCGGTAAATGCAGGTATTACTATTTCATCCTTCTGTTCAATGCTTACCTGGAGCCCGTAGTATTCCAACAAATCGAGGTACCCGCTTTCCTGGCCGCTCATATACCCGTAAAGAATACTGGGATCGCCTATGGCCGCAATGGTGTACGGG
>DASRVG010000218.1:0-2635 GCA_035655175.1 Clostridia bacterium | reverse complement strand
TTTATTATCTTCGCTTCCAGGTCCTCGGTGTTCATACCGTCATCGTCCATGTCGACGGCTATACACTTTGCCTCGAACATCTCGAATATTTCCACGCAGTGGACAAAAGTAGGAGATTCAACCAGTATTATATCCCCCGGGTCAATGTAGACCTGGCACAAAAGATTTACGCCCTCCAGCCCGCCGCTGGTAATCAGTATGTTTTCCGCCTTTGCCTTTATCCCCTTCGGGGCAAGCAGGTGTTCAACCACCACCTCCCGGAGCTCCGGCAGCCCCATTACGCTGCCGTACTGAAGGGCCTGGATGCCCTTTTTGTCGGTTGTTATCACATCTGCCGCAATCTCGCGGACAATATCAACCGGAAGGGCTTCCCGGGCCGGTGCACCGCCGCCAAAGGATATTAATGCCGGGTCGTTCATGGCACCGAACAAACCCTTTATTATGTTGGCGGACTTTTCCATTGTCTTCATACGCTGTGCAAACCTTGGCAATATACTCCCTCCTTTATTATCAAAACTTTCATGCGGTTGTTTGTCTAATGCCTGCAGGTCTATTCTATCAAAGGCGCGGGCTCTTTTCCACATTTAATCACACCCCTTAAAGCCGGCTTTCATATTATATTGTACCAAGTATATAAGGAGGATTATTTCATGACAATCCATGAGGTGGACTGGATTCGCACATACAGCCATAAATTCTGCCCCTCCCTGAGAAGGTCCGCTTTGGAATGGTACAAACCGGCAAAACGCCTGCCCTGCATTTTCCAAGGCACTTACAAAGGAGCTAAACAGAGGCTTAAGAAACTCCCGATAATAGTACAACTTGAGGATGCCGGCACCAGGGAATGCACTCCCCGGTCGGTGGCGGAAAAAGCCGGCTGCAGCCTGAAAAAGGAACTGGCGCTGATAAACGCATTCTCTACCAGCGTTAATGCAAGGAGCCTTGAAAAACTGGTAAGGGATACAAACGTCAAAAGGATATGGTATGACGGCGAAATTCGGGCTGTCCTTGACACCGCTACCAAGACGACTTGCTCCGCCGACCTGTGGGCTGCCGAGGTCACCGGAAGGGGTGTAACGGTGGCGGTGCTGGATACCGGAATATACGATCACCCCGACCTGACCGGCAGGATAGCTGCCTTTAAGGACCTGGTGGGGCAAAAAACAAAGCCCTACGACGACAATGGCCACGGCACCCACGTGGCCGGGGATATAGCCTCGGATGGAGCCCAATCGGGGCGCCGCTTTAAAGGCCCCGCCCCCGAAGCAAAGCTTGTGGGGGTGAAGGTTTTGAACAAAATGGGGAGCGGCAGCCTTTCCACAGTAATAAAAGGCGTGGAATGGTGCATCAATAACAAAGACACCTACGGCATCAGGGTCTTGAATCTTTCCCTTGGAAGCGATGCCACCCTTTCCTATAAAAACGACCCGGTGTGCCAGGCGGTTGAAAAGGCGTGGAAGGCAGGGCTTGTGGTATGCGTTGCGGCGGGCAATAGCGGCCCCGAAGTCGGTACCATAAACTCCCCCGGCACCCATCCCGACGTAATAACGGTGGGTGCACTAAACGATATCGACCCGGAACAGCCGGGCGGCAGTATCGTGGCTGACTTTTCCAGCCGCGGCCCCACGAAGGACGGCCTTATAAAACCCGACGTGCTGTCACCGGGAGTGGGAATTGTTTCGCTGCGCTCGCCCAATTCAAACCTGGATAAACAAAGGAAGGACACCCGAACCGAGGAGTGGTACACAACCCTGTCCGGCACCTCCATGGCAACACCCATATGCGCCGGCATAGTCACCCAGATGCTGCAGGCAGAACCCTCCCTCACTCCCGGCCAGGTCAAGGAAAGGCTTATGAAAACCGCAAAGGCATATCCCGGCCTGGATGCCAATTCCCAGGGCGCAGGCCTTATAAACGCCCGGGCGGCAGTCAATGAGATAGAAAAAGACGTGTAACAGGGCAGGCTTTTATGCCTGCCCTGTTATTTACCATCCGCCGGCTTTCGGGAGCCGGGAATCCCTGTACCTTCTATGCAAAAACTTTCTTGATCCTTTCTATCGCCCAGTCAATCTCTTCTTTATTGTCATTACTCATCGGACTCTATGAGATAAGACCTGAGTTCTTTAAGGAACCATTCCACATCGCTTACAACCCCTATCGACTGATGGGACCCGCGGTCGGTAAGCTTGGTTACGGTAGCCGGGTTAATATCTACACAGATGGTTTTA
This sequence comes from Clostridia bacterium, assembly GCA_035655175.1. GTDB lineage: Bacteria > Bacillota > Clostridia > Ch29 > Ch29 > JAAYEV01. Next base: position 407 of record DASRVG010000218.1, on the reverse strand, counting down.
ACCCGTGCCGGGAGCAGGTTACCGGTGGCAATTGAGTGAAGCATCGTCGACAGCATGAGCGCAATTTCCACCCCTTTGATACCCTGCCTCATCGCATTCTGTGCCTTGACTGAATCTGTGATGACATCGGGCAGCGGGCCGTCATCTCTTATAGAACCGGCCAGCACGAAGGGGACGTTGTTTTTGACAAGCGCGTGCATAACCCCTTCCTTCAGGATGCCCGCATCCACTGCCTGTCGCAGGCCGCCAAGGCCTCGTATCCTATTGATGGCTAGCATATGGTGCATATGGCCCTCCGGCGCAGATGTACCGTCTTTTAGGCACACTCCCAGTGATGTTCCGAGCAGTGCCGATTCCACATCGTGTACTGCCACGGCATTACCGGCAAAGAAAACATTTACGTAACC
>DASRVG010000217.1:0-14364 GCA_035655175.1 Clostridia bacterium | reverse complement strand
GGCATAACGTATCATACCCATGGCAACGGGATGCGACGGCATCCTAACAGCCACCGTGTCAAGGCCTGCCGTAACAACCTCCGGTACCAGCGGCGACTTTTTAAAAATAAGCGTCAGCGGTCCCGGCCAGAACTCTTCTATAAACCTTTCCGCCGTCGGGGAAATACCCTCCACCAGCTTGTCCAATTCCTCGGCACGGGAAATGTGCAGAATCAATGGATTGTCGGAGGGCCTGCCTTTAGCCTGGAAAATCCTTTTTACCGCACCGGGGTCAAGCCCGTTGGCCCCCAGCCCGTATACCGTTTCGGTAGGAAACGCCACAAGACCCCCGTTCCTTATAAGGGCTCCCGCTTCCCTAAGTACTTCATGGTCTATGTTTTGCGGGTCTATTTTCACAACCCTTGTATTCATTAAGAAGTATGCCTCCTATTTTTTCTGTCTTTTACCGTGTCCCGGTTCAGAGGGCGGACAGCGCTATCCCGGCTATGATTCCCAGTATGATACCAAAGGCCGACGCCCTTCCGCGGTACACGTTCTGGGACTTTGGTATAAGCTCGCCGCAGGTTATGTAAAGCATGGTCCCGCCGGCAAAGGAAAGGCACAGCGAAACCAGCTGCGGGGAAATCTCCCCCAGCAGCATGCCCACAAAGGCCCCAAAGCCCATGGGCACACCGGCTATAACGGTGGCGAGCAATATCCTGACCCTGGAATAGCCGCCTATCATCATGGGCATCGCCATGGCCAGCCCCTCCGGCATGTTATGAATGCCTATGGCAAGGGCAAGGCTTAAGCCCAGCCGAAGGTCCGCCGCAAGGCCCGAGCCTATCGCCAGCCCCTCGGGGAAATTATGCACGGCAATCCCAAGGCCCAGGATTATTCCCGCCCTAATATAGCCCCAGTCGCGGAAACTCCTCTGGGTAAAGTCCCTGTCCGGGACCAGCAGGTCAATTATTGTAACAAGTACTACACCTAATATTATACCAGCTATGCCTGTGGTTAAACCAGCCATTTCAAAGGCTTCCGGCAAAAGCTCGAAGCACACCACGGCTATCATAAGCCCCCCCGCCAGCCCAAGGACGGTACCCATGAACCGCCGGGACGGCCTTTTGAGCATGAAGGCGGCAATACCGCCTGCGCCGGTGCCTACAATGCCAACCGCAAAACCCAGGAGGGTGGAGATAATAACAGTATTCATCCGGATTCACTCCTTAAGAAGAATTCGCTGTTATGATTCTATTCCCTCCCGGACAATATTAGCACACGGAAGCACAGGGACGGTTCTTTTGCTTCCAAACCCCGTGTGCGTTCTCGCATGTCATAAGCATTTGGCACACGAGAACCCTCCCCGCGTGTTGCGGTGTGTCGTGACACACGAGAACCGTCCCCTTGCATCATTCGGCGTTTTTCAGCTTCTCCGCCTGGTCGCTGGTAACCAGCGCGTCTATCATCTCATCCAGGTCGCCGTCCAAAAAGCTTTCAAGCTGGTACAGCGTAAGCCCTATCCTGTGGTCGGTAACCCTTCCCTGCGGATAGTTGTATGTCCTTATCCTCTCGCTCCTGTCCCCGGAGCCCACCTGGCTCTTCCTGGACTGCGCTATCTCTTCGTTTTGCCTGGCCATCTCCATGTCCAGCAGCCGGGCCCGCAAAACTTTAAGCGCCTTTTCCTTGTTCTTAAGCTGCGATTTCTCGTCCTGGCAGGACACCACCAGCCCGGTTGGAAGGTGGGTTACCCTTACGGCGGAATCGGTGGTGTTTACGCTCTGCCCGCCGTGCCCCGACGAACGGAACACGTCAATCCTGAGGTCGTTGGGGTTTATCTCAATGTCCACTTCCTGGGCCTCCGGCAGTACCGCCACCGTTGCGGCGGAGGTGTGTATCCTGCCCCCGGATTCGGTAGTGGGAATCCTCTGCACCCTGTGGACACCGCTCTCGTATTTAAGCCTGCTGTAAGCACCCTTTCCTTCCAGCATGAAGACCACTTCCTTAAAACCGCCTATATTGGTCTCGTTGGCGCTTATCATCTCTGCCTTCCAGCCCCTTCGCTCGGCATACCTGTTGTACATCCTAAACAGCGTACCGGCAAACAGCGCCGCCTCTTCGCCGCCGGTGCCCGCCCTAATCTCCACGAACACGTTTTTCTCGTCGTTGGGGTCCTTCGGAAGAAGCAGCACTTTAAGCTCCTCCTCCAGCGCTTCCTTCCTGTCCGACAGCTCGGCTATCTCGCTCTTTATCAAGTCCTCCAATTCCTTATCCTTCGCGTCCTCCAGCATCTCCCTGGCTTCCGCAAGCTCGGACACCGTTTTCTTGTACTGCTGGTACTTTGTGACCACCGGCTCGATTTCCGCGTGCTCCTTCACGTACTTGGTCCAGACCGTGTTGTTTGCTATTATTTCGGGATCGGAAATCTTTTCGCTTAGGTCCTTGTACTTGTCCGTCAGAAAATCAAGCTTTTCCAGCACTTTTCTCACCCCTACCATTCATTACTGTTGTATATGGTTTTTATAATATTTCGGCTTTAAAGGGCCGTGCCCAGCACCACCCTGTCCCTACCGGCAAGGTCCTTAACAAGCTCTATGCCGGTATAGGCACCGGTTTGCTCCAAAATGCTTTGCACCGCCTCCGCCTGGTCATGCCCAATCTCGACGGCCAACAGCCCTCCCCTTATTATATGCCGGGAAGAATCCGCCGCTATTCTTTTGTAAAAGTCAAGGCCGTCGATCCCCCCGTGCAGCGCATGCGGCGGCTCGTGCCGGACCTCCCTCTGCAGCCTCTCCATGCCCTCCCCGGAAATATAGGGAGGGTTTGATACGATAAGGTCAAACTTAATACCTGTCCCCTCAAAGGGCGAAAACAGGTCCCCCTGAATGAATTCAACCCTGTCCGCCACACCGTGCCTCAGGGCGTTTTCCCTGGCAAGGCGAAGCGCTTCGGCGGAAATATCCACCGCCTTCACCGAAAGCCTTTTGCAGTAGTATGCAAGGCTTACCGCAATGGCGCCGCTTCCGGTACCAAGGTCAAGGGCAAGGACAGCGGGAACGTTTCCGTTGGCTGCTGCTCCTTCTCGCCTGCCGCCCGCCCACGGCCCCGACGCCGCTTGACTGCCGCAAATCACACCCGGAACCGGCCCCCTGCCGGCGGCCGCCGCCGTTGACTGCAGGCTCCTCGTTTTACGGCGCGCTTCCAGCCGCTCCAGCACCGCCTCCACCAGCGTTTCGGTATCCGGCCGGGGTATGAGCACCGAGGGGTTTACGGCAAATTCAAGCCCCATGAACTCCTGGACCCCGGTCAAATACTGCGCCGGCTCCCCGGCGGCCCTCCGCTCTACAAGGGCAAAGTACTCCTTCACCGCCCCGTCCCCCGGGCAAAGGTCCGGGTTTAGATGCAAAAAAAACCTGTCCTTCCCCAGGACCTTGGCAAGAAGCAGTTCGGCGTCCAGCCGGGGACTGTCCACGCCGGCCTGCCTAAGCCTTGTAAAGCCCCTTTGGGCCAAGTCCCTTACCGTGTCCTGTTTCATTGCCGCGATACCCCTTCTTTTTCCCCGGCCACCGCCCTAAGGGAGGCAATGGCCACCTCCAGCTGGCCGCTGTCCGGCTCCCTGGTGGTAAGGTTTTGCAGGAACATGCCGGGGGCACGGACCACCCTTGAAAGCAGGCTTTCGCTCCTTCCCGCCCACTTTATTATTTCATAGGATATGCCTCCTACCAGCGGCATCAGCAAAATCCTGGATATTATTCGCACCGCCATGTTGGGCCAGCCTATGAATGAAAACATTATAATGCTCACCACCAGCACGATAAGCAGGAAGCTGGTCCCGCAGCGCGGATGAAGCCGCGGATGGCGGGCGGCATTCTCCGGCGTAAGGTCTTCGCCGTGCTCGTAGCAGTGTATTGTCTTGTGCTCCGCCCCGTGGTATTCAAACACCCTCCGGATGTCCTTCATCCTGCTGACCGCCAGGAGGTATACAAGGAATATTCCAATCCTTAAAAGGCCCTCCACCAGGTTCATGAGCACGGTTCCACCGACTGCAAAGCTCAGGAACCGTACCAGGAAGGTGGGAAGTACAATAAACAGCCCCACCGTCAGCACCAGCGAAAGAAACACCGAAAAGTATATGGTGGCCTGCTCCGCCTTGTCCTTAAAAACCCTTTCCAGGAACTTGTCAAACCGCGACGGCTCCATGCCGCCTTCCAGCTCCACCTGCTCTGCTGAAAAGGCCAGCGCCTTTACGCCCAGCACCAATGTATCTATGAGCGCAAACATGCCCCTGAAAACCGGAAGCTTGAAAATGGGGTATTTCTTGTCTATACCCTTAAGCTGCTCCCGGTGCACCAGTATTTCGCCGCTTGCCTTTCTTATCGCAATGGCATAGCTGCGGGGCCCTTTCATCATAACGCCCTCGATAACCGCCTGGCCCCCCATGCCGGCAGGACAAACCTTTTCTTTGTCAGCCATTTATATTCCCCCATACAAATATAGACTGGCTCGGCCACCAGTCCATATCCGCTATTTAAGCTTCCGTATCATCGGATAAACCGTATTTCTTTTTAAACTTGTCAACACGGCCACCGGTATCTACAAACTTTTGGCGCCCTGTAAAGAAGGGATGACATTTGGAGCATATTTCCACTCTGAGTTCTTCCTTAACTGAACCGGTTTCAAAGGTCTCGCCGCAAGCGCATCGTACCACTGCTTTTTTATATTCTGGATGGATACCTTCCTTCACGCTGGTTCACCTCTTTCTCTGCAATATTGCGCTAATTCAACTATAGTATTATAACACAACTATTATTCCCCCGCAAATGGATTTTTAACGCTTCTTACCATCTATCAAAAATTTGTAATTAATGTTACAATAATAGTGTCATTAGCCCAAAAAATTCCGGAGGTGAGATAATGGCTTTCAAGTTCGCGGTCAGAATGAACAATGTCAAGGCTTCAACAATACGGGAAGTGTTGAAGCTTACCGAAAGGCCGGAGGTCATTTCCTTTGGAGGCGGAATGCCGGCCGAAGAGTTCTTCCCCATTGACGAAATGAAAGAAGTCACGCTCAAGGTCCTGGAGGAGGACGGGCAAAAAGCGCTGCAGTACGGCCCCACCGACGGCTACCGTCCTCTAAGGGAAAAGGTTGTCGAAAGGTTGGGTAGAATTGGCATCAAGGGCATCACGGCGGACAACGTGCTGTTTACATCCGGCTCGCAGCAGGGGCTTGACTTTAGCGCCAAAGTATTCATAGACCCCGGCGATGTGGTTATCTGCGAAAGACCCAGTTATCTGGGGGCGATAAACGCGTTCAGGGCCTACGAGTGCAAGTTCGTGGACATCCCTATGGACGACGAAGGGATGCTTATGGACCAGTTGGAGCAGGCACTAAAAACTTACCCGAATGTCAAGTTCATCTACGTCATCCCCGATTTCCAGAACCCGACGGGAAAATCCTGGTCGACGGAAAGAAGAAAGCAGCTGGTGGAGCTGGCCAACAAGTACAACACCGTGATAGTGGAGGACAACCCCTATTACGAGCTCAGGTACTCGGGCGAGCCCAAGCCGGCGATTAAATCCTTCGACACCCAAGACAGGGTGGTATTCCTGGGCACCTTCTCAAAAACCCTTGCCCCGGGATTAAGGATAGGCTGGGTATGCGCCGGCAGTGAAATCCTTACCAAGTACAACCTGATAAAGCAGGGGGCGGACCTGCAGGTAAACTCGCTGACCCAGAGACAGATAAACAAGTACCTGGAGATGTACGACCTTGACTCCAGGATAAACGACCTTATAGAGGTATACAGGAGAAGAAGGGAAGTAATGGTACAGCAGATGAAAAAGTGCTTCCCCGAAGAAGTAAAAATAGACATAGCCGACGGCGGCCTGTTCCTGTGGGTGGAGTTCCCGGAGCATATAAACACCACCGAGCTCATGCCAAAGGTGCTGGAAAAGAACGTCGCCTACATCCCCGGCGCGCCCTTCTATCCCAACGGCGGCGGGGAAAACACCGCAAGGTTCAGCTTCTCGGCCATGCCGGAGGACAAGATAATAGAGGGCATAACCAGGATGGGAGAGGCCTTGAAAGAACTGCTGTAAGAATAAGCCCCCGCCGGTTTACCGGCGGGGTACTTGTTTGGTGGACATATCTCCACCCTGGTTTTGTAATCAAAAGAACCGTCCCCATGATTACATGATTAGAATGTCATCTTTTTAATCATCTCTATGAACTGCCGGTTGGTTTTGGTCATGGTCAGCCTGTCTATCAGGAACCCGGTAACCTCGGCGGTCTGCCCCGCCCCCAGCGCCTTCCTGATATGCCATACCGCCTCCAATTCGTCCTGGTCAAGCAGCTTTTCCTCTCTCCTCGTGCCCGACCTGTTCAGGTCTATGGCCGGGAAGATTCTTCGCTCGGACAGCTTGCGGTCAAGGTGCACCTCCATATTCCCGGTGCCCTTGAACTCCTCGTATATGACGTCGTCCATGCGGCTGCCGGTCTCTATCAGGGCGGTGGCCAGTATGGTAAGGCTGCCCCCCTCCTCTATGTTCCTTGCAGCGCCGAAGAACCTCTTGGGTTTATGCAGCGCGCCCGGGTCAAGGCCCCCCGACAGCGTCCTGCCGGTCGGGGGTATGGTGAGGTTATACGCCCTGGCCAGCCTGGTTATGCTGTCCAGCAGTATTATCACGTCCTTTTTCTGCTCCACAAGCCTCTGGGCCCGCTCCAGTACCATTTCCGCAACCCTTATGTGGTGCTCCGGGACTTCGTCGAAGGTTGAATAAACAACGTCGCCGTTTATGTTCCTTTTCATGTCGGTAACTTCCTCCGGCCGCTCGTCAATGAGCAGCACAATAACCTTAAGGTCGGGATGGTTTTTTTCTATGCTGTTGGCGATTTTCTGGAGCAGTATTGTTTTTCCCGCCTTGGGCGGCGCCACGATAAGTCCCCTCTGGCCCTTGCCTATGGGGGAAATTATATCGATAAGCCTGGTTGAAAGGTCCGCAGAAGAGTGTTCAAGGGTTATCCTTTTGTCCGGGTAAATGGGGGTCAGCGTATCAAAGTCCGGCCTTTTTGCTGCGACTTCCGGCTTGTCGCCGTTTACCGCTTCCACGAACAACAGGGCCTGGTACCTCTCGGTGTCCTTTGCCGCCCTGGTTTTGCCGGTGATTAAATCACCGGTTTTCAGGTTAAATTTTCTTATCTGGGAAGGCGAAACGTACACGTCGTCTGACCCGGGAAGGTAATTGGATGAGCGAAGGAAACCGTAGCCGTCGGGTAAAACCTCCAGCACCCCCGTAACGAGGTCCGGCTCGGCAAGTACGGCAATCTGCTTCATTTTTTCTCCCTTTAATTTCTCCAGGTGTTTCTCCAGTATCAGTTGGATTAGTTGAGCCTTTTTATAGGTGGTGGGGCTTTTTACATTCAACCCCTTGGCTATGGTTCTTAATTCAGCAATAGTCTTATTCTCCAGTTCCGACTGGTTCAAAAAACAGCACCTCCATGTTTATGTGCACAGTGTATTATATAGTTAATATCGGCAAAGTGAGATCAAAAATGGATGAGGAGTTAGACACAACCATATTATACTTTATTTTTTCAACATTACAAGAACTATTTGAAGTTTTGACAAAAACGGGGCGGATTATAGCTCCGTTTTTAAAATTAAATTGCGTATTCGGGTTTTTTATCGAGTTGGTGAATGGCTTCTATGAACCTGATGGTTCCGGTCTCTGACCTCATTACTATGGAATGGGTTTTGGCCCTGCCGTTTCCGTAGTACACCACGCCCTTTAAAAGCTCTCCGTCCGAAACCCCGGTGGCCGCAAAATATGCTTCGTCGCCCTTTACCAGGTCGTCCAGGTAAAGCACCCTGTTGGTATCGGTTATGCCCATCCTGCGGCACCTTTCCCTTTCCTCTTCGGTGTAGGGTACAAGCTTGCCCTGGAAGTCCCCTCCCAGGCATTTCATGGCCACCGCCGCAATAACGCCCTCCGGCGCACCGCCTATGCCCATCAGTACGTCGATGCCGGTGTGCTCGAAACCGGTGGCTATAGCCGCGGCAACGTCGCCGTCGCTGAACAGCTTTATCCTTGCCCCCAGTTTCCGTATCCTATCTATCATTTCTTCATGCCTCGGCCTATCCAGCATTGTAACCGTCAGGTCGGAAATGTCCTTGTTGAGCGCCTTGGCGACATTTTTCAGGTTGTCCTCCAGGGGTGCGTTAATGTCGGCCGCCCCCTTTGCCTTGGCGCTTACCGCCAGTTTGTCCATGTACATGTCCGGTGCATGCAGCAGGCATCCCTCCGGCGCAATGGCGACCACCGATATGGCATTGGGCCTGCCCTTTGCTATTAGAGACGTGCCGTCAAGGGGGTCCACCGCTATATCCACCTTGACGTCGTCCTTCGCCCGGCAGCCAATCCTCTCTCCGATATACAGCATCGGGGCTTCGTCCATCTCGCCTTCGCCTATAACCACCACTCCGTTTATGTGGATGGTATCGAACATTCGCCGCATACCGTCCACCGCCGCCTGGTCGGCGGCATTCTTGTCTCCCCTGCCCATGTACTTGGCAGCCCTCAGCGCTGCCGCTTCGGTTACCCTGACCAGATTTAGCGCAAGGTCTCTATCCAACAAAATTACCCCCTTAAAATAGCCGGGCGCACCCCCGGCTTAATGGTCCTCTCCGATTTTTCTCGCCAAAAATCCGGCCTGTCACTGTCCCAAGCCTTCGGGTTTATCACAGGTTGTTCTTCATTTGATTCCAGTCCTTCAGAAATCTTTCTATGCCAAGGTCGGTCATCGGGTGCCTTATCATTGCGTTCAGCACCGTAAAGGGTACCGTGGAAATGTGTGCCCCCGCAAGGGCGGCTTTCGTTACGTGCATGGGATGGCGTATGCTTGCCGCTATAACCTCCGAGGCTATACCGTGGATACGGAAAATGTCCACGATATCCCTTACTATCTCCATCCCGTCGTTTCCTATGTCATCCATCCTGCCTACAAAGGGGCTTACAAAGGCCGCCCCGGCCCTCGCCGCCAGCAGCGCCTGGTTGGCGGAAAACACAAGGGTGGCGTTCACCCTTATTCCCTCGGCCGCCAGGGTGTTGGTGGCCTCAAGACCCTCGGCGGTAACGGGTACCTTCACAACGACATTTGGGTGTATGGCGGACAGTTCCCGTCCTTCCTCTACCATCTCCCGGGCTTTAAGGGATATAACCTCGGCGCTTATCGGCCCGTTCACAATGGACGCTATATCCCTTACCCTTGTCTTAAAATCGGCGCCCTCCTTCGCCACCAGCGTCGGGTTGGTGGTCACACCGCTTATTATCCCCATGGAATTGGCCTTTTTTATTTCTTCAAGGTTTGCAGTGTCAATGAATAGCTTCACAGCCCCGCCTCCTACTATATACCCTTGATTTTAGTGCCCGTACCTTACCACTAGACACCTACGGGCCCTAACACAAGGGTTTACTTGCTGTGCTTGGGCCCTTTCACTATCAGGTCAACTATATTCTTCCCCAAATCCTTATTATAATTAACCTTTTCAACACTGTCCAAAAACCTCGTAAAGCTTTCGGTCCACAGGTCGTCATCCTCAAGGAACTCCTCGATACCCAGTTCCCTGATTACCTCCTCCATTTCCCTCTCGTACCGGTCGACTGCCTCCTTGACTTTGGCTTCCCTGCCCAGGAAGCACACCTCCATGTTTGTATAATGGCAGTTCAAAATAAACAGGTCGGTTTTCCACAGTTCCCTGTATCCTATTTTATAGATATGCTCATAATCGCAGGCTATACATGAAATCTTCAACTGATAGCCTCCGGATTTCCTCTTTTTAACGGTAAACAATTCCTGGCCGCACATGCACTCTACAGTGAGACCCTCTCCCATCGGAACCTCGAAAGGGTTGACGCTGTTTATACTAACACTGCCGCACCAGGGACATCTAACCGCCATCGCTGTTTTTTTATCGATCAGCATACCCCACACCTCCCCCGGTACTGTAGTATTCTCCAAAGGATACCCGATTCCTGCCGATTCGCCGCAATTATTTGGACGGCGGTACAAAAAAAAGGCCCGGGGAATATGGCACAAAACAGGGGACGGCTTTTCGTCCCCTGGACTGTTCGCCGTCCCCTTATTGCCGGGAAATCCACTGTTGAGGCCGTTCCGGCATTTTTTCCTACTGGCTTGATATCACTATGGTATCGGCTATGAACACCCCGAGCTCGGTATGCCCGGTCACCATGAGCCGGTCCCCCGCCTCTATGTGCTTTATATACCTCCTGGTGCCGCTGCTGTTCATAATCCTTGTGTCATCGTTAACATTAATCCGCCTGATGCTGCCGTCCGCAGTTTTGACGGTTATCACGTTCACGCTGGTATTCACGTACTCCACCGTGCCAATAAAGTCATCCTGGAATGCAACGGACTTCGCTTCAATGCTCACTATCTCGTCGCTCTCCACCTCGGCCTCTATTTCATAGTCCAGCCGCAGGTCATAAATGCTCGCGGGCTTCCCGTCAAGCTCAATCTCAACGTCAATGGGCACCACGAAGGTCTCCTGGTCCCCGTCCTCGTTTATTATGGTCAATTGATGGGGTCTGGCTATAAGCAGGGAGAATATTTTCCCCTCCACGTCCCTGTCCTGGCTTTCCGCTTCAATCCTTGTCACTATGTCGTATTCCAGGGTAATCTCTATCTCGTCACCCTTGCGCAGGTCCTCTATGCCCTTTTTCCTTCCGTCCCTCCTGACTTCCACGTCGTCGTCCACTTGGTATTCAATCTCCTGGGTACCCTTTTTGAGTATCAGTATAAGGTTGGTTTCGGTTTTCAAGCCGCTGAAGATTCCCAGGACGGTTTTCTCCCTCGTTTCCGCCTCTATTCGGGTAGCGGTGTCGCCGCTGGCGGTAATGGATACCCTGTCGCCGGTGCTTATCTGCGAAAGAACCGCCGCCGACCCGTCAAGCCTTATGATGGTGCTTGCGGTCACCCAGTAAGTGGTCCTGACGCCGTCGTCGTCCTCTATAACGATATAGCTGCCGCTGTACCCGCCGCCGTCATACACGCTCTTCACAATGCCTTCAAGGGCCGCTGCTTTGCTTGTCACATCTATAGAGACAATTTTGTCATTCTTAATGCCGAAGGTGCCCTGCTGGCCCGCGGCGATGTTTGCAAGGGTTGATGTAAGCCCGTTCAGCTTAACCGTTACGTTGGGAGCTGTATCATAAATATCCATTGTGCCATCGGCTGCCGAGATTTTAATAATTGTCCTGCCGGCACCGGTTACCACTTCCTGTATGGTGCCCTCTATGCTTGTAACACCGGCTTGGGCTGTCCCGGCATACTCAAGGGACGAGGCAAGCATTTTGGCAATCTCGGCACGGCTAATTTCATCGTTTGGCCTAAATGTTTTTGTAGCGCCGTCTCCACTCATAATACCCCTGTCCAGTAGAACCTTTATATATCCCCTGGACCATTGGGAGATCATTTCATTATCCACGAAATCCAACACCAGGTTAATATAGGACTTTGCCTCCGCCTCAAGACCGAGAGCCCTTGCAAAGTATACCGCAACTTCGTACCTCTTTGCATTGCTGGGAGTGCCATCGCTTTTAATAAAGGTAGCAAGTTCTTCCTCGGTGACAATCCCCTTCTCCAGCGCGAAGGCCAAATACCCGTATGCCCATCCGTAGTTCGATTCGGAGAAGCCGTTTGCAACAATTCTAGCCCTATGCTTTTGTGTGTATGTATCCAGTTCGGGGCCTTCGGCATACCCCGCCAGCTTGGCAAGACATACTATCACATGCACCTTGTTTATCGAGTCTTTGGGCTTGAAGGTGGCATCCTCAAACCCGGTAATAAGGTCCTCCTCGTAGGCCTTGAGTACATAAGCGTCGTACCATTCGCCGTCTCCTACGTCGGTGAACACCCTCGCCGCCGCTGCGGTCAAGGGCAAACCGGCGGCCAACACCAGCACTGCCAGCGTCACCGATAGAATTTTTAATCCCTTTCCCTTTGCCAAGTCTTTCATCCTCCCCATCAAATTTTACTTCCTAATTGTTTCATTCATATTATTCTTTACATAATACCTAATTCCTGCTATAAATCGATGATTTTACTTATATTTAGCGCTGGTAATCTCAGGGACGGCGAAAAAACCGACGGGAGAGCGTGAAACGCTCCCCCCTGATACCCCATATCTATCCCCCTGTCCTCCAGTACCACAATGACATAGTAACATAAGTGAACCGCCCCTATGCGTCGTTGAAAGGAGAACCGTCCGCCTGTCTGCATTAACACAGGCGAACCGTCCCCTAGTCTATTTTACCTTGATGAAGACTACCAGGCCGTCCTCGAATTCCAACTCCACACGGTCTCCTCTTTTAATTGTGCGAAGCCTTACCCTTTCGCCGTCTACCTCGACCATTACATCATCGTCCAGGTCATAGGTCACGTTGGTGCTGTAAAGCCTTAGGGTTATTTCCATGTCGTCGGCATCAAGCGACACCACAACCCCCTGAACCTTTTCAAGGTAGGCGTTTATTTCACTTACGTCGCTGCCGTTAATAATCTGAAGCTCGGCGGTCATGCCCACCACCAGGTCGCCAATCCTCGCCCTTTTACCTTCCACGTATATATCCGCATCACCCAGCGAATAGGTATAGGACCTGCTGCCAACCGCCACCGTTACGTTTCCCCTGCGGGTGTCCACCGAGGTGATTACGCCCTCAACTTCTATCACGACGTGCTGTGCATGAATCCTAAGGGCCAGGTCCCCCCTGTAGCTTATTTTAACCGCCATACCCTCCGCCAGTTCGCTGAACCTGGCGGCTTTGCCGTTTACCTTAATCTCGGTGTTTTTATTGACGCTCAGGGTCCTGTAGGAGCTGCCAACCTTGACCGTTATGGTACCGTCTTTTTCGGACAGCCCGGTTATAACACCCTCCAGCTCCGCTTCAAGGCTCTCGGCAACAATTCTCAGGGCAACGTTGTCACGGTACCTTACCACCACCGGCATATCCGCCATCAGGTCGCTTACTCTTGCCCTTTCCTCGTCTATATAAACCAGCGTTTTGCTGTCTATGACAAAGTCGTAGTAGGAATTCCCCGCCTTAACCCTAATCTGTTTGTCCCTAATCCTGTATATGGTTCCCTGGACCTCGCGTGTATAGGCCGCGGACTTCGCATCAATTTCCAGTGCGATGCCGCTCTCCGCCAGCACTTCCACTTCCATGCCGTTTTCAAGGTCCTCAAGGCCTGCCCTTTTGCCGTCAAGGGTTATCTTGGTATCGGCTTCAACCTCGAAGGTCGCCAGCCTACCGCTTTCAAGCTTGACTGTAATCTCCTTCACCCTCTTGGTATTGGTGACGGAGTATATTGTGCCCTCGACTTCAATCGCTTCATCGTCGCCCGGCTCATGGTCCCCCTGGGCTTCAAGCCTTATAACCCTGTTCCTGTCGTCAACGCGAAGCCTTACGGTATCGCCCTTCCTTATGTCAGCAAGGTCGGCATCCTTGCCGTTCAGCCTTATATCCGCGTCCTTCTTGACGGTGAAGATGAACGTGGCGGTACCGGATTTTATTGTGATCTCGCTGTTCCTTACGTCCACATCGGTAACTTCGCCGCGGAAGTTTGTGATCAGCTTATCCTCGTCCTTCTTTTGGTCCTTTAGCTCTATGAATATTACCTTGCCGCTGCTGTTAAGGAGTATCTCAACGTAGTTTCCCCTCTTCAGTTCATCAAAGTCAAAATACTCGCCGTCATGGTAAACGGCCACCCCTTCTATTCCCTCGTACCATTCCTGGTCGCCGTCCACGTCCAGCTTAAGTCTATAGTTTTTTGCATCAATCTCCAGCACCCTGCCGTATATTTCATTCCCTTCGGGATCGCTGTCCACCTTGTCGTCTATACGCTCAAGGAGGACCGCCATTTCAGCCCTTTTTACCGCCCCGTTGGGATTAAAGGTGCCGTCGGCGTTACCCTTCATAAGCCCCAGTTCGTTCATCACGTATATATACCCGACAGCCCCCACCGGTATTGCGGCATAGTCTTTAAATTTAAGCTTCTCGTTCATGTGCTCCTCGGCCTCGTCCTCCTTGCCCAGCGCCCTTACGAAGTACTTTGCTACCTCCCAGCGCTTGGCCGCCGAGTTGGGGTTAAAGTACATCAGGTCCACTTCATCAAGAATGCCCTTCTTGTAAGCAATGTTAACATAGCCGTAAGCCCACGGGTCCAGCTTTCCACCCCTGTATTTGGACGGAAGATTGTTGATCTTCCTGGCGTCTTCCTCCCAGCCCATAATCCTCAGGGCCATTATCACAGCCTCAAGCTGCGAAACCGACGCATTGGGCTTAAAGGTGTTGTCCCCATAACCCTTTATA
>DASRVG010000216.1:0-4327 GCA_035655175.1 Clostridia bacterium | reverse complement strand
ATTGTAAAGAGGCGTAAAACATGACAAGCTTAAAGGTAAATATGGCTGCGTGGCGAATAAAACCTACAAAAGGAGGGCATGGGATGATAGATTACAAGGAGAGAATAAAAGATTTGAGGAACCATATGTCGGGCACCGGTATCGATGCGTGTTTTCTTACGAAGTCCAGCGAGCAGGAGTACCTTACCGGCATACCAAAGGGGCGGTACAACCCTACGTATGCAAACACCTACGGTGACTGGGCCTACGGAGTGTATGTCTTCCCGGACAAAGTGCTGTACCTTGTACCGCAGATGCTGCTAAACCTTGGCCACGTCGAGGAGAATACCTACGGCATAATTGACGAGTACATCACCATCGTTGAGGGGGTCCCTGTTAAGGATACGGTGCAAAAAGCCCTGGGAGACAGGCTGAAAAGAACAAAAAGGATTGCCGTTACAAAGAATACCTTCTCGACTACGCTGATAAGCTTTATGGAAATGCTGCCCGATTTGCAGCTGGTTTCGCTGGAGGACTATATGAACGGCCTGCGCATGATAAAAACCGACTACGAGCTGTCAAAGATGAAGGAAGCGGCGGAAGTAAACGACAGGGTGTTTGCCAAGGTTGTGCCGCTGCTTAAGGTTGGCATGAGCGAGATTGATATAAAGACCGAAATAGAGCATCAAATTTTGCTGGAGGGCTGCGAAGGGACCTCCTTTCACACCGGCGTCATGATATACGGCGGTAAGGGTAAGCCCCACAGGGGAGGCGCCACCGGTAAAATAATTGAAGCCGGTACCACCATAGCCTTTGACTTCGGGGTAATGAAGGACGGCTTTTGTTCTGACTTTGGCAGGACGGTATACGCCGGTGAGCCCACAGAAGAAATGGTTAAAATCCATGAGATTATTGTGGAGGCCCAAAGATTAGCCATGGCGGCCATGGTGCCGGGCGAAATCACCTGTGAAGACCTTAATATGGTGGCCAGGAGATACATCGAGGAACGGGGCTACGGCAAAGGCTTCCGTCACCGGCTGGGGCACTCCATAGGCAGGGACGTCCACGAGCACCCCTACCTTATGCCGGGGTACAGGGAAGTGCTGCAAAAAAATATGACCTTTACCATAGAACCTTCGATTATTATTGACGACAAAATGCTTATCCGGGTTGAGGACGTAGTGGCTGTGGGTGACAGCGGCGGCGTACCCTTAAGCAACTTCTCAAAAGATATTATTGTAATTTAGAGACAATCGGCCGCTATAGGGGGAAGTCCTCTACAGCGGCTTTATGTTATTACAGCCGTTGCCGGATTCCTCGTAATTGGTGCAGCCGTAGAAACGACCTTCATCTCTCCTGCTTTTTTTAACAATCATGTACCCATCTTCGCATTCCGGGCACTTATAGATATCCGCCTTTGCCACCATGTCGTTTGTCATGAAATCGCAAATTTCCGGTTCATTGGTGCATATATAAAGGTGTAGCCCATAATTCTTGTTAAACTCGAACTTAAGCGGGTAATTGCATGCCGGGCACCGGTACCTGAAATGCTCCACTATCTGCCGGTTCAGCTTCGGGTCACATTGGATATTGTATTCCTGAACCAGTTCCACCAGGAACCTCGACGGCTTATTCAGCGGCGCCACTATGTATACCCTGTTCTTGGTACGGGTCAGCGCCACGTAGAACAGCCGCCTTTCTTCGGCAAAGGGCACCGACCTGTCCTCATAGGTCACCAACTTCATTATTGGGTCGTTCTCGATCTGGGACGGAAAACCGTACTTGCTCTCTATCATGTTGACAATGACCACGTTGTCATACCCCAGCCCCTTTGAACTGTGGGCGGTCATATAGGTAATATCCGCCCCGGGGTAATGGGCGCACCTTAGCTTGTTCTTGGGCAGTTCCATGAACTCGCCGGAATTGAGCAGCATATACTTGTCGAACCCGTACCGGCCTATGAGCAGGATGCTTGACTTTGTCCCATATTCCCTTAATATCTCCCCGATTACTTTGGTTACCGCAATGCTCCTGTTTGCATTGGACATGTATGAATCGTCGTAGGTACGGATAACGATTGGGTCTTTTAATCTCTTTGGTGAAATAAGCCGTTTTTTTATCTGTGCGCTGTTCTTCTGGATAAAGCCCCCGGCTATGTCTATAAGCTCCTGCGAGTTCCGGTAGGTATGTGTTATCTGCAGCTCCCGGCCGGTGCCCATAAGTTCAAGAAACCTGGTAAACAAGGTTATGTCCGCCCCGGCAAAGGCAAATATGGACTGCCAGTCGTCCCCGACAGCCACCACCTTTGCCCCGGTAATATCCGCCAGGCGCTTGGTCAGGTTAAACCTCTGGCGCGCGATGTCTTGGAATTCGTCGATTATTATGTATTTGTACGCAAGCCGCACATGGGCGTCCTCCATTTCGCCCAGCAGCTTTTCGGCGTCGTTTATCATGTCGGCAAAGTCTATCTGGTTGTTCTTCATAAGCCTTTCCTGGTAATATTCATAAACCTCCCGGGCTATGTCGATAAACAGCCTGGTCCTCACGTTGTCGGTCTTGCTCCGCAAAAGGTCGAACCCGGAGGCGGAGTACCCGCTTGTTTTATACTTTTCAATAAACTCCAGCATGAACAGTATCAACTTTATAATGTACTTGTCCTTGTCGGATTCCACCAGTTTCCGGTAAACTTCCTCGTCGCTCCGTTGCTTAAGAATAAACCCGCGCTTGCGGAGCTCCTCCTCGAGGTGTTCTACAAGATGCCTGCCGTCATTGTAGGATGCCCATGTTGTAATAAGGGGTGTATTATACTGTTCGTGCAGCCGCTTCTTGTAATTGATACCCCTTATGTATTTTGCCAGGTCTTTAGGTGAATAGATAAAGCTCTTTCCGGCTTCGGTTATGCCAAAATGCTCTATGTAGCACCTGTTTTCTCCCTGCTCTAAATAGAAGTCGGGGGTGTACTGTTTTTTGGCATAGCCGGTGACAAAGGGGTAGGGCTTCTCATACTCGTAGTCGATGCTGTTCAGGTAAAGGAAATTAGCTATCTGCACCTCCTGCACCGAGCGGAGGAATTCGCCCTGGATGGTGCGCGCTTTTTTGCTGCGCCGGTTTATGATATTCCTTACATACTCGCCCAAGCTGCTCTTTATGGTTTCAAAGGTCATGTCCGCCTTATACCGGTGGAATTCCTCCAGCGAATCGAACTCAAGGGCAGTTTCGGGTATATCGAAATAATAGCCGAAGAAAAGTATCAGCTTTTTCATCAGTTCCTTGTTGTGGAATATGTTTCTTTCCAGCAGTTCGAATATTATACTGTAGGCATGGGCATTGACCTCGGGAGGCACATCGCTGGCTTTTCTCAGCAGGTCATACCCGAAGGCATGGAACGTGGTCACCCTTGCGGGTATGCCCAGCTTGACGCATATGCGCTCCCTAAGCTCGTCCACCGCTTTGTTGGTATAGGAAATGACTATTATGTCATCGGGGCTTATCCCAAGCTTGTCCACCAGGTATTTTACCTTTGCGGCCATGGTGGTGGTCTTCCCGGCTCCGGCGCCGGCTATCAACAGACAGTGGTCATCATCGGTAAGCACCGCCCGGCGCTGCTCCTGGTCCAATAAAACGTCCGGGTCAACTTCATTCAGCATCCCGTCGAAGTACCCCTTGTACTCCTTAAGCTTGCGGGAAATAAACCGTTCATTATGGACATCCACATCCGCCTGCATCCGCTCCATGAGGTTTATGAAACGCTGCACCTGGCGCAGGTCAAGGCCCAGTTTTGCCGAATTGGTCTCTATATACTGCTCCACCAGCGGGTCCTTAAGCATATCAAGATATTCTCGATACCTTCCATAGAACTTTTCTCTTTCAGAATTGGCTATATACTTATCCTCCGAGAAAAAATCCAGGTGGTCTTTCTCAAAGGATATTAGAACGTCCCGTATGATGTTATAGTCTTCGGTTGAAGAGGCCTGCGGTTGAGAGGTACCTTGGCTGGGCTGCGGACGCTGCGGCTTAACGTTTCCGTCCTCCTTACCGGTGGCCTCCACGGCAGTCGAGGCACCCCCGTCTTGCGTCTCGATGCCGCCGTTAAAAAAGCCGGCCGGCAGCCCGCAGTGGGGACAGGCGTGCGCCTTATCGGATATCTGATTTTTGCATTCGGGGCACTCTATTAACGCCATGGCTACCTCCCATAAACAATGGCCGGTTCTTTTGCCGGTTTTAGTAGTCCCTCCTCGCGGGTTCCACTTGGATAGTAACCCTGCTTCCCTCACCGAGCCTTAAAAGCATGTTGGCTATAAATTCCATGCTGTAACTCTTCTTGCCGACATTTATATATGTATCCGAC
>DASRVG010000215.1:0-5457 GCA_035655175.1 Clostridia bacterium | reverse complement strand
CCTATCCTTTCGAGGTTGCTTATTACATCCAGGAAAACAACCCCCGACCCGGGCACACATTGGTAGTTGTTCAGCCGTCCTATGTGCCCTTCCCTGTACTCCCTTTCCATCCTGTCCACTTCCTCTTCCCGTTCCCTCACTTTCCGGGCAAGTTCAAAATCCCTGTTCTCCAAGGCGGTAACTACGTCCTCCACCATCGCATAAACGTAATCTGCCATGGTGGTTAAATCCCTTATACCTATTTCCGAGAACACAAGGTCATTGTCTATCTTGCTCTGGCCCAGTTCCGCAATGTTTTCCGCGTGGTCCCCTATCCTTTCTATATCATTTACCGTATGAAAGAGCCCGGTAACCAGGTCGTTCTCAGCCGCCGAAAGGCTGCTGTTGGCAAGCTGCACCAAGAACTGGGTTATTTCCTTCTCCAGCGCGTTTACCATCTTTTCTTTCTGGTAACAGTGGTTTAGGAGCTTCTCGTCTTCCTTGACAAAACCGTCCACGGCATATCTTAAGGTTTCTTTTGCAACGGCACCCATCCTGGCAACCTCCTTTAACGCCTGCAGCACTGCAATGCTGGGAGTCTCCAGTATTCGTTCGTCCAGGTATTTGAGCACCCCCTCCTCTTCCTCTTGGCCGGGAACAAGTTTTTTGGACACCTTTACAAGCAGCGGGGCAAAGGGGAGCAGTATAACCGTATTGGCTATATTGTAGAGAGTATGGGCGTTGGCTATCTGCCTTGCCGTGTCTCCCCCGAGGTACCCTACAGCCGTGCCCAGGGAATTGGTAAACCCAATAAAGAGAAACATGCCTATTACTTTAATGATAAGGTGAATCATGGCCGCTCTCCTGGCGTTTATTCCTGTGCCTACGCTGGATAACAGGGCGGTCACGCAGGTGCCTATATTCATGCCTAATATGATGGGCAGGGCGGCATCAATGGAAATGAGCTCATTGAAAGCAAGGGCTTGCAGCAAACCTATGGAGGCACTGCTGCTTTGGATTATAGCGGTTACCACAAATCCCGCGACAGTACCCAACAACCTGTTGCGACCGAAGGTGGTCATAATATTTGTAAACAATTTGGAATCTCTAAGCGGTTCCATGGCTATCGACATTAGGTTCATCCCGATAAACAGTATGCCGAACCCGGTGAGTATTTCCCCGATCTGCCTATACCTTCTCCGGGTACCAAACAGCAGAAGGCCCACGCCGGCCGCCACCACCACCGGGGCAATATCGGTAAGCCTGAAGGCCACAATCTGGGCGGTTACCGTGGTGCCTATATTGGCGCCCATTATTACCCCTACAGTCTGCATCAGGTTCATCAGTCCCGCGTTTACAAAACCCACCACCATTACCGTTGTGGCACTGCTGCTTTGTATTATTGCCGTTATTACCGCTCCGAATACAAGACCCAACAGCCTGTTGGTGGTGAGTATCTCCAGCAGCCTTTTAAGCCTGTCTCCGGCTGCCTTCTGAAGGCCTGTCCCCATGGTATTCATCCCGTATATAAACAATCCCAGTCCACCCAATAACTCAAAAGCCATCCTGGTAGTCATCCTATACCTCCCACCCGCTGATATGAATCTTTTATCCAGGTATATAATAAACCATTTTTGGTCGCATATTGTTAAATCTATGTTAATTCTGTAAATCCTTGCTGGCGGAGCGCCTCGTACAGAATCACCGCAACCGAATTCGACAGGTTCAGAGAGCGGGCCGCCGTCCCTTTGACCATTGGTATCCTTATGCAGCTTTCGGCGTTTTGTTCAAGGATTTCCGGGGACAGTCCCTTTGTCTCTTTACCAAACACCAGGAAGTCTCCCGGCCGAAACCGCACCCCGTCATAAAACTTTCGGCCCTTTGTAGTTGCAAAATAAAACCTGGACCGGCGGTAAGTATCCCTAAGTTCATCATAACTGTCATAATACCTGATATCCACCAGGTGCCAGTAGTCCAACCCTGCTCTCTTCAGCCTCCTGTCGTCCACTGAAAACCCAAGGGGCCTTACAAGGTGAAGGGTTGAACCGGTGGCGGCACAGGTGCGCACTATGTTTCCCGTATTTTGGGGTATCTCCGGCTCCACAAGTACTATGTTAAAAGCCATGTTCAATCCCCCCTTAATAGCGCCCGCGGCTCAGTGCCCTCAAAAGCCACGGCCTGTATATACTGACAGCTTTTTGGTAACATAGTTCCTGGCAGCAGAAGCATCTTATGCATTTATCCGGCTTCAAAATAAGCCTTCCGTCAATCATTTCTATCGCACCGGCGGGGCAGTTGGTATTGCAGTCGCCGCACCCGGTACATATTCGGTGCATAAAAACCGGTTTCGGCTGCATCGCCCTATTGACCATATTTTCAATAAACGCCGGGTATTTCCCCTTTGTAAAGGATGCGCTCGCTATGGCGGGAATATCGTAATTCTTTACACAACAAAGGCGGTCCATATCCCCCACAATATCCAGCCCGTCCGGCCCTGCGGCAAATAGTCCCCGTTCGGCGGCACGGGAAACGGTAGGCACCCTCTCCGGCCTTATGCCCACCATTGCGTCGGCTGCGTAGTCCAGGGCATAGGGATTCTCGGATGCCAATATCACCCCGGTCTGAACCGGTCTTCCCGATGAGGGGCCTTCACCCTCCATCCCGACGACACCGTCTATGATTGAAAGGGCGGGCTTAACCAGAGTGCATATATCCACCAGCATATCCGAGAAGTCCTCTATCCGGGGCATGTTGAAATGATATTCTCCTTTTACAAGCCCCGGAACGGTCCCGAACATGTTCTTTACCGCCCCGGTGAAAAGCATCATGCCGTGGGTCTTAAGTTTGGCGAAGGATACTACCGCGTCCGCTCCGAGTACGCATTTCATTATTCTGACCCGGCGCGCCACTTTTCCCTCCGGGTGAGGGACCTCTTCGAATTCAAGGTTAAAATTCAATTCCGCCCCTGTATTTTTTGCCGCTTCCTCCATGCCCGTCAGGCGGTATATTCTTTTAAGCAGCGTAATATTCAAAGGCCCCCCGGGGCTGTCGGCAATAACCGGATGTCCCCCCGCGGCAATTATTTGCCTGCACAGGGCCTCAACCAGCACGGGATGCGTTGTAACGGCATCCTCCGGTCTTTTCGCCATAACAAGATTGGGTTTAACAATTACCCTTTTACCCCCGCCTATAAATCGGCCTATGCCTCCCAGGGCATCCAGGGCTTTTTCCATGGCGGCATGCGCCTTGTCCCGTTCGTAGCTCTCACACCTTGCCACCGATACCTTTATCTGCATTTTATTTTCCTCCCCCATAAATGATAAACCATTTTGGTCCGGTTGTACATTATGTCACCGCACTTATTAGTAATAACCAATTTTTCTGCAGATTTCGTTATTTATTTGACAAATTATATTTTCTATTATATATTGTTATTAGATAATAATTATTAATCAAGGGTGGTGTTAGCATGGGTTTGGAGGTTGTCTTGAGAGATATGGGCTGCAAGGTCACCCCGCAGAGGTTGGCCATATACGAAGTGCTTAAGAACTGCAACATGCACCCGACTGCAGAGACCATATATAATATTATATCGTCGGATTATCCCACGATGAGCCTTGCCACGGTGTACAAAACCCTTGACCTATTAAAGGAAACCGGTATAATCCAGGAGCTGAATATAGCCGGAAACTCTTCCAGGTACGACGTGATTCCCAAGCCCCACCCGCATATATTATGTACCAAATGCGGGAAAATAGAAAACATGGATATATCCTTTTCCAAGAATATGGTCGGCAAAGCAAAAAGGATATCGGGTTACGATATCCAAAGTTTCCAGCTTTATTTTTTCGGCGTGTGCCCTTACTGCAGAAATAGCAAATGAGTTAACGACTACAGACAAAAGACGACCATTGGCCGTCTTTTTCTAATTCTTGCTCTTAAGTTTTGTAACAAGCCTGTGTAGGGAAGTATAGGCTTCCACTATTTCCATGCCCATAATTACGGCTTCTTCCCCGAACTGCTCTTTCAGAAAAAAAATGTCCCCTTCTGAGGCTTTCATAATCTTTTCGAGCAGCTTGTTTTCCAAAATCCTGCTTTCAATAAGGCCCATAGTTTGACTAATAACAACCAAGGAATCGTTATTTGTTTTCAAGCAAACCACCTCGTCAAGCACAGTTTTCGTCTGTCGCTTTGGATGGCTCCGCTTCGCTTTATCTGTTAATAAATGATTGTGAAATGAATTATTCTCCAAAAATTGCCTATATCCTTCTTTTTTTTAAAAATATTTTTTATCGCAAACCCTCCAGGTGGGACACGTCGTTAAGTCCCGCCAGCACCGGGAAACCGTCAAACACGTTTATCCTTGTAATGCTGCAGTTGCTTATTATGTAGTTCCAGTGGCCCTTAACGCCGCGCCCTACAAGCCCCGATACCATGGCCCTTATTGCGCCGGCATGGCTCACTATCAGTATGCTTCCCTTGGGATTATCCCTGATAAGCTTTTGCATCCACGCATTAATCCTTGAGTATGCCGTCTCCAGGCTTTCCCCGCCCGGTGCCGTAAAGGCGGTATAATCCCTTCTCCACTTTTCCATGTAATTCGGGTAGAGTTCCTCCAGCTGCTGCCCGCTCATGTTTTCCCATTCCCCGAAGTGGATTTCTTTTATGTTTTCAACCGTCTTAATCTCCAGGCCGTGATACCTGTTTATTGCCACTGCCGTTGCCAGCGCCCTGTTAAGCGGGCTGCTGTATATGATATCCAGGTCCTTGTCCTTAAGCCTTTCTGCAAGGCGCCGGGCCTGGAGCACGCCGGTTTGGTTGAGCTCGGTATCCGTCCATCCTTGGTATACCCTTTTTTTGTTGCCCTCGGTTTCTCCGTGCCTTACAATAATAAGCTCCAACATCCCTATACCACCTTCTACTGATTTAACTGGGTTTTATAAGACATGCATTTCTCATTTACACTTGTTATGCAATACCAATGACCACGCAGTAAACAACCAGGAAGACCAACCCGGCTATTTCACCCAGGGCCCCCAGCGTATCCCCCGTCATGCCGCCTATCCTCCGGCTGCAAAGTTTGACGGCGGCAAGGGCAATTACCGGCATAACGACCGAAGCAGTAGCTGCTAGAGCGGCTCCAATGGGATAAAGGGTTACCGCTGCTGCGATAAGGCCGGCGACCAGGGCATCCCGGCCGGATGTGCCGTTAATAAACAAGCATCCCAACCCCGTTTGCCTGGCACTCCTTGAAAACGCGGCACCGTAAACCATCGCAAGCCTTGAAAACACCGGCGCCGCAAGCAGTGCCCCCGGCTCTTTGAGTGCATTTACAAGGGCCACCTTTAAAAGCAGCGCCCCGGTAAGGGCCAGGACGCCATGGGTACCCAGCCTGCTGTCCTTCATGACCTCCAGCGTCCCTTCCCTGTCCTTTCCGCTGTACAGGCCGTCAAAGGTGTCCGCCAGGCCGTCCTGGTG
>DASRVG010000214.1:0-2861 GCA_035655175.1 Clostridia bacterium | reverse complement strand
GAATACCTAAAAAGTTTGGGTCTAAAGTCAGTATCCGAAAGATATTCATTAGTCCATTAATATCTTTTCGAACCGCCGTATGCCGGACGGCACGTACGGTGGTGTGAGAGGACGGGGGTTAATCATCCCCTCCTACTCGATAGTTGCCGGGGGTGGCAAACCTTCGCTTCAGCATCTCTATATCCTGGCTGCTGGCGTTTTTGGTTTTGTGCCATCCCCTTTTTTGCATGGCTTTTAGTACGTCAAAACGCATCCTATGGGTTTCATTCAGTATGTTTTCCAAAATATGGCTGAAGGCTTCTCCAGTGCTCTCGTCGACGCACGCGTTATACGAGCTTGAAAGCTGTTTTTCAGAAAGCAAAAGGTCGCTTAATATTTCCCTGTCTCCAAAATAATCGGTATCCATGGATGGGAAACCTCCTTAACTGTTATCGCTGTGGGATATTACGTAGCTTATTAGAGTTTCATAATGGCTCTTGTGTTTTTCGGCCAGGCTGCTGCACAGGTTCTTAAGCTCGGAATCCCTGCACTGCCTGGAATACTGCTTAAGCTTTGATATCATCAAGGCCTCCTGGGATAATTGTTCCTCCAGTATGGACAAGTTTTTGGACGACAGCGGTTCAAAGGCCTCCTCTGGATAGGGATTTTCCATCCGGTGACCTCCCCTTATAGTTTTTTCTTTTGTATATTATTGTCCCCTGCTGTTTTTTTATTTGGGTAAAATGTTGCCCGAATAGATATAATACTCCTTAATTGGGACATTTCTCATTTTTTTGATATAATTTTTGGTATAATATTAATATTAAACCCGCTGCCGGACGGGATACCCGCCCGGATTCAGGGTCAATAAAGTATTTGACAAGGTATTCTAATTTGACTATAATACTCAAAAATACCTGATACGTGGAATCACAGCCGGTGCAGCAATACCGGTCTAACCAAATGAAAAGGGGATGCTTGTATATGTACCAAGAAAAGGTTATTAAGAGCGGTCTTACCTTTGACGATGTGCTGCTGATCCCGTCCATGTCAAGGGTTTTGCCGAGGGAAGTAGGGCTTAGTACAAACCTTACGAGGAAGATAAAGCTAAATATCCCGATAGTAAGCGCAGGCATGGATACGGTGACCGAAGCCCGCATGGCCATTGCTATGGCCAGGGAGGGCGGCATCGGTATAATTCACAAAAACATGTCCATAGAGGACCAGGCTTCGGAGGTGGACAAGGTAAAGCGTTCGGAGCACGGCGTAATAGTTGACCCCTTCCACCTGGGGCCGGACCGTCCCATTTCAGACGCCCTGGAACTTATGGAAAGGTATCGCATTTCGGGGGTGCCCATAACCGTTGACGGAAAACTGGTGGGGATTCTCACCAACAGGGATTTGAGGTTTGAAACGGATATGACAAAGAAGATCTATCAGGTCATGACCAGCGAAGACCTGGTCACTGCGCCGGAGGGGACAAACCTGGCCCAGGCCCAGGAAATACTGATGAAATACAAGATTGAAAAACTGCCCATTGTGGACCGGGAGGGCAATCTCAAAGGGCTTATTACCATCAAGGATATTGAAAAGGCCATACAGTACCCCAACTCCGCGAAGGATACAAAGGGCAGGCTGCTGGCCGGCGCTGCGGTGGGGGACACCCCGGACATGATGGACAGGGTGATGGAGCTGGTTGATGCCAAGGTGGACGTGGTGGTACTGGATACCGCCCACGGGCATTCCTCCGGCGTTATTGAAGCGGTGGATAAAATTAAATCGGCATACCCCGACCTTCAACTGGTGGCGGGCAATGTTGCCACCTACGAAGGAACCGAAGACCTTATAAAGGCCGGCGCCGACGCCGTGAAGGTGGGCATAGGGCCCGGGTCCATCTGCACCACCAGGGTGGTGGCGGGCATAGGGGTGCCGCAGATAACCGCCATAATGGACAGCGCCGAAGCGGCGGCCAAGTACGGGGTGCCGATAATAGCCGACGGGGGTATCAAGTATTCGGGAGACATAACAAAAGCCATAGCTGCCGGCGCCGATACCGTAATGATTGGTTCGCTGCTTGCCGGTACAGAGGAAAGCCCCGGGGACATTGAGATTTACCAGGGCAGGAGTTACAAGGTATACCGGGGCATGGGCTCCATTGCGGCGATGGCATCCGGAAGCAAGGACAGGTACTTCCAGGAAGACAGCAAAAAGCTGGTGCCCGAAGGGGTGGAAGGCCGGGTGCCCTACAAGGGTTCGCTGGCGGATACTATATACCAGCTGGTCGGGGGATTGCGGGCCGGGATGGGGTACTGCGGGACCAGGACCATTGCAGAGCTGAAAGCCAATACCAAGTTTATGACCATTACTGCTGCAGGGTTGAGGGAAAACCATCCCCATGACGTCCATATAACGAAGGAAGCGCCTAACTACAGTATAAGCTGAAAGAGAGGTATATAAATGTCACAGCCATACGAAAACGGGTTTGACGGATTGAATCATAGGCGGGACTTGAACGTAAAAAGTTTCATAGAGGACCAGGTAAGGACCATCCGGGAAACGGTGGGAGATAAAAGGGCGCTGTGCGCTCTAAGCGGCGGCGTGGATTCATCGGTGGCGGCGGTGCTGGTGCACAAGGCCATTGGCGACCGGCTCACATGCATATTCGTAAACCACGGCCTTCTTAGGAAGGACGAGGAGACGCAGGTGGAAAGGGTATTCAGGGATACGTTCAACATGAACCTTGTGACGGTGGATGCTGTCGACAGGTTTTTAAGCCGGCTTAAGGGCGTAACCGACCCGGAAGCAAAGAGAAAGATAATCGGCGAGGAATTCATAAGGGTGTTCGAGGAGGAAGCCGGCAAGCTGGGCAGGGTGGACTTCCT
>DASRVG010000213.1:0-4898 GCA_035655175.1 Clostridia bacterium | reverse complement strand
GATGATTAACGTGGTAGACTTGACGAAAGATGACAGCCCCGACAAGCCAAAGGATGCTAGAACCGGATTTTCGCTTATATATCAGCATGCTAAATAAGAATGACTTCCACCCACCCCCGGCAGCATTCCCGAATTTGCCGGGGGTGTACAGTATTTTTTGAACCTTGACGCCATGGAAGGATACGGAAATGGACGAGGTTAATAATTTGATTTAATGGCCATTAGGGGTCTCTTTATGCTGAAAAAATACTTCGGGTGAAGTTGTCAATTCGGGAGGATCCGACGATGATTTTACCATTCTTGTTGATAAAACGGACGCCGATGCTCTTGATAACTATATGAACAAGCTTAAAGAAGCCGGCTGGACTGTGACCATGGATTACGACGACCAAAAAGAGGCGGAATTAGGTCCATATATTCTGAGCATTCGGTGGGATAGCAAGGACTCTTTATCAATAAATATAATGACTATTGAGCAGGGAAGCTGGCCGTACGATAAGCTTCCGCCCGACTTGATGCCGCCCGAAAACAGTACGCTGGTTGGAAAAATCTCAATCGCGCAAAATGATGACAGCATGTATTTCGTCTATACCTTCGATGGTCTTGACGAGGATGCGGCCGCAGATTATATGATGACGCTCATTGATAACGGCTGGGAAGGCGATGACATGTTCATCAGAAAAACTATAGAGTGGAACGGCAAAAAATATAAAGCTACAATAGAACTCTATGAAACCTATGAAACCCGCTCCAGCTTTTCATTTAATATGCGGCTTATAGATTAGCGAAGGCTTAAACAGTTTTTCAAAGAATTATAGATTTGCCTGGTTGCGTTGATTTATAAATTCCAGCTAAAACGTCCCCGTGTCTTTGATTTGCTAATATAACGTTGATTAGGGATTATATGGGGGAAATCATGGAAAATAATAAAATGGTGTTGAAATCAGTGTTGTCAACAAGCGCCTCTTTTGCAGGATACAACATCGGATCTGGTTTTGCGACAGGGGTAGAGGCCCTGCAGTTTTTCGGTGCCTGGGGCGGAAAATTTGCATTTTTGGGAAATGCCCTGGCATTGTTAACTTCTATAGTAGTGCTGATCGCAGTTTATGTTACAGGCTTTGAACAGCATTTTGAGAAAAGCAGCGAAGTTTATCATTATTTTTGTGGCAAGCATTTCGGCATAGTACTTGACTATTATATATACGTCAGTATGATATGCGTTACTCTTACAATGATGAGTGGCGCGGGAGCTACAATTAGCCAGTATAGCGGTCTTCCTGCATTTGTAGGAGCCTCGCTTATGGGGGTTCTATGTATTATCACCGCCCTTCTTGGTCTCGAAAGGCTCAGAAAGGCATTGAGCTATATGTGCGTTTTCATAATTCTATTCGTACTGTTTTGCGGTGGGTATGCCATATTCACATCAGATTTTACTTCAGTACTATCAAAGCACAGCACTCCACGTGCGGAGTTGATAGTGCCAACAAATTTAACCCCCCGTCCGCTTGATTTATCTGATTATAGGGGGCTTTTAGTTGTGTTATAATATGGTTATATTATACACAGCGTTTTTGTTGTATAATTAATGGAAGGTGAAAAAATGCGTAAGAAGACTCTGCTGGATTTTGACCTGCAGGATTTGAAAAAGGCTATAGCCCAATGCGGCTTCCCGGAGTACAGGGGCAAGCAGGTCTGGGACTGGCTGTACAAAGGTGCGGAGCATATAGGGGATATGAAGAACCTGCCCGCTCCTATTATAAGCCGGTTGGAAGAGGGCTTTACCACCGGGATGCCCCGCATTGTAAAAAAAAGGTATCCGCCCTGGACGGCACCGCCAAGTACCTTGTCGAGTACGACGACGGCAGCATGGTGGAGTGCGTATACCCTGTATACCGGTTTGGCAGGACGGTATGCGTATCCAGCCAGGTGGGCTGCCGGATGGGGTGCAGCTTTTGCGCATCCACCAAGGGTGGCCTGGTGCGCAGCTTGTCAAGCGGCGAGATTATCGGCCAGGTGCTGACGGTCCAAAGGGACGCCGGGGAGCGGATCACCAATGTGGTGGTGATGGGAAGCGGCGAGCCGATGGACAACTTTGAAAACGTGGTTGCCTTTATACGGCTTTTGGGCTGCCTAAAACCCTTTCGGTTTCGCTGCACGCGGCGGACGATGAAACCCGGCTGGGCTTGATGCCGGTGGCAAGAAAATATAAAATAGAAGAGGTGCTGGAGGGCTGTAGGTATTACATACAGCGTACCGGCCGGAGGGTAACCTTCGAATACGCGCTGGTGGAGGGCGTGAATGACCGCCCCGGGGATGCGGAAAAACTGGCGGGTCTCCTTAAGGGCTTGCTGTGCAATGTAAACCTGATACCGGTAAACCCGGTGGAGGGAACGCTGATGCGCCAGCCCGATAATAGAAAGGTAAGAACATTCAAACGCATCCTTGCCGACAGGGGGATTAATGCCACTGTAAGGCGCGAGATGGGAAGGGACATAGCCGGGGCGTGCGGACAGCTTAAGGCGGGCTATATGAAGGAATAAGGGCTGTATAGAAAGAGGGGGTGGGCTGATGAAGACCGGAGCTGCTACCGATATCGGACTTACAAGAATGATGAACCAGGATAGCTATTACTGTTCCAGCGGGGTTGAGGACCCTTGCCTGTTCATAGTGGCGGACGGTATGGGCGGACACAACGGCGGGGAGGTAGCCAGCAGGACTTCCGTCGATACCATTAAAAATTTCATTCAAAGCAATTACCTAAAACCCGAATACCAAAAGGACAGGCTGCTTTTGATAAAGGAGGCCATGAATAAGGCCAACAGCGTAATATACAGCCGTTCCATGGAGGAACCCAACCTGCGGGGAATGGGCACTACCCTGACCATGGCACTAATAGAGGAAGAAAGGCTGTATATAGGCCATATCGGCGACAGCAGGATGTACCTTCTAAGGAACGGGGAGTGCCGGAAGCTTACCGAAGACCATTCACTGGTGGCACAGCTTATTAAGAACGGCAGTATATCCCCGGAGGAGGGGGAAAACCATCCCCAGAAGAATGTAATAACCAGGGCCTTGGGTATAGATACGGAGGCGGAGATTGACCTGGACACGCTGATATTGCAGCAGGGGGACACCCTGTTGCTGTGTACCGACGGCCTTACAAACATGCTTGACCTGGCGGATATAGTCGGCATATGCGGTTTAGGGGACAGCCCCCAGTCCATTTCCGAATCGCTGGTGGAGGAAGCCAATAAAAAGGGCGGCAGGGACAATGTAACAGCCATTGTAGTGAAAGTGGGGTGTAGCGAATGATTGGTAAGGTTCTAGGTAATAGGTACGAGATAGTGGAAAAAATAGGCAGCGGCGGCATGTCAATAGTGTACAAGGCACGGTGCAGCCTGCTTAACCGGTTCGTGGCAGTGAAGATTTTAAGGCCCGAGTTTATAAGCGATGAGAACTTTGTAAGGAAGTTCCGGCAGGAATCCCAGGCGGCGGCCAGCCTGTCGCACCAGAACATCGTAGGCATATACGACGTGGGGATTGATGATGATATTCACTACATTGTTATGGAATATATAGAAGGCAGAACGTTGAAGCAGATTATAAGGGAAAAGGGTAGGCTTAACCCGGTCCAGGCGGCGGACATAGCCCAGCAAATCTGCAAGGCGCTGGTTCACGCGCACAAAAACCATATAGTTCACAGGGATATAAAACCCCATAACATACTGGTCACAAAGGACGGCACGGCAAAGGTAACCGATTTCGGCATAGCCCGGGCGGTGACAAGCTCCACCGTTACAAATACCGGTAGCGTTATAGGGTCGGTGCATTACTTTTCGCCCGAGCAGGCAAGGGGAGGGTATATAGACGAAAAGTCCGACCTGTATTCACTGGGGATAGTATTATACGAAATGGTGACCGGCAGGGTGCCCTTCGAGGGTGAAAGCCCCATATCCATAGCCTTAAAGCATATACAGGAATCGGTGACACCGCCGGCGGAAATAATAGACGGTGTTCCGGCGGGGCTTGAGCAGATAATAATGAAGGCCATACAGAAAGACCCGGGCAGCCGGTACGAAACCGCCGGACAAATGTTGGACGATTTGAATGCCTTTATTAAGAATAACGACATATTATTCGAAACAAAGGGCTTTGAAGATAAGGAAAGTCCCACCATAATAATGCCCGCTGTCAATAAAGGCGGTACAGAAAACCGGGGGAATAAAACCAATAAGGCCCGTGAGAAAAACAGCAGGCAGAAGAACAAAAAGGCCATAATAGCCATAGCCCTTATAATAATGGCGCTTATTGTGGTTGGGTACGGCGGCAGCATCCTGGTAAAGAAACTGCTGTTTGTTGACGTGGTGGAAGTTCCGGATATAATTGGAAAAACCCAGGAAGAGGCCGAGGCAGAGCTGAAAAAAGTCGGCCTAAAAATGGAGATTAGGGACAGGAAGAATAATGCGGAATTTCCGGCCGGAACGATAATATCCCAGCATCCCTTAGGAGGTACCGAAAACAAGGTGACCAACCCGGTGCTGGTTATACTGAGCCTTGGGCCGGAAAAGACCGAGGTGCCCTACCTTATAAACCTAAGCGCCGCCGAAGCCCAGGCTAAACTTCAGCAGAGGGGGCTTGTCGATGGCGAAATTACAACCCGCCCCAGCGAAACGGTGACGGTGGGAGTGGTAATGGACCAGAGCCCCCAGCCGGGGTTAATGGTGGACGAGGGTACGCCGGTTGACCTGGTGATAAGCTCCGGCCCTGAAATACAGCAGATAACTGTTCCTGCGGTGGTGGGGCTGGACCTGCAGACCGCAAAAACCAGGATACAAAACGCCGGCATGATACTGGGGGATACCTATCCGCAGGAAAGCGACCTGGTGCCGGAGGGGTAT
>DASRVG010000212.1:0-19119 GCA_035655175.1 Clostridia bacterium | reverse complement strand
GGCAATCATCACTCCGGATACCAGGCTTGCTGCGATGGTTAGAATAAGGGCAGCGGTAAGGCTTGCATAAGGGCCAACTTCATAGGCTCGTATAAGCTCACTGCAACCTGTTTCTTCATCTGTACGGGTATGGCGAATCAATGTAAACAGGCTGCCTATAGCTAAAACAAGGGCTAATTGTGAACTGCCCCGCCATACTATAGCCCCCGGAAGGTCAAAGGACATAACCGGGCCAAGAATAGCGGAGACCAATGGATCGCTGTTAAATTCACTTAAGACGCTGTGCATTCCCCGGTCTGCCATCGCGGTAAAAGTAACCGCTACAAACATACCCAGGGCAACAGGTAGGAGCACCCAGAAAGCGAGCAGGAATCGATCCCTTCGAAGAAATAGTTTAAAAAGTGTTCCGGTGCCTGTAAATCCATTAAACCCCATCTATTTTAGCCTCCTTATCCCGTATACCGTTGTCATAGTGATACATGAAAAGCTCCTCCAAGCTGGGCGGTTCTATAGTTATAGATTTAATCCCGAAGGGAAGAAGAAATCTCATTAATGCCGTTATGGAATCGGTATCAGCAGAAAACCGGTATTTTCGACCATCCTGGAATATATCATAGATTCCATTCATTTCACTTAGGCCCTTTGCCTCAGCTTCAGTCTCTACATTAACCGTTGTACGGGTAAGATGCCTAAGGTCAGTCATTGTCCCGGATTCTACAATCTGCCCCTTTCGAATAATGCTTACCCGGTCGCAAAGGGCCTCTACCTCCGATAGGATATGGCTTGAAAGAAACACGGTCTTTCCCGATTTCTTTGCTTCCGCAACACATTCTTGGAAAACCATTTCCATCAGGGGGTCCAGCCCTGAGGTAGGCTCATCTAAAAGGTACAACTCCGCGTCACAGGAAAAGGCCGCTACCAAAGCAACCTTCTGGCGGTTTCCCTTGGAATAGGTTCTGCATTTCTTTGTTGGATCAAGCTGAAATCGTTCCAGGAGCTGTTTTTTCCTATATACATTAAGTCCTCCATGAAGCCGTCCGAGAAGGTCTATAATCTCCCCTCCGGATAAATCAGGCCACAGGGTAACATCCCCGGGGACATATGCAATTTTGCGATGAAGTTTTACAGCATCCTTCCACGGGTCTCCCCCAAGCAATGTGATTTTCCCCGATGTTTTCCTCAAAATCCCTAACAAGATGCGTATAGTTGTAGACTTTCCGGCACCGTTGGGGCCGATAAATCCATGCACTTCTCCCTGTTCAACTGTAAGGTCAATTCCCTTTAAAGCCTTTGTGGCACCAAAGGATTTGGTCAGCTGCTGAATATCAATTACATTCATATACAACCCTCCGACTTTTTTGTTGTTTTATATATATTTTCTCTAAAACTATAATATATTGTTCCGAAGTCCTTGTCAATAAGTTTTATAGTTATATATTGACTTACTATAAATCTTTTAGTATGATTATAACGAGGTGATAATATATGAACGGCTTCGAACGTAGAACAGAGCAAAAGAAAGATAAAATTCGCACCGCTGCCCTAGAACTTTTCTGTACCTATGGCCCGGATAAAACCAGTGTTAATGAAATTGCCCAAAGGGCAGGGGTCTCCCCCGCCAGTGTTTACAATTACTTCGGCAGCAAAGAAGGCCTTATAAAGGATACAATTATAGACTTGCTTGAAAGCAGTTGGAAACTTAGGGAGGAATTGTGGAATAGCGAACTTCCGTTTCCTGAATTATTGATGCGCACAGTAACAATGAAGGATGACTTCTATGATAGAATAGACCTTGATAATTTCTTGGATTTGTTAAATTCCAACATCGAGATAAAAAAACACATTGATGACTTCAACGAAAAAAGGTACCCTCAAATTGTACAGAAATTCATTGAAAAAGGCCGCAGGGAAGGATATATCCGCAAAGAAATCTCATTTGAGGCTGCGATGGTCTACCTGACAATGTATCAGGATGTGCTGCAGAGGCCAGAAATGAAAAAAAGAATAAATAGCGAGTTATTAAAGGAATTGTTGGATTTGATGATATATGGTCTGGCAGGACAGCCTATTCATGATAAGAAGGATTGATTAGTATTGTTGTCCTTTGATCCCTTACATCATACAACATCCTATGTAAAGGTAAAACAGAAAACAAATTGTGTCAATAATAGAACAACTGCCTTTGACAGTTGTTCTATAAAAATTCCCTGCTGAGTTTTTTTATAGCCCTCTTTTCTATCCTTGAAACATAGGAGCGTGATATCCCCAGCATCTGGGCTATCTCCCGCTGGGTCTTTACTGTACCGTCTGACAGTCCGTACCTCAGTTCAAGAACGACTTTTTCACGCTTTTTTAATACCCTGTCCATTATTTTATACAGCTTGCCGGTCTGCAGCTTTTTTTCCACTTCATCAAGGACCGTGTCTGTCTCTGTGCCCAGGATATCCAGCAGCGAGATTTCGTTGCCCTCTTTGTCTATGCCTATCGGGTCCTGCAGTGACAGTTGGTTCTGTATTTTCTTGTTGGACCGTATGGTCATCAGTATTTCGTTCTCAATACACCGGGCAGCGTATGTTGCAAGCCTTGTGCCCTTGCTATGGTCAAAGGTGGTAATGGCCTTAATAAGGCCGATGGTGCCTATTGAGATTAAGTCGTCTGCGTCCCTGCCAATATTGCTGTACTTTTTTACGATGTGCGCTACCAGTCTCAGGTTTCTTTCGATAAGTATATTCTTTGCCGTCTCGTCACCCTGCTCGTACAGTTTTAGAAACAGTTTTTCTTCCTCTTCTGTGAGGGGCTGTGGAAAGGAGGAGTTGCCTGTTACGAAGGAAAACAGCACCAGCGTTTCCTTCAGCATGGCTGCGGTAATAGCCGCAATGGCTGCCAGCATTAAAATGCTCACCTCCGAAAATAGGGTCACTCTAAATTATATGAGCCCAATCTTCGGAATGTGCATGTACCGCCGCCTTTGGTAATTAAATAAATTATACCGTCTTCTTACCTTTCACCCAGCTCCATTATCCTTTGGGCAATATCCCTGAAAACCGGAGCGGCAACACCGCCGCCGCTCCTTCC
Organism: Clostridia bacterium; assembly: GCA_035655175.1. Classification (GTDB taxonomy): domain Bacteria; phylum Bacillota; class Clostridia; order Ch29; family Ch29; genus JAAYEV01. Next base: position 16,044 of record DASRVG010000212.1, on the reverse strand, counting down.
GTTCTCAACAAGTACCGTTACTACGTACTTGGGATAAAGCCTTGGAACATAGCCGGTAAACCATGCATGGATCACTTCCCGGCCGTCCATCCTCTGTCCTGTCTGGGCAGAACTGGTTTTTCCCGAAGCCCCGCCAAAGCCGGGCAGCGCTGCCAAGGTACCGGTACCCTCGTCCACCACCATCTCCATCATCTTCCTTATCTCCATGGCCACAAAGGGCGAAATAATCTTTTGGGGCTTTTCGGGCGGTTCCACGGCAATTCTTTTACCGGAAACGTCAACCAGTCCCTTTACCACGTAAGGCTTTTTGTAAAGGCCGTTATTGGCAATTATACTGGCCATCGCAGCCACCTGCAGCGGGGTGACCAGTATGTCGCCCTGTCCAATGGATATATTGCACAAATCTGGCCTGTAAATGCTCTCCTCCCGAGGTATCAGTCCCGCCTGTTCTTCCATCGGGTTTAATCCTACAATGCTCCCCAGTCCAAATCTCCTTGCCATCTCTGTTATACTTTTCCCGCCTATCCTTTGTCCCAATTCGATAAAAAAGGTATTGCAGGACCTCGCATAGGCTTCAAACATGTTCAGGTCCCCATGGCCCCCTTCATCATGGCTCGAGCATTTCACTTTTAAACTTCCCACTTCGATATAGCCGGGACAGTGAACGGTTTCAAAGGGGTTTATTCGGCCGTCTTCCAACGCTGCAGCGGAAACTACCGTCTTAAATATGGACCCGAGGTTGTACTGCTGGAAAGCCTTGTTCAGCAGTTCGCCCCTTTGCCCGTCCAAGTATTTTTCCACGTTTTGCTGCTCATAGTTGGGCCTGCTGGCCAATGCCAACAGTTCTCCGCTTTCCACGTCCAGCACCACAACCGCCCCCTGTATTCCCAACCGGTCCATCACCGCCTCTACGGCTTTTTGGATGTGGTAGTCTATGGTAAGCTGTAGGCCATAGCTTTGGCTGCCCTGTTCGCCGTTCACCATTTTGTACCCAAGACCCGGGATCAGCCTTTTGCTGCCGTCCACCATCGCGGCTATCGCCGTTTCATCGTCCGCCGAAAGATAGCTTTCGTAGAGCCTTTCCAGTCCCGACCGCCCAATCCCTTCACTGTTGTCTATATAGCCAATTAAGTGTCTTGCCTTGCTCTCGTTGTCGTACCTTTCAATATCCTTTACAACCATTATTCCCCTGCAGCCGCTTTCCGTCACCGCCGCGCCGTTACTACTAAGTACCAGTTTAAAGGGTGCACCGGCCTTTTCCAGTTCCTCCAGGGCCTCCTTGTAACTCAAGCCGGTATTTTGGGCAATCACCGTCGCGGCCGCAGTCTTATCCTCAATAAGGGAAGGAAACACCACCAGCGTATCCACCATGCGCCTGCCGGTAAGCGGAATCATATTGGTATCATAAAACTGCCCTCTGGAAAAATCCAGGGGCAGGTAAAGCATGCGCTGGTTCGCAGCCTTTTTTGAATACCCTTTGCCTTGTATGACCTGTATCTGGAACAAACGCACTGTCAAAACCTGTAGAAGTGCCAGTATTATGCAGCCGGTAAGCAGTATCCTTTTCTTCGTGCGATCCCGTTCCGTGCGCATTCTAACACCCTCCGGCAAAGTCTTTACCTTTGTATTATTGCCCTTGCCGGAAAGATTATACAGTTATTCCACTGCGGGTTTTCTCAATATATCATAGGGTTTTACCGGTTGTTTAACCGGCATCTTTATCAGCTGCTGCGGGTGGGGCGCAGATTGTATGCTGTTTCCTTCCTCATCTTTCATCCATTCTATTGTTTGAGCGAAATAATCCCTTCCAGGGCCGAAAACTTCAATGCTGTCGCCCACAAACATCCTGTTTCTCTGCTGGACGGTTGCAACCCCGCTTTTTGGGTTGTAATCAAGGACCAGTCCCACAAAGTCGTAGTCCCGTATATAACTGCTATTATCGTAAATTTGCATACCCCCATCCGCCTCTTTGAAATAAAAGCCGGTTGTAAACTCCCTGTGGCTTGCCTTGGACACCTCCTCCAGCCATTTCCCTTTGTTTTCCGTGTATTCGCCTGGGTCCTTATACCATGCATCAATGGCCTCACGGTAGGCCTTAACCACCGTTGCCACGTAATAGGCGCTTTTCATCCTGCCCTCAATCTTGAGACCGGTGACGCCGCTTTCAATGACCTGGGGTATATGCTCTATCATGCAAAGGTCCTTTGAATTCATGATAAAGGTACCGGTTTGGTCCTCGTACACAGGGTAGTACTGTCCCGGTCTTTTTTCCTCGACCAGGTGGTATTTCCACCGGCAGGGATGGGCACAGTCCCCCAGGTTTGAATCCCTTCCCGCCATGTAATTGCTTAAAAGGCACCTTCCCGAATAGGATATGCACATCGCTCCGTGTATAAAGGCTTCCAGTTCAAGGTCCGGCGAAGTACTTGCCCTGATTTCGCGTATTTCCCCCAGCGACAGTTCCCGTGCCAGTATAATCCGTTTTGCCCCCAGGCGGTGCCAAAAATTCGCGGACAGGTAATTCACGGTATTGGCCTGGGTGCTCACATGGATATCCATCCCGGGCAGCACTTCCCTTACCATATCGAATACTCCAGGGTCGGATACTATCACGGCATCCACCCCCGTCCCGGCCGCTTCCTCCAGAAAGCTGTCCAGCCCATTAAGGTGCCGGTTGTGGGGTATTATATTGACGGTGAGGTAGCCCTTTACCCCCGCCTTGTGGGCAAAGCCCATGCCCTCCCTCATTTCTTCCATGGTCAGGTTTCCCGCTCCCGCCCTCAGTCCAAACCTTTCACCGGCAAAGTATACCGCGTCCGCCCCGTATATTACGGCCATCTTGAGTTTTTCCAGGTTTCCGGCAGGGGTAAGCAGTTCAACCCTGTTCATCCCTATTTCCCCCTTTGACGCTTACCGACACCCCGTCGCCTATGGGCACTATCGCAGTGTCCAGCAGCGGGTGCCGGGTTATGTTTTCCAAGAAACGTCTCATCCTTTTCACTATGGTTATTTTTCTCCTTTTCACAAGGCTGTCGCTGGCTACCATGCCGCGAAAAAGCACGTTGTCGCATACCAGTGCTCCGCCCGGTGCCAGCAGGTCCAGGATGGTACCAAGCATTTCCCCGTAATGACCCTTTGCCCCGTCCAAAAATACAAGGTCAAAGCACCCGTCAAGCTGTCCGAGAACCGCCAGGGCGTCTCCCTCTATTACTTCAATGGTGTTTTCAAGGCCGGCAGCTTTTATGTTGGACCTTGCCCTATCCACCATAGCCGGGTCAATTTCCACCGATACCACCTTGCACCCGTCGCCGGCAGCTTTCGCCATTACAATGGCGGAATATCCTATTGCGGTACCAACCTCAAGAATCCTTTTGCTTTTAAAGCCCTTTATCAAAACTTCCAAAAACCTTGCAACCTCCGGCTGGATTATCGGTATCCCGTTCTCCCTTGCATAATCTTCCATGCCTTTAAGTATTCCCCCGGAAGGGACAAGGCTTGCCCTTATATACTCCTGCACGTAATCCCTTGAAATGTTTCCCATATCTTTTCCTTTTCTTAACTGCAATAGGTGGCATAATCACCACCTATTGTTTTCACCCCGGTAATATTTATTCAGCCTACTGCCGGTATTTTTCCTTGTCCTTCAAAAACTGCTGGTAATTGCTGCTGAACACGTTGGTGCCCTCGTTTGTTGCCACGAAATAGAGGAAATCGCTGTCCGCCGGCTCCATCGCCGCCTTCAGCGCCTCCCTCCCCGGGGACGCAATGGGTCCTATGGGAAGCCCCGGCACGATGTAGGTGTTATACGGCGATTGTATCTGCGTGTCTTTCGTGGACAGCCTTGGCTTGCGCTCCTTAAGCACGTACTGCACGGTGGCGCAGGACCCAAGATTCATGCCTAATTTGAGCCTGTTATGAAACACCGCCGATACATATGGCAGTTCATCGGCGGTACCCGCCTCCCGCTCCACTACAGAAGCCAGTGTTACCACCTCATCCACGGTAAAATCGCCTTCCCAGTCCAGCAGGCCTATTTCCAGTGCAACCTCCTCAAACCTTGCCAGCATCCGGTCTATAATGGAATGGGCGGATTCCCCGACAAAAACTTCGTATGTATCGGGGAACAAGTACCCTTCCAGCCTGTTTTCCCGCTCGGGGATGTTTCTTACAAATTCATACTCGAATATCCCCTGCTCCACCTCTTTGATGAACTCTTCCCTGTCGGCTATTCCCTTCCGGTGCAGCAGGTCCGCTATCTGCCTCAGCTCATAGCCTTCGGGTATGGTAAATCTTACCGTTTCTTTATAAAGGTTCCCCCTTGTAATCTCTTCCATGATGTCCTGCATATCGGTGCCTACATTTATTAAGTATGCTCCGGCTCGGTACCTTTCTTCGTAACCCTTAAGCCGGGTGGCTATCCTGAAAGCAAGCGAGCTTCGTATCAGGCCCTTTTCCTTGAGGATTTCGCCAATCTCCCGGGCGGTGCTCCCCATGGGGATTTCAAACTGTACCGCTTCCGGTGCCCCCGTTTCCACCGCTACCGGGCTGAACAGCCGAACAACCTGCAATACCCCGACCAGTGCCACCAATATCAGTATGGCAGCATATGCAGTCGTTCTCCTCTTCTTGGATATACCTGTACCGGCCGCAGCAGAACTTTTCATGCCCTCACCTCTTTGTCGAAATTCCGCAACTTTACATTAATATTATATATTCCGGACCAAGGTTTTACAATATGGCTGTGCTTTGCCCTGCTACAAAGCCGGAAGACCATGCCCACTGCAGGTTGAACCCGCCGCACTGCCCGTCTATGTCCATTATTTCACCGGCAAAGTATATGCCCTTCACCAGCCTGGATTCCATTGTGCCCGGGTCTATTTCATCGGTGCTGACACCGCCCGCCGTCACCTGGGCGCTCTGCCAGCCCTTTGTTCCCCTTATTTTAAACCGCCAATCGGTTAAAATTTGCGCAATATTTTCCAGCTCGCCGTCGGAAAGGCCGGCTGCCGGGCGCTTCAGCTCATTTACCCCCGCTTCTTTCAGCACCACCGGTATAAGCCTTTTGTTGATGAGCCCTACCAGCGCAAAGTCTGCCGGCTTCCTGGAACCGTTCCGAAACCGTTTTTTCACAAGTAATTTTAATTCCTCCGCTGTAAAGGTATCCAGTACGGTTATTTTTAAAAATACCTCTTTCCCTTCATTCAACAGCTCTCCTGCTTTCCTGCTTATCTGCAGGATCGGCGGCCCGGACACCCCGTAATTTGCAAACAGTATGTCCCCCCTGTCCATGGCTACCAATTTGTTATTGTGTACAATCCCGGCGGTTCCCACAAACTTTACCCCGCTTACTGCCTTGAAGAACGGCCCCTCCAGCATCAGTTGAACCAATGCGGGGAAAACCGGTACGATGGTATGTCCAAGTTTTTTAGCCAGTTCAAAGCCGCTTCCATCCGAACCGCTGGAAGGCATTGCTTTGCCTCCCGCTGCAATAATCACCCTGTCCCCCCGGTAGACTTTGCCGTTTTCAAGTTCTACTGCAAAGTTGTCCCTTCCCCCGGCAATTTCTTTTGCGCAGGCATCACAAACAATTTCAACGCCCAGGGAATTCAGTTCGTAAAGCAGGACATCGAGCACGCTTGAAGCCTGGTCGGACATCGGAAAGACCTTCCCGCCATCTTCCACCTTGTGCTGAATGCCCAGTTTTTCAAAAAACCTTATCGTATCTTCCACGGTAAAGCTTGAAAGGGCGCTGTGGACAAACTTTGGATTTCTGCCGTTGTAATGCTCCACGCCGGTATTAATGTTGGTAAAGTTGCACCGCCCGTTCCCGGTGGCAAGTATTTTTTTGCCCACCCGCGGGTTTTTCTCCAATATGGTAACGGCGGCCCCGAGCCGCCTGGCGGAGATGGCCGCCGTCATTCCGGCGGCCCCTCCCCCTATCACCAATACATGGTTTTTCCTTTTCATAAAACATCCCTCGATGCCTGCAGTATTATTCTTATTCTACCACATAAACCCTGTTTCATTAACATGGCTTATCTTTTTACCCGCAAACTTCTTACCCCTTATTATACAAAAGTTGACCCGCATAGTCATCCCATCGTCTATCACAGCTACGCCACCCGTCATGCAAGCGGTAAGGAAGACAAGCAAATGGAGCCGAACAAGTTTTTGTTCAGCCCCTTTTTTGCTTTTAGTTTTTATAATACCGCCAGGTCTTCGTCCCTTGGGTCGCAAATGAACATATGCCCGGGAGAGTGGGTTATCATAAGTTCCGGCTTACTGGTCATTGCAATTGACTGGGGTGTTACCCCGCATGCCCAGAATACCGGAACCTCGCCCTCCTTAATTACCGAAGGGTCACCGAAATCAGGCTTGGAAATGTCCTTGATTCCAATTAAAGACGGGTCCCCTATATGAACCGGCGCACCGTGTACCTGCGGGAACCTGGAAGTGGCCTGAACAGCCCTTGTGACCATATTATAGGGTATAGGCCGCATGCTGACAACCATTTCCCCATGGAATTTGCCCGCCGGCACACAGTCTATATTTGTAATGTACATGGGAACATTATGATTATCCTCAATATGCCTTATTGGTATCGAAGCGTTAAGCAGGGCTGATTCGAAAGAGAAACTGCAGCCGATTAAAAATCCCACCAGGTCGTCCCGCCAGTAGTTTTCCAGGTTTGTTACCTCATCCACCAGTCCGCCGTATTTATAAACCCTGTATTTGGGTATGTCATATATTAAATTTGCTCCCTTTGCCATCAGCTTGGGCTCAGGGTCCCCTACATCGGTAACATCCAGTATGGGGCAGGGCTTAGGGTTCCTTTGGGCGAACAAAAGGAAGTCAAAGGCCAGGTCCTTTGGTACAACAGCCAAGTTGGCCTGAATATGTCCTCTGCACATGCCTGATGTTGGCTGCACCAGTTCTCCTTTCCTAATAAGCTCTCTAACCTGCTTGGGACTCATGTTTGCCAGGTCCGGCACTATCATCTTCCCCCTTCATTTATTTTTGGAACGGTCAGATGTTCATGCTACATTATCCATATTATTCTGTCCAATTGATTATTCCAGTTTCAGGGCGTCGCCTATTATCTTGTGAATATCGCTTAGCATCAAACCGAGACGCTGTTCTGCCTGTACCAGATTTTTAACCTGTTCATCCAGGGAAACAAGGTTATACAGGTCGCTTAATTTTTTCATCTGTTCTTCGCTTACATCCTGACCGAAGGCCTTCAGCCCCTGGACCTCCAACTGTGTTTTCCTGAATTGATCGACAATGGTTTTCTTGGACTGGTCGCTGTCAACAGCTTCCATGGCACTTTTGTACTCCTTGTACTCGGTACTTTCCCTTAAGGCCTTTGCCAGTTGGTGCGCAATGTCATACGGATTCATTGTCTTAAACTCCCCCCTAAAATGGTAGTCCAAGCAGTAAGGGCACAAGGACCGGCACCACCGCAGTCAGCAGTACCCCGTTCAAAAATGCCAGTACTGCCGTTTCCGGGCCGGTGCACCTTGAAATAACCGGCAGCGTTGTATCCATCGAAGTGGAACCGCCCGGCGTTATGGCCTCTATATGCCCAATCTTCACCGCCACCACCGGTATTATTACGAAGGCTATTAGCTCCCTTACAACGTTGCTTATAAAAGCGACGGTGCCAAGCTTTATGCTGTGCAGTTCGGATATAATAACTCCCGACAGGCTGTACCAGCCAAACCCTGCTCCCACGGCGCCCGCCTCCCCTATGCTGTACCCCATAAGGCTCCCCACCGCCACAGTGCCCCCGATGCTGCCAATAGCTATTCCCAATGGTATCAAAAGAACACTCCAGCCATACTGTCTCAGTTTTGCAAAACTGTCCCTGCTCCGGCCTATGTCCACTCCAACCCAAAACAGCAAAAACCAAAGCCCAATATCTATTAAGGTTCCGGAATATTGGGCAAGGGGTTCGGGTATAACCAGGAGGCCCGCCGCTATACCGAGGGCTACCGACAGTAATATGGCCCAGCTCATGGGGTATCCTCCCCGCCCCGTTTTATAAGCGGCCGAAAGAGCCTTACGGTGGCTATGCTGCCTATTATGGCTGCCACGGCAAAGGCTACCGAGTGCATTCCTATGGAATAAAAACTCCCGGTTATTTCACTGCTGGACCCTATCTCTACACCCATTGCAAACAATATAATTATCAGCGACCAGGATTGAAACCCGGAGCTTCTGGTGAGCAACATGCTCGGAATTTTATCCGCCATCCCCAGTACAATGCCCGCGGCGAGAAACAGCATATACAGCCCCATAATAACCCTCCCGGAATATATACTCTTAAATGCCTGTTTTCATGCCTCAGATTTCCATGATTATTGGCAGTATCATCGGTTTGCGCTTTGTCTTTTCATACAGGAAAGCCCTCAAACAGTCCCTTATGCTTGACTTAAGGGTCGCCCATTCGCTAATTCGTTTTTGCTCGCAGCGGGCCAGCGTTTCCTTTACAACCATCCTGGCCTGTTCCATCAAATCCTCGGATTCCCTCACATAAACGAAACCCCTGGATATTATATCCGGCCCGCCGACAATGGCGCCGCTTTCTTTGGATATGGTGACCACCACCACCATAAGCCCGTCCTGGGCCAGGTGCTGCCTGTCCCTTAACACCACGCTTCCTACATCGCCAACCCCCAGGCCGTCCACAAGCACCTTTCCCGCCGTCACGCTGCCGGTTATCTTTGCCGAATCCCTTGTCACTTCCACCACGTTGCCTATCTCGGCCAGTATGATCCTGTCACTTCCCATGCCAAGGGATTTTGCAAGCCGCGCATGCCTTTCCAGGTGCCTGTACTCTCCATGCACCGGCATGAAAAATTTTGGCTTTACCAGCGAGTGTATAAGCTTTAATTCCTCCTGGCAGGCGTGACCCGAAACATGGATGTCCGCCAGGTCTTCATATATCACGTTGGCCCCACGGGCAAACAGCCTGTTTATTACCCGGCTTATCAGCTTCTCGTTCCCCGGTATCGCGCTGGCGGATATAATCACCATGTCCCCGGGCATTATTTCCACGTACTTGTGGTCCGCGTTGGCCATCCGGGTAAGGGCGGACATGGGCTCACCTTGGCTGCCGGTGGTAAGGATGGTAAGCTCGCTGTCCTTGTACCTTCCTATCTCTTCAATATCAATCTCCAGGCCATCGGGAATATTCAGGTACCCCAGTTCGGAAGCTACCCGCACGACATTTAACATGCTCCTGCCGCTTACCGCCAGTTTACGGCCGAACTTGTGGGTGGAGTTTATTATCTGCTGTATCCTGTCCACGTTGGAAGCAAAGGTTGCCGCTATTATCCTGTTTGCCGTCCCTGCGAAAATATCATCAAAGGTTTGGCCGACGGTCCTTTCGGACATGGTATACCCCGGCCTTTCAACGTTGGTGCTGTCCGCCATCATAAGCAGTACGCCCTTCTTTCCCAGTTCCGCAAACCGGTGCAGGTCTATCACTTCTTCACCTATTGGAGTAAAATCCACTTTAAAATCGCTGGTATGTACAATAATCCCCACATCGGTTGTGATTGCCAGTGCCGCCGAATCCGCAATACTGTGGCTGGTTCTTATGAACTCCACGCTCATACTTCCAAGTTTTACGCTGTCGCCTATTTTCACCACTTCCAACCGGCAGCTTTCCGCCATGTTGAATTCCGCCAGTTTATTCTTTACCAGCCCCAGCGTCAGCTTGGTTCCGTAAACGGGAACATTAATCTGTTCCAGCACGTAGGGCAGCGCTCCTATATGGTCCTCGTGCCCATGGGTCAGCACTATGCCCCTGATCCTTTCACTGTTCTTGGTAAGGTATGAGATATCGGGTATCACTATGTCTATCCCCAACATTTCCTCTTCCGGAAAGGTGAGGCCGCAGTCTATCACTATTATGTCGTCTCCCTGTTCTATTACCGTCATGTTCTTTCCAATCTCATGAAGCCCCCCAAGGGGTATTACCTTAACTTTGTCTTTACTTTTTTGGCCTGTCATTTATTCACTCTCCCTCTAGCAAAAAACACCCGGACAGGTGTTTATTTATTCGAACATTTGCTGCAGTATCCGAAAAATTTCACCCGATGGTTTACAACATTGAAATGGTTCTTCTCCCTAATTTTTCCTTCCAGGTGCTCCAGCAGGTCCTCCTCTACTTCCTGCACCTCGCCGCAGGACAGGCATATCAGGTGGTGATGATGGTGGTCCTCGTCGCTCCCCGACATCTCGTACCTGCTGCATCCGTCGTCAAAACTCATCTTGTTTATAACTCCTAATCCTTCCAATAGCTGAAGGGTCCTATAAACGGTTGCAATACCAATCTCCGGGCACTTTTCCTTAACCAGCGTGTAGACGTCCTCTGTACTCAAATGCTTGCCCCGGTTCTCGGCGAAGGTTTCAAGGGTAGCCCTTCTTTGAGGAGTTAGCTTGTATCCCTTTTCTTTCAGCTTTGCCTTGGCATCCTCTTGCCTTTGCATAATTACCACCCTCTTCTTTTTCTATTCCCCAAAGCATATCCCCGCAGCCTATAAGCCTGTGACCCGAGACTCTGCCCGAAACCTGTCCCTTGCACCGATGACCCAGAATCTATTGCTGTCAATTTCCAACCACTAACAAGACCTGTGTTCTGCTGTGTGTGAGCAGAATTTCTCATCTTCCCCTTATCTTGCTTGCCACCGAACTCGTTACACCGGATATCGCCATGCCTATGGTTCCCTTGTTAGCCTCCAACACCTTTTCCAGGCTGTCCAGCATATAATCTATTTGCTCCCTTGAAACAATAAGCGGCGGCTCCAGCCTGATGACGTTGGGATTGTTAAGGGTATAAGCCGTAATTACCTTGTACTTGTTAAGCAGTTCCCCGGCCACCAGGGCACCGATGTATTCCCTACCCAGCCTGGAAACCGTTCCCCCGGTCATCCTATCCAAGAGGCTTCCTTCCCCGCTTTGGAATTCAATACCCAGCAAAAGGCCTCTTCCCCTTACATCCCTGACAAGCTGGTACTTTTTCTTTATATCCTGAAGCCTTTTCAGGGCGTAATCGCCCAGTTCTGCGGCCCTTTTGTCCAACCGGTTCTCTACAATGTATTCCACCGCAGCGAGTCCTGCCGCCATCGCCAACGAGTTGCCCCCGAAGGTGGAGGTGTGCAGCAGGCATTTATCCATGCTGCCGTAGGCTTTCCTGTACACCCTGGAAGCGGCCGTGCATGCCCCTATGGGCATCATCCCGCCGCCCAGCGACTTGGCCAGGCACATGATATCCGGCTCCACGTCCTCGTGCTGGCAGTCAAAAAACCTTCCGGTCCTTCCCAGCCCCGTCTGTATCTCGTCCACTATGAGAAGAGCCTTATACTTATCGCAAAGCTTTCTTACGCCTCTCAAATACCCGGCCCGGGGCACCACGATGCCGCCTTCCCCCTGTATGGGTTCCAGTATGACCGCCGCAGCGTCCCCCTTTGAAAGGGCCTTTTCCATCTCTTCAAGGTTGTCGTATTCAACCGCGCAGCAGTCCGGCAGTGTAGGCGCAAATGGGGTCCTGTACTTTTCCCTCCCGGTAACCGACAAGGAACCGAAGGATTTGCCGTGGAAGGAATTACGGCAGTAGATTATCCTGCTTTTTCCGCTGCAAATCCTGGCCAGTTTCAAAGCCGCTTCCACCGTTTCGGTACCGCTGTTGCAAAAAAACGAGTACTTAAGGTCGCCGGGTGTTATACGGGCAATGTTATCCGCCAGTGCTGCGGCAAGGGGATTCAATGAAGCCTGCAGGATGTTTGGCACACCGAAAACTTTCCGCAGGGCTTCCAAAACCACGGTTGGGTTATGCCCCAGGTTTAATGCCCCGTAGCCTCCAAGGAAGTCCAGGTACTCGTTTCCCTTGTCGTCCCATACTACTACCCCTTCCGCCTTCACAAACCTCTTGTCAAAGTCCAGCAGCGCCATCAGGCTTGCAAGACCCGGATTAACGTATTCCCTGTATCCTTCCCTGGTCCGCTTTCTGTCATAGCCCAGTGCCTCTTCAAGGGTTATCATTCCATTCATTTTATATCCTCCAGAACATAAAAAGCGATGTTTTCTTGTTAATTGTTCTGCTGCCTGGCCAGCTCTTCATAGGCCTCCACAACCGTATCCAGCTCTTCATCATCGTCGATACCCACCAGTATGTCCTCCCCGTTCTCGTCCTGCTCTATCCTTAAGACATAGGCCTCTTCTTCCTCTTCATTTCCGTCCTCCGGCATAAGAATCGCATACCTTCCGTCATCCACGTCCAGTACCGCCAGCACTTCAAACCGGCACTCGTTATTCTCCTCATCGTACAGCACCACTATATCCCTATCCTCTTCCAAGTTTCACACCTCCAATATCACAGGTAAATTTTATAATAACATGCTTATACTGTCAACGCCGGTTCATCCTGCTGTCTAGGTACCCCTGCAGTATTATTGAAGCAGCAACCTTGTCAATCACCCTTTTCCTCTTTTCCCTTCCAACCTGTCCCTCGATAAGCATCCTTTCCGCCGCAACCGTAGACAATCTTTCGTCCCATAACACCACCTCCAGGCCGGTTGCCTCCTCAAGAACTTTAGCAAATTCAATTGCCTTTTCACCTTGGGGCCCTATGGTGGAGTTCATGTTTTTGGGAAGTCCCACTACTATTTTTCCCACTTCCCATTCCCGTATGAGTTCCCTGATCCGCTCAATATCCGTTTCAATGTCCTTCCTTGTTACCGTCTCCAGTGCCTGCGCTGTCCAGCCAAGGGAATCGCTCACCGCAACTCCTATGGTTTTGTCCCCAAGGTCCAGTCCCATAATCCTCAATTATTGCACCACCTCGCTAAGCTTACACAACCTTTATAAAAAAATTCCTGCAATTCGCCGCGCAGTACCCGCAGAGTATGCATCTATCCCGCCTTACATGCGCCTTTCCATCCACAAGGAACAGCGCCCCCTGCCTGCACGCCGAAACGCAGCTGCCGCAGCCTTCGCACCAGGGCTCTATTAAAAGCCTCCTTTCCCGTGCCAATAGGGCCGCTTCCGTCTCGGTGTCCACCGGCCGGCCCTCAAACAGGGCAAGGTTTGCTTCAAGCTCCCGGTCACACTGCATTCCTATGGCTATCGAATCTATATGGGGGATGCCCAGCACAAACTCAAGGCATTCCCTGAAATTCCCGATCAGGTTGCCTCCTCCCAGCGGTTTCATTGCGTAAATACCCTTCCCGCATTCGTGAGCCGCCCTTATGGCCTCAAGCATGTCTTCCACGCTTCCGTCCATTATACCCAGTCCCCTTAGGTTTACTATAGGGTGTATTACCTGGATTTCATCCCATTCCAATGCGGCCCTGACACATTTAACGTGGTGGGTGGATACGCCAAAGGCCCTTATGTAACCCTTTTCCCTGGCCTTCAGGAAATACTCAATTGCCTCGTAATGCCCCTTTAATGTAAGGCCGCTTTCCTGCTCGTGCAGCATGAAAATATCTATATGGTCAAGCCCCGTTTCATTCAGCGCTTTCTTAAGGCTTTCCTTCGCCATCTCCCCCGTGTAGGCGTAGGTTTTGGTGACCAGAATAAGGCGGTCCCTGGGCTTGCCCTTCATTGCCTCCCTTATATATTCATAGTTATCGTAAAGCTCCGCCGTATCCAAGAAATTCACTCCCCGCTCCATAGCCCTTTCAATAAGCTCCGCACCTTCTTTAACGTTAAGATTAGCCTGAAGCGGGCTGAGGGTAAGGCTGCCAAAGCAGAGCCTTGATACCCTAATCCCCGTCTTTCCCAAATCCCGGTACTCCATCTTTTTTGCCCGGCATCTTCGCCGGCCCCCTCTGAATTTTTCTTTCCTGAATTAAAACATATAACATGCTTGTTATGAAAAATATGCTGCCGGTGGCCGAGGTCACAACTCCGGAATCGTTGACCGCCATCCCCGTCGCTGCGGCCACCACCAAAGCCGACCACCCTTTTGCGTAATAGGGATACTTGGTGAAAACCCCCTTGAAAAAGCCCACCGGCCTGTAAAACAGTATCCCGGTAACTGTAATTACCGTTATAAGCACCTTGGTCCATACCGTGTATCTCAAAAGCTTCATATTCATAGCCAATTTTCTCCGCACAGTGGCCAACAGCTCCAGGTAATCACCTCGTGCCGCTCCCCGGGCTGCCGCCGCAATGTGGGAGTGGTCCTCCAGAAATACCGCGTCCGCCAGTAAGAAGACTGCCAATACCGCAGCCAATGCAAAGGCTGCCGCTATTACCTGCTTGACCCCTATCTTGGTTTCCCTTATGCGCAGGACCAGAAAGGCAAAGGCCAAAAAACAGGTTATGGCGCCCCCCAGGTTTGCCCCCAGGGCCGGGTAACCCACTACGAAGGCAACAATTCCAAGCACCGCCACGACGGACCAAAGAGGTACCCTTATAGATTCACATATTGAACAAAGGGCCGTAATGGCGCTGCCCGCCACAATGCCCATGTACTCGTTTCCAATACCGTAATACCTTGCCCCAATAATGGGGTCATACCCCAACACCGAGCTTTGAATAAGCCTTCCGCCGGTTACAATGTCCAGGGCTATTAAAAGGACCGTAAGACTCGATACGGCAAGAAGCAGTACTTTAACGTTTCTTGTCATCCCATGCAGCACGATTCCCAACCCCGCGGCCGCCAATACTGCCGCCGCGGCGTTTCCTGCCAGGGTTTCGAGCTTAAAAAGCGGCAGCACCAGCAGCACCGCGGGAAAAACCATCGTAAAAATTAGCGCTATTTCAACCGGCGGGACCAGAAGTCCCTTAAAGAAAGCCGGGTATAGTATGATAAAAAGCCCCAGCAGTACAACAAGTATTACAAACACTGCGTAATTATATAGTATCGGGTACCTGAAATTGGACGTGCTTACCGTTCTTAAGCCAATTTCCCTTACCCTTTCTATGTTTTCCCCTTCCGGTACCGTTCTTAGGGGGCGGCCGGTAAGGTCTCCCGATTCTATCCCGAAAAACCCCAGTACCGTTGGTGCTATATCAATGGCTGCCACGATGCCCTCCCGCCTGGTAGTACCGGAAGTGAGCAGCCCCTTTGAAAAGCCGCCGCCGTATACTATAAGCGGCGTAAGCCTTGCTCCCTGTGCTATTTCTTCGTTTGCCGGGTAAGGTACCGCAAGTATTAACAGCCAGCCTTCCTTGTCCGCTTTTTGCTTAAGGTCCGACAAAAAACCGTCTATCCCAAGCAGGGCCTCCCTCCTGTGGTGGCTGTACATGTCCCCGTTCAGCAGGTCCCTGCTTTCTTCTATCCTGGTCATGTCCCCTGTTTCAACAACAATAAAGTCCGTCCTTTGCAGTGCCTGGTCCAGGTAACCCATTAGTTTCGTAAAGTCGGTCCTCCGCCCGGTGGGAAACCCCCCGTCCTCCTTCAGAACATGGTCCCCTACCATGCCGTAATCCACTATGCCTTTTTTATCCATGGCGATGGACACCGCCCACCGTACCTGGGTATCCCCGCAGTCGGCATTCCCCAAAAGGGAAGTCTTTAGCCCGGCCCGGCGAAGCGAGTCACCCAAGGTTCCGGCAGAGGCCTCGTATTCGCCGTTTAGGTTCTGGCTAATAAGCTTGTTAATATATGGATTTACAACCATCCCCGGGGTCACTTTTTCACCGGTACGGCTGTAAAACAGCTCCATCGTTTCATGGTCCACTTCCAGGGCTCCTACTGCAGAAGGCGTAGCCTCCGCCCTTGCCCCGCTTCCTATGCTTACATAGGCCTTGCATGCACTGTAGGCTCCCGACGGCCTGTTGTTCATCAGCGCAATGGAACCGTTCCTCATCAACTCTTCAAAACCCTGCAGGCCTTCCATATCCTCGAAGGATATCCGATCCACTATGACCAAGACAGCTTTTTTGCCGGTGTAATCCTTCGCATAAGCGGCGGCTTTGAATGAAACCAGCACAAAAAAAATTAAGACACCGGAAAGTATTATGCTTTTACCTGATTTCACAAAGTATAGCACCCGCCTTTGTTCTTGCTACAGGTTCTTCAGG
>DASRVG010000211.1:0-4171 GCA_035655175.1 Clostridia bacterium | reverse complement strand
CTTAACCATTGCAGAGCATAGTATTCCGTATCCTCCGGTTATTACTGCAACCCTTCCACTAATATCAAAACTAATCATTTTCCAGGTCTCCTTTTTTATTTATTTTGTGCAAAAAGGGACAAAGAACCGTCCCCTGTCCCTTCCCCTGTCCCTTTTTTAAAATTTGCCGTCGGTGGTCTCAAAGTGGGTTGGCGCATCTATCGTTTCTCCGCCTTGCAAAATCCAGTCCGCCACCATGTCCATCATTTTTTCAAGGGGCATATTCGGGTAGCCCAAAAGGGCCGTCATTTTGGCCGTGTTGCTAAACACCGCGCAGCTTCCCTCCTCGCCGGCAAACAGCGGCTTCTTGCCGAAACGGGCACCGAACCACTCCGCGGCCCAGCGGGTGGATATGGTCTCGGGTCCGGTGACGTTAAGCACCGCCGGCGGTACCGAGGTGTGCAAAAGGGACCGGAGCGCATACTCGCACACGTCCCCCTGCCAGATACAGTTGAAAACGCCCTGTTCCACCCTTACCGGTCTTCCGGAGTACACCGCGCTGGCGATGTCGTACAGCACCCCGTACCGTACATCAATGGAATAATTAAGCCGGAACATCAGCATGGGGGTATTGTCCTTTTTGGAATAATACTCCATAACCCGCTCCCTGCCCAGGCAGGACTGGGCGTACTCGCCCTCCGGCCAAAGCTCGTCCTCTTCGCGGGAGCCCCCCGACGTAAGGTCCGCCATGCCGTATACGTTGCCGGTGGAGAAGGCTACAATATTTGCCCCGGGGAAGCGCTCGCACACCTTTGACGGCAGCAGGAGGTTTACCTGCCAGGTGAGTGCCTGGTTCTGGGTGGTGCCAAACTTGCGCCCTATCATGTATATAATGTTGCCAATATCCGGCAAAGCCTTAAGCTGTGCCGGGTCGGATATGTCCGCCTCCAAAACCTCAACTCCGGCTTTACGCATTGCTTCGGGTGCATCGGGGTAATCGAACAGTGACACCGCCACAACCCTTTTGTCAAGTCCCGCGGCCTCAAGGGCACGCTTGGCGGTAATGGCAAGGCTTGGGCCTATTTTACCCCCCGCCCCCAGAATCATTATATCCCCGGCCAGGGTCTTCATGTCGGCGACCAGCCTTTCACTTGGCCTGGTCATTAGGTCTAGAACCTGTGAAATGTTTTTCATGGAATACCTCCCTATTTTGTTTGTATATATTCTGTGCAATGTCGCCCTTGCAAAACCATAGGTTCACCGATACAATTAAAATGTTGTTAGACATAAAACGAGGGGGAGTTCTGTATGAGTGCTCGAAAAGGTAAACGCTCAACCATAACGGACGTGGCAAGGCTCGCCGGGACATCGGTTACCACCGTATCACGGGTGCTGAACAATTCCAAGTACCCGGTAAGCCCGCAGCTGCGCCAAAGGGTAAAGGATGCGGCCGCAGCGTTGGATTATGTACCCAATGCCATGGCACGCTCGCTAAGGGGCAGCACCATCCGCGATATAGGCATTGTCATACCGAACATTACCAACCCCTTTTACCTGCAGACCATACTGGGCATAAACAGCGTTGCCTATGTAAATGGCTACAGCCTGCTGCTTTGCAACACCATGCGCCAGGTGGACAAGGAGCGGGAATACCTACGGAAGCTCTTTGAGCGCCAGGTGCAGGGCGTAATCCTTTCATCGGTGGACGAGGACGCGGATATAGTTCGTGAATATATACGAAAGGGAATGAAATTCGTCCTGCTGGACCAGCGCATGGAGAACATTAACTGCTCCTGTATCAATTTCGATTCCCGAAAAGGTGCCCGTATGGCGGTCAAGTACCTTATCGACCAGGGTCACCGCCGGATTGCCCTGGCCACCACGCCCCTTACCCGCTGGACCCGTAACGAGGTTTACAAGGGTTACAGGGAATCCCTTATAAGTTCCGGGCTTAGTTACGGTGACGAGCTATTGTACGTTTCCGGCCCCGAGCGGGAGGACGAGGGAAACGATTACGAGCTTGGCTCCGGTAAAGCCTTGGCTAAGAAATTTATCCAAAACCGCAAAGACGCTACCGCGGTGCTGTGCATAAACGATATGGTCGCCTTTGGCTTTATTAACGCCCTTGCCATGGAAGGAATAAGGGTTCCCGACGACGTTTCGGTTATCGGTTTTGACGATATTCCCTTTGCCGAAGCCTTTTTGCCGCCCCTTACAACCATCCGGTACCCCTCCGATGAGACCGGCAGGCTTGCAGCGATGATGCTGCTGGACAATATACGCAACGGGGGAGAAAGGCTGGCCCTGGATATGAGCCTTGTACCCCGGCTTATTGTAAGGGGAACGGTAAAGCGCATCCATTAGCCAGCGACCTCATTATAGCATCCATTAGCCGTACCGAAAAAAGAAGCCTATCGTCGTTCCGGCTGTGGCCGGAGTATATGGTATCGAAAAAAGCCTTCATACCGTATTCATAACAGGCCTTGTCGTCCAATATGTATTCGGCGTCGGCGACCACCCTTGGTTTTTCCAAGTCCGGTGCGGAGTATAGCCGGACTGTTTTTTTGGGATAGTATACATCCACAAAAACTTTCGCCCCTTCCATCCAGGCCTTAACCTCCAGGGCGTCGGTGCCGCCAATGACGCTGCATAGGTCGGTTAGGTGGCTGCCGTAAAAGTACCAGCCGCCGTAGGGCGAGAAGGGGTCGGCGCGGTAGGAGATATCCACCCTGGAGCAGTCCCCGGCCTTTAGGGTAAGGTCCGGCACTTCCGGCAGGAAGCACAGGGTTGACCCGCCGGTAAAGGGCGTCCCGGTCCCTTTTGCCCTATCGATAATCCAGGCAGCGTCCCGGATGGTGCAGGTAAAGGGCTTGTCTACAAATACCGGCCTGTGTTTTTCAAGGCATTCTACCGCCGGTGCCGCATGGGCATTGCCGTCCCGCAGCGTGATAATTACCGCGTCGCAATTGTCAATAACCCCGGAGGGGGTGTCGGCGATATGCTCAATCCCCAAGCTGGCGGCACATTCCTCCAGCCGTTCCGGTGCATCGCCTCCCCATAGGTACTCAACCCTTGCATTGCCAAAAACGCCTTTGTTTATTAGGGTGCCGAAGTATTCCAGGTGTTTACTCTGGGCCCCGACCATGCCTATTCGCACACCTTTTCACCTCCTAGCAGCATTTTTAGAAAACGTTTTCTGTATATTTTTATGTATTTACTAATGAAATCACTTGAATTATACTAAGGATTGGGTATATAATCAAGTTGAAAAATTACATTATTTGCTGGCAACATGGCCCATAAAACACACATATTGTATAAAATTTGTCAATATCAAGCGCAACACTGCAGCACCAAGTCGAAAGGAAAATAGCAAACGTTTTCTATCCAGTTTTCAACATAATCAACGGTTATGAGCGAGGTTTACGCATTTAGAATGCGTTAAAATAAACCTAAATCTATAAAGAGGGGAGACCTAGCTTATGAAGAAACTGGTTACATTGGTTGCACTGATGATGATAGTCGTAATGGCTGCCGTAGCCTGCTCGCCCAGCAGCGGGCCTGCAAAAGAGCCAGAAGGCGAAGGGGGCACCAAAGAGCTTGAGCCCATTAAGCTTGGCAACATCCAAGACCTTAGCGGTACCGCCTCCGAGCCTGGCACTGCCAATGCGTGGGGTGCCGAGTACGCCGCTAGGGTAATCAATGAAGCAGGTGGAATCAACGGCAGGATGATCGAAATCATCACGCTGGACTGCAAAAACGACGTCCAGGAGGGCATAAACTGCTACCGTCGCCTGGTGGACGAGTACGAAGTAGACGCTATAATTGGGCCTCCATTGTCCAACCCTGCCCTGGCATGGGTTGAGCTGGCCGAGGAAGACAAGATTCCCATAGTAGGACACTTTATGGACGAGCGTTGCACCACCAACGAGGACACAGGCGAAGTGTACAACTACATGTTCCTGGCCGAGCCCGGCTGTGCGGTTCAAAGCTACTGCATCGCCGAATACGGCTTAAAAGAACTTGGGCTTAAGACCTTTGCCACAATGTATTGCGAAGGTAACGCCTTTGCCGTTAAGCATGCCGAGCCCTTCATGGACTATGTAAACGCCAAGGGCGGACAAGTAGTGGCCGAGGAGACCTTCCAGTGGAGCGACGTTGACTACCGTGCCCAGGCTACAAAGATTGCAAG
>DASRVG010000210.1:0-26078 GCA_035655175.1 Clostridia bacterium | reverse complement strand
ATAAGGAACAGAAAGGCAGATTTTATACTAATAAACGCAGATAAAGACAGAGTCGTAAACATAGAAGTCAACTTTTATTCCGGTACTGGGTCGAAGCCTCAGGAATCAGAAATATGAACTTTTTAAGCAGTGGAAGTGTTGATTTGATTGTTACCCATCCTCCCTACTTAAACATAATCAAATATTCAGAAGGGAGAATAGAAGGTGACCTTTCAAATATTTCAGGGGTTAAAAAATTTTGTTCAGAATTGAACAAGGGTATAGCGGAATTCTTCAGGGTATTAAAAGAGAATTCCTACTGTGCTGTTTTAATAGGAGATACTAGAAAAAACAAACACTATGTTCCCCTTGCTTTCTATGTAATGCAGTTGTTTCTTGAAAATGGATTTGTTTTGAAAGAAGATATTATAAAGATTCAGCATAATTGTACATCTACACCCTACTGGGAGAAAAAAGTTAAAGACCACAATTTCTATCTGATAATGCACGAACATCTTTTTGTATTCAGAAAACCGAGGGACGATGAAGACCTAAACCGTTATAGATACAGCATGGCGAATGCATTATTGATGCCCTAAGGCGGTTCGCTAAGATTACATAAGAAGCAGGACTGAAATTTGGGCTGCAACAGAAACAGCAAAGGTCATCAAGATGAATATAATTATTGTGATGATTAAGATTAGGGAAGGTGTACACATGGACAGCGGCAGTGTTTTTCTAAACTACTTGATACTCGTATCAATTTTAATTCAGGGCTCTTATTTATTCATTATAAAGCGCAGGGATAAAAACTTCTATAGAGATTCCGGGCCGCTAAACATGCTATCGGCAGGCTTGGGGATTATACTCATGGTATATAACTATATGCTCCTTTGGGAATTCGAAATAGGTAACGACAGTGATGCAAAAACCACTGTTATGTTATTGGGAATACTGGTTACAATAGCTATTCTTTTTATTTTGAAAAACTTTTTTTCCGGCAAAAAGTACACCGCTACCAATATTGACAGGGATAAATTGGAGACAATACTGGCTGAGGTGCTGGGGGAATACAAGCTGGCTTATAAGAAAACCAAGGACCATCCCCAGTCCATGGTGACAAAGATAACCCTCGAAGAATACGACAGCTTCATAGAAGTAACGCAAAGAGGCAGCGGGGGCAGGGCCTTCGTGTTGGAATTTAATGGTTTAGACCAGTTATACGACTTTGAAAACATTATTGAAGACTTGAAGGAACGGATTAACGATACCACCAAGGCGAACAAGTTCCGGGGCATAGGCGATCTGGCAGCAGTCGCCGGCATTCTGGTATTTTTTGCGTGGGTTAGACTAACGAGACCATAACATGACACACAGGTTCAGCCGCATCTTAAAGGGGTGTTTTTTTTGAAAGGTGCCTTTGCAGGAATAGCTTCCGCAGCGATTGTTCTAATACCGGCTGTATACATAATCGGAGGTACGGGACTGCTTCTTGAAGGCCTGCACATATCAAAGAACTCCGCCATGGCTGCGGCTCCAATGCTTTTAGTTTCATTCATAGTCATAGGACAGCTTCGGGTTCTTATTTCTAAGGAAATGCTTAACAAATGGCTGCAAAACAACAAGGGCATTAAAGGGATATTGGTAAGCGCCCTAACCGGCGGACTCTTTCCGGGTGGGCCCTATGTTTATTATCCCTTTATAGCCAGTTTTGTTGAAAAGGAGGTTCCCTTTTCAATCTTTGCTGCCTTTATTGTTGGAAAACAAGTTTACGACTTTGCCCGCATACCGATGGAAATGAGTTTCCTCGGTCCGGGGGTTACACTTGTCAGAAACATTATTACTTTACCGGTGCCAATAATAATCGGGTTCTTGGCAAAAAACATTAACCCGGAAAAACTGGGCGGGGCATTTTTCACGAAAAAAGGCGGGAAATTATGATAAAGTCCACGGTTATTCTAAGCCTGGCAGCCGTACTGCTAATAATTATAAACGCGAAAACAACAGGCAGGCACATGGAAGGGATAAGGATTGGCCTAAAGCAGATGATTGGATTAATCCCAATGTTGCTTTCGGCTTTTGTCCTGGCCGGTATGCTGGAGGCTGTAATCCCGGAAGGCTTTGTCAACCAGTGGCTGGCAAGGGAGGCGGGTCTTAAGGGGATATTGCTTGGGACAGTTGCAGGAATGTTTTCGGCAGTGGGACCCTATGCCTTCTTTCCCATAGCTGCATCAATAAGAGCCTCCGGCGCGGGACTGGGCACGGTAGTATCCCTGGTGGTCGGCTGGTGCCTGTTGGGGTTAAGCCGGCTGCCCTATGAAGCGGGCCTTTTGGGCATGAAGTTCTCCCTTATGCGAATGGCTGTAAGCATGCCGATTTGCATTATCGCCGGCATGGCTGCCCATGCTGTGGAGCTTTTGATAATGTGAAAATGAGCTGTGTAGGAATTGCCAATATTACAAAAACAGCGATACGGCGCAGTAGACAAGCAAAAGGGCCATTATGGCGTTTACAGTTCTGCGGTTATTGGATAGGAACCTTTGGAAAACCGAACCAAGAAGCGCCCAGCAGCAGGTGGATACAAAGGCGGTAAAAGCAAGAGAGACGGCGAAGCCCACCAGCACCGGCACAGATTTGTAATAGGGTACAATAAAGGTCGAAACAAGGGTAATCCCGTACAGTATCACCTTCGGGTTTACAAACTGAAGCAGCAGCCCTGCCAAAAGGGTGTTTGTACGCCTTGTGTCCTTTTCTTCAACTTGAGGATTGCTGCTGTAGGTTTTCCATGCAAGCCACATTATATAGGCAGCCCCGATGGAGGTCATGACCGGTTTTATGGAAGGGATTAAACCGTAGAGGGCTACGCTGAAAAGAGCGCTTAGGGCCATAATCAGGAAAAAGCCCAGGAATACGCCCACGTTAAACATTATACTCCTTTTAAAACCGTAGCGGCTGGCATTGGACATGGACATTATGTTGTTGGGGCCGGGCGTGAAAGTGGTAATCAGTACATAGGACACAAAGGCCGCAAAATTAGGCATCGGTGTTTACCTCCGGGTTTCGGTATGATATAATGCAAAATTAGGATGTATTGTAATTTCATTCGATACTATAATAATACCATTACATTGTCATGTCAACGCGGATGCGGGGAAGCAAAAGGACGGGGTCTTTAGCTTCCCTGATTTATAATACCAAGACGTAAGTAAAACGGATAAAAGGGGAATACGGAAAATGTACTATGTATACATACTTGAATGCGGTGACGGTTCGCTGTATACCGGCTGGACAACCGATCCCCAAAGGAGGCTTAATCAGCATAACAGCGGCAAGGGGGCAAAATGCACCCGGGCAAGGCTGCCGGTGGTATTACGCTACTTGGAATCCTACGATTCCAGGGCGGAGGCCATGCAGAGGGAGTATAGCATTAAAAGGCTGCCCAGGGAAGAAAAAATGAAGCTGATACAAAAATAGCTTTCCCCGGAAATGATGAAATGTCTCATATTCAGGAAAAAAATGTAGTATAATAGTACCAGTTGTTGGAGACAAAGGAAGGTTTATTATGGTAAAACACATTGTTGCGTGGAAACTCAAGAGTTCCGCCGGGGGCAGGGACAGCCAGGAGAATGCAAGTATTATGAAAGAACGCGTTGAGGGCTTGAAAGACAAAATTAAGGAGATACTGCAAATAGAGGTTGGAATAAACGTAAACAGCAGCAGCGCTGCCTATGATGTGATTTTATACTCGGAATTCCGGGACATGGAATCCCTTGATGTGTACCAGAAGCACCCTGATCATTTGGAAGTGGGAGCGTTTGTAAAAGAAGTTACCCAAGACCGTATAGTGGTTGATTACCTAGTATAGCCACAGGAGCCGGAAAAGCAACCGCGCGACAGCAGCCGATGTGAAAAGGGGTGGCCTGTTGAAAAGAGTAATCATAGCATTCATTGTAATAATGCTGACCTCATGTGCCGGGCTTTCGGACCGGCACAGTGGTGTGGAATCCGACCCGGCAAATAATGCAGGCCCGGATGACATTTTAATAAAAGAACACAGCCTTGTTAATCCCGAGGGCGGGACGGTAGAGGACAGGATCTTGGTGCCGGAGGGCTATGAGAGGATAAACGTCCAGCAGGGCTCCTTTGCTGAATACCTTAGAAGTTTGCCGCTGAAACCCCACGGGTCCAGGGTATTGTACTATGACGGCCGGGTAAAGGAAAGGGACGTACACCAGGCGGTCGTAGACATGGATGTAGGGGACAGGGACCTGCAGCAGTGCGCCGATGCCGTTATAAGGCTCCGGGCGGAATACTTGTACGGGACCGGGCAATACGAAAAAATACATTTCAATTTTACAAACGGGTTTAACGCCCGGTACACAAAATGGATGCAGGGCAGCAGGATTTCGGTAAAGGGTAATAATGTAAGCTGGGTTGACGGCGCCGGTTATTCGGACGATTATGAAAGCTTTAGGGAATACCTGGACATGGTTTTTGCCTATGCCGGTACCCTCTCATTATCGAAAGAGCTTCAGAAGCTGGATGTGAGCGATATTGGGATAGGCGACGTACTTATACGGGGAGGCAGTCCCGGGCATTGTGCAATAATAGTTGACATGGCCCGGTGCGTCGACACCGGCAAAAAGATATTCCTGTTGGCTCAAAGCTACATGCCGGCCCAGGATATACATATCCTGAAAAACACGACTGATCCCGCAGTAAGCCCCTGGTTCCGGGCCGACTTCGGGGATGAATTGGTCACCCCCGAATGGACCTTTAAAAGAGACCAGATAATGAGATTTGCGGAATAAGGTATAAAAAGCAAAATAAACGTACAGGGAGGAAATGTGAAGAATGACGGGTTACAATCCAGTGGACAATACCATTAAAGATGGTGACGAAAGAGAGCAAGACTGTAACGCAGCGGTTCAGTCGGTAAACTTTATTCAAAACATAATAAACCAGGACAATGAAACCAATGTTTACAACGGCCGCGTGCATACGCGTTTCCCTCCCGAGCCCAACGGATACCTTCATATAGGGCATGCAAAGTCCATATGCCTAAATTTCGGAATAGCACAGCAGTATGGCGGTCTTTGCAATTTGAGGTTTGACGATACAAACCCGGCCAAAGAAGACGTGGAATACGTGGAATCCATTAAGGAAGATGTAAGGTGGCTGGGTTTTGACTGGGAGGACCGCGAGTATTACGCCTCGGACTACTTCGAACAGTTGTACCAGTATGCGGTAAAACTTATCAAGATGGGAAAGGCTTATGTCTGCGATTTAAGTGCCGATGAAATAAGGGAATACAGGGGTACGCTAACGCAGCCGGGTAAAAACAGTCCCTACCGGGATCGTTCTGTGGAAGAAAACCTTGACCTATTCCAAAGGATGCGGGCCGGGGAGTTTCCCGACGGGTCCAGGGTCCTAAGGGCCAAGATAGACATGGCATCGCCAAATTTGAACATGAGGGACCCGGTGCTGTACAGGATACTGCGGGCCACCCATCACAGGACCGGCGATGAATGGTGCATATATCCGATGTACGACTATGCCCATCCGCTTTCGGATGCCATCGAGGGAATCACCCATTCCATATGCACGCTTGAGTTTGAGGACCACCGACCGCTGTACGACTGGGTTATAGAAAACGTGGACCCGGAGGTTCACCCCAAGCAGATAGAATTTGCACGGCTTAACCTTACAAATACAGTTATGAGCAAAAGAAAGCTGAGGAAACTGGTGGAAGAGGGATACGTCGACGGCTGGGACGACCCCCGGATGCCCACCATATCGGGCTTGAGAAGGCGGGGTTATACCCCCGAATCCATTAGGGACTTTTGCGACAGGATCGGGGTGGCCAAAAGCAACAGTACGGTGGATATAGCGCTTCTTGAGCACTGCATAAGGGAAGACTTAATGGCAAAGGCGCCCAGGGTAATGGCGGTTTTAAACCCTGTAAAACTTGTGATTGACAATTACCCGGAGGGCAAGGTGGAATACCTTGAGGCAGAGAACAACCCCGAGAGGCCGGAGCTGGGGACCAGGAAAATACCCTTTTCCAGGGAGCTTTATATAGAACGGGAGGACTTTTGCGAAGTACCGCCGCCCAAGTTCTTCAGGCTGTCCCCCGGTAAGGAAGTCCGGCTGAAGAACGCGTACATTATAAAGTGTAACAATGTAATAAAGGATGAAGCTACCGGGGAGATATTGGAGATACACTGCACCTACGACCCGGATACAAAAAGCGGGGGCCCTGCCAGTGGGAAAAAGGTTAAAGGTACGCTGCACTGGGTTTCTGCCGACCATGCCATCGAGGCTGAAGTGCGGCTTTATGGGTATTTGTTTAACGATGAGGACCCGGAAAGCGAAGAAGCGGTGGACTTCTTGGAAAAGCTGAATAAGGATTCGCTACAAAGGTTATTTTGCTGCAAGCTTGAGCCGGAACTTTCGAATGCTGAGCCGGGCAGCAGGTACCAGTTCATAAGGCACGGGTATTTCTGCGTGGATACGGTTTGTTCGAAACCGGGTAATCTGGTGTTCAACCGGATAGTATCTTTAAAGGATACCTGGGCAAAGCTTATAAAAGCCCCTGAAGGCAAAACCAAATAATACAAGAAGGGAATAAGTTGACATAATAATATTATGTCAACTTATTCCCTTGCATTGTACCGGACTAAGAGTTTATTTACAGAAAGCGCCGGGCGGGGGAAAAGCGGGTGTGGACTAGTGTAGCGGAGGAGGCGGTCCTATGAACGGAGCCGGGGGAAAGGAACGAGACCGGGTTTTTCCCGCAATGCCTCCCGACGGACTGGTACCCGGCGGGTATGCATTAAAGGTTTTTATCCTGTGGATAAGCTTTATTGGTATATTCGCCGAAGTAGCTGCAATCGGAGGGCCCTTTGCGGTGATTTTTCCCCTTTCTCTGGGACTGTTTCTTATCGACCTGGTATTGGTTGTCCTAACCAGAATAAAAAATAAAGAACTGTGGCTGTACAGAAAGGCAAGGGCCTACTACCTGGGAGCACGGTACGACATGGCGCTTGAAAAAATGAATGATTTATTAAGCCTGCGGCCGGATATGGAAAAGGTATTGATTAAGGAAACAATAAAATGCAAAATTCTATCAGGAAACACTCAGGAAGCATGGGAATGTTACCGCCGGCTTTTTGAGAACCTAGAAACAGTTAAAGAAATGGACTCCGAAACGAGAACAGAAATAATGATAATTAATTCTAAGCGTTTCAGTAATCGGGAGGGGTTTCTTTGAAAAAGAGAGGAATTTTAGCTTTGATGCTAATAGGGCTATTTTTGACCGGCTGCAAGCAAGCGGAACCTTCAATTGTCCAGCAGGGTATTGACTTTACATTGCTGCCGGGGAGCGATTTTCCGGACCTGGAGGGCGATACTGATATATCCGGCCTTCAGGTAAGAATAATACGGGAAGACAGCAATAGGGCATATTTTGCCGTAGGCCTTCCGTATAATGCGCAAATAGAAAATATAAACCTATTGAAAGACAACAGGGCTCTCATAAACCTCATGCTAAAGCCGGAACTGGAAAGAAGCGATCCCTTTCTAAGTCTATCACCGGTTTATTATCAAGTGGTGTCGGTGGACAAAAAATATAAAAAATGCTTTGAAAAAGAGAAAGTAGCATTTAGTCTCGGAACGGAGATACTAAAGCCGCTCATCGAGTACACTTCCGCCCTTAAACACGCCCGAGACCACATGGAAGCAGATTTTTTAAGCACCATGGATTGCTTGGCCCTTATGAAAGTAGATGGCGTTTTAAGACTTGCATATATTTTTTTCTTCGGTGATGGCGAGAACATAAACAGGGCCGGGGATGAACTTGTGCAGGGTGCTGCGGCGGTGGATTCGCAAAACGGTCAGCTTTTGGAGTATAGAATTTTCAAAAGGAAACAACTTCCGGGGGTCCACAGGCACGGCGATGCCATAAATATTAAAGGGTGGAAGGATGCAAATACCCTCGTGGTATCAGCAGTTGACGGCGGGGAATTTTATCTTATGGATATGGGCAAAACTAAAAAGAATATAAGCAAAGATCAGGCAGAAGATTACATAGGACAGTATATACGAACTATGGCCCCACCGACCGGCTGCGAATTTGTTATAAGGACAGAAACAAACGACCTAGGGTTTGTGTACACCGCCGATGCATACCTGGAATACAGCGGGCCAAGGGGTCGTATTGACATAGAAGTCGACCCTAACGTCAACGTTGTCACCCATGGCTGGGACAAATCAAACAAAGCATTATATTTTACCACCGAGATGGCGGAGCCAAGCTACGGCAACGACTGGACCTATTATACATTATGGCGTTTTGATATTGAGAATAGGGCGCTGATTAAAATGGGGGGCATTCCTTCGGAAGAGGTCTTCCTCTCGCCTGACGGGCTGAAAGCAGCTTATAACGGACCGGATGGGGGACTGTTTATAATGAATACAGGCAAACTGCTGAACAAAGAACCAATTCTCAAGTAACAGACCGGGAAGCTGCTGCTGGGCTTGAAAATCTTTTAATAAAAAATAAAAATTGTCCCAATCGGGGCAATTTTTATTCTTAAAAAACAAATAATAAGTATAGTGGTGGGATAAGAGAAAGTTGGTGCGGCCTTGTACATTAAATCCAAAGTGGTGGTGGACAAGAAAACAAAGAATCTGGTACGACGCATAAGACCCGGGGAAATAGGGATAATATGCCATCGGGACCTTGATGAACTGGGAGCGCTGTCGCTAATAGAAGCGGGGGTCAAGGCGGTAGTCAATGCGGAACGGTCCATAAGCGGCAGGTACCCAAACCTGGGCCCGGCACTTCTTTACAGGGAGGGCATACCGCTTATTGATAATGTGGGGACGAAAATCCTTGAAATTGTAAAGGACGGGGATACAGTGGAGGTCAGGGATGGAAGAATCTACCTGAAAGGGATCTTGGTGGGAAGGGGCAGCGTTATGAACGGGAAAACAATAAAAAAAGAAATGGACCTGGCAAAAAGAAACCTGGAAACCGTACTGGACGGGTTTATTGACAATACGCTGGAATATGCCAAGAAGGAAAAGGACTTTATACTGGGCAAGATGGAACTGCCAAGGCTGCGTACCGACATTTCCGGGAAGCATGCACTGGTGGTGGTCAGGGGAAAGGATTACAGGAACGACCTTAGCATAATAAGGTCTTACATAGAAGAGGTTAAGCCGGTACTCATTGGGGTGGACGGGGGCGGGGATGCGCTGCTTGAGTTCGGCCTTGTACCCGATATCATAATAGGCGATATGGACAGTGTAAGCGACAGGGCGCTCAGAAAATGCAGGGAAATAGTAGTCCATGCCTACATGGACGGTAAATCTCCCGGTATGGAAAGGATAAACCGGCTGGGGCTTAAGGCGGAAGTGGTGTGCTGTCCCGGGACCAGCGAAGATATTGCAATGCTTGTGGCCTATGAAAGCGGGGCGGAACTGATAGTGGCAGTGGGCGCCCATTCCAGCATAATTGACTTTCTTGAAAAGGGGAGGAAAGGCATGGGAAGCACTTTTCTGACGCGGCTGAAGGTGGGTGATAGGCTGGTGGATGCCAAGGGGGTAAACAAGCTTTACAGGGAAGAGGTAAAGCCAAAACACATAGTGGGGCTCGTTTTGGCTGCCATGATACCCGTTGTTATCGCCGGGGCAATGTCACCGCCCCTTCAGCAGCTGTACAGGCTTTTGTCCATCCGCCTGAGGCTGGTACTGGGTTACTAAGGAGTGTTGATGCATGGTAATAAACATAAGGTATTATGTAATTATGTCGGCTTCCATATTTCTGGCCCTTGGCGTGGGCATATTCATAGGTTTTTCCCTGGACGGCCAGGAAATATTCGTGGAGCAGCAGCAGGGACTTATATCCGAGCTGGAGCAGAGGTTCCTGGACCTTAAGCAGCAAAACACAATGATAGAGACCATGTTGGAGGACAGCAAAAAGGAACTGAAAGTGTACGGGGAACTGCTGGATTGGCTTATACCGCAGCTGGTTGAGGGTGTCCTCGAAGGCCTTAACATTGCCATAATCCAAAACGGTGGTGAAACAGACTTCGGCGGCATGGTAAGCATGTTAAACCATGCCGGGGCACAGGTTACTTCAACCGTTCGTATAAACAAGGACTTTTTCTGTGACAATCGGCATGGGTTGATGCTGCTTAGGGAAAACCTGGACGAGTTCGTGGAGGAGGGGCAACTGCGACCGTACATGTATCGTAGGCTTGTAAACGCCATAATAACCGGAGGAGACCAAGACTTTGTCCGACGCTTGAAGGAACTGGGCGTAATCGAAGTATCCGAAGGCTACAGCGGCGAAATTGATTACTTTATACTTGCCGGGGAAGGATTTGCGGCCGGCCCCGGCACGGAAGCGGAACCCGGGGTATTCATTATCGAAGCGATCAAAAGGAGCAATATACCGGCGGTGGGGGTTGAAAAATCCGACTGCGAAAAGTCCAGTATTCCCCGCTACAGGGATGCCAGGATATCCTCGGTGGACAACGTGGACAGCGTTATAGGCCAGTATTCGCTAATAAGGGTGCTGCAGGGTTGTACCGGCCACTACGGGTTGAAGGATACGGCCCAAGCCCTTATACCTCCATGGCCGGACGAGATGTAGGAGGTTTATGCGATGAAACCGGAAGTTACGGTGCTGATACCCGCATATAATGAGGAGGATTATATAGGCGGTACTATATTTGGCGTCAGGGCGTCGGGCAGTGCCGACAGGATTATTGTGGTGGATGATGGCTCGACAGATGATACAGCTGTGATTGCCGCCCGGTCGGGAGCGGAGGTACTGCGCATTGAAGGCAACCGGGGTAAGGGATATGCGCTAAACTGCGGGCTCGAGCGGATAAAAAGCGGCATAGTTGTATTTATAGATGCCGATGTCGGCCAAAGCGCCGTTGAAATGCAAAAATTGGTCGCGCCCGTTGTTTCGGGGGAAGCGGACATGACAATAGGCGTCTTGCCCCCGGCATCGCGCAAGGGGGGCTTTGGCCTTGTGAGAAAGCTTGCCGATACAGTTGTGAAAAGAAACACCGGCAGAGAGCTTTCCGCCGGCCTGTCCGGTCAGAGGGCGGCAAGGAGGGAAATGCTGTCAGCCATCGAACCGGTACCAAGCGGGTTTGCCGCCGAAATAGGCCTTAACATAAAAGCCTTGTCCAAGGGTTACAGGGTGGTGGAGGTGCCGGTCAACATGTTTCACCGCGAAAGCGGTAGAAACCTAAAGGGCTTCATGCACAGGGGCAAGCAGTTTATGGATATCCTTTTGTTCTGCCTGCGGGAAGGTAGGGATGTAAAGTAATGTTGATTGTGCTTCTATTTGCCGCAGCGGTTACTTTGGTTTTTATGCCCCTAATAAAGCAAATGCTGGAGGCTTCGGGGGCTTTAAGGGAAAACTTTTTGGGCGAGGCGATCCCTACCGGACTGGGGGTGGGATTTTTGCCCGGCGTTTTATCCGGAAGCTTAATGCTGGTGCTCATGGAAAGTACCGATACCCGCCTGGTACTTCTAAATGCCCTTGGATTTGCCGTAATGTCTCTTGCCGGTATTGTGGACGACATGCTGGGGAACAATAAAGTGAAGGGGCTTAAGGGGCACATGAAGAGCCTTTTTCATCTAAGGCTTACTACAGGAGGCTTGAAGGCCGTTTTTGGAGGGATGACTGCCGTACTTATATCGGCAGTGATTTCGGAAAGCCTTCCGGAAGGGGTTGTAAATTGCCTATTGATCATGCTGTTTGCAAACCTTGTGAACCTATTGGACCTAAGGCCGGGCAGGGCTGTCAAGTCCTTTTTCCTGTTATGGTGGTGTTCGTTTTTTTTTATGCCGGCAAGAGCCCATGCCTATATACTATACCCGCCGGCCGGGTGTCTTGCCGCTTACCTGCCCTATGATGCGAAACGAAAAGGGATGATGGGGGATGCGGGGGCCAATGCCATTGGCCTGTCCCTTGGGCTTTATTACTGTGTGGGAGCTGCGCTGCATCACAAGGTGGCAGCATTGGTACTGCTTATTTTGCTGCATCTTGCGGCGGAAAAATTTTCCCTTACCGGTTTTATCGCCCGAAACAGGATGCTGAGGCTGATAGATGAGCTGGGTAATAAAAGGAGTGGTTAGGCATGATGATTAGAACCAGGGAAGGTACGGTTGTGGAAATTTGCGGCGAAAGGGATGGCCTCCAGGATATACGGGTTGAAATAGGGGGCAGCCGGAGGCCGGCCCTTGTATATACCGATATTACGGGACGGGTCGCCAAGGGGGACAGGGTCCTTGTAAACACAACAGCTCATTTTTTAGGGCTTGGAACCGGCGGGTATGATTTTGTGATAGCAAACCTAAATAACACAAAAGCCGACATTACCGGGGCCGGGCACATTATGAAACTTAGGTATACCCCTCTTCAGCTTAAATGCCTTGCCGCCGAGGAACAGCAAAGCAAGCTGCATAATATAATCAAAAGCTTTGAAAGCCTTAGGGGAAAGCCTATAGTCACGATACCGCTCCACAGCATGCTGGGGCCCATATGCGCACTGGCAAAGCGGTTAAAACCGGGCATAAAAACAGGATACGTAATGACAGACGGCGCGGCGCT
This sequence comes from Clostridia bacterium, assembly GCA_035655175.1. Lineage (GTDB taxonomy): Bacteria > Bacillota > Clostridia > Ch29 > Ch29 > JAAYEV01. The sequence continues at coordinate 13,456 of DASRVG010000210.1, read as the reverse complement.
TCCCGCCGCATTCAGCAACACAATCACGGACCTTAAGAAAAAGGAACTGCTGGATGTTGTCGTAACCTGTGGGAACGCCTTCGGTGGAGACCTGGAAACGGTAAATTTTTATACCGGGATAATAGCGGCGGCAGAGGCTGCAAAGTGTGACCTGGTGATTGTGGGCATGGGGCCGGGTATTACCGGTACCGGAACCAGGTACGGGTTTACCGGGGTGGAGCAGGGGTACATTATTGATGGAATAAGCACGCTGGGGGGCCTGCCGGTGGCGGTGCCCAGGATAAGCTTTTCGGATGACAGGCAGCGGCACCGGGGTATAAGTCACCATTCGTTGACGGTGTTGGGAAGAATTGCAAAGACCACATCCCTTTTACCGCTGCCGGAACTTGAAGGTCCAAAGCTTGAGTACATAACAGCACAGGTGAGGGAGCACGGTATTGAAAAAAAGCACATAATCGTGTTTAATAGGGGAGAGGAAGTCCTGCAAGCCATGGAGGATTATGGCCTAGAAATCACCACCATGGGAAGGAACGCCGAGGAGGACAGGGATTTTTTTTTGGGCGCAGGCGCATCGGTAATGGCGCTGCGCGGCCTGCTGCTATAGATGCATTTGTTCGTCCAGGTACTGTTTCAGCGTAATGCCGGGTGTGCTTATTGATGCTAGAAAGTCCAGTACATCCCTGATATTGCCGATAAGGTAAAGCCTGCCGGCGGTGGTTATCTTGTACATAGGTAAAACCTCCAATATTTTTTAAGTATTATATTCAAAAGGTTACGATTTTATAACAGGGCGAAGGGGGAAGTAACTTGGAAAAAACCTTGGAAAGTAAAACGGTGTACAAGGGTCGTATTATAAACTTAAGGCTGGACAGTGTTGTGCTGGAAAACGGCAATACCGCACTGCGGGAAGTGGTTGAACACCCCGGGGCGGTAGGGATTGTCGCCCTTAAGGACAACGGTGACATAGTAATGGTCAAGCAGTACCGGAAGGCTGCGGACCAGGTGCTATTGGAACTGCCCGCGGGGAAACTGGAGCCAGGTGAAGACCCGGCGGACTGTGCTGCCAGGGAGCTCACCGAGGAAACGGGATACATCGCGGGGGACTTGCGCTACCTGGTGTCCTTTTATACTTCACCGGGTTTTTCAAATGAAGTAATGCACATGTTTTTGGCAACCGGTCTAAGAGAGGGGGAAAATGACCCGGACGACGACGAGATGGTGGAAACGGTGGAAATAAGCCCTGACAGGGCGATGGATATGATTCTTGAAGGCGAAATAAAGGACGGAAAGACCATAGCCGGGATACTGCTGTTGGGCATTGTGAAATGAAATGACATAAAGAAGGACAAACGGGCATAACATTTACTAAAGCAAAAAGCCAGGAATGCTGTCTATGCCCGGAGGTGCTTCTTGGGAAATGGTCTTAAAAAAAGCGGTACAAAAGCAGGTTAAGAACAACCTGGTGCTCTACTTTCTGGTGCTGGTGTTTTTTGCGGCAGGAATAGCCGCCGGCGCTTTTACGGTGGACGCGCTGTCGTCGGCACAAAAGGAGGAGCTGATAAACTATTTCCAGAGTTTTTTTACTGTGTTGGACCAGGAGCCGGTGCAGTCGGCGGCCATTTTTAAACAGTCCCTTATCAATAATTCTCAGTTTGTAATCCTTATATGGCTGTTGGGGATAACCGTGATTGGAATACCGTTAATACTGCTGATTGTGGGCATCAAGGGATTCATTGTAGGCTTTTCGGTAAGCTTCCTGGTGGAAGGGATGGGGCTTAAAGGGCTGTTGTTTGCCGTAGCTGCGATTCTTCCGCAAAACCTTCTCATAGTGCCCGGCATAATAGCGGCGGCGGTGCTGGGAATCTCCTTTTCCATCTCATTGCTGCGCAGAAAAAAATCAAAGCCGAAAAAAAGCTTTACAAGCGAACTGGCCATGTATTCAATAAATATTCTTCTTACACTCATAATACTTCTATTGGGCTCCTTGGTAGAGGGATACATTACCCCTGTGTTTATGAAGCTTTTCTGAAGTTTTTGGGTTCTTCGCAAGTACCATTATTCCGTGTGTAAAACGGGCACGGAAACAATGGGTATTTTTATTTACGCTGTATAATAATTACTGCCAGATAGAGGAATTTAAAAAAAAATATCGAATAAAACAAATGGTTGTTATATAACTAGGAAATACTAGGTATATAACATCCGATGATAACAATAAATAAACATAGGGGAGTGTGTTTTATGATTATTGGAGTGCCAAAGGAGATTAAAGCAAACGAAAACAGGGTGGCAATCACGCCTGCCGGTGTCGAAGCCTTTGTCAAGGCGGGACACAAGGTATTCATTGAAAATACAGCAGGGCTGGGCAGCAGCATTACCGACGAAGAGTATATGGCGGCCGGGGCTGTTATGCTGGACACACCAAAGGAAGTATATGAAAAGGCCGACATGATTATAAAGGTGAAGGAGCCCCTGCCGACCGAATATGACCTTATGAAAGAAAACCAAATAATATTTACGTACCTGCACCTGGCGCCCGAGCCGGAGCTTACCAAGGCAATGCTTGACAAAAAAGTTATAGGTATAGCCTATGAAACAGTACAACCCGAAGATGGTTCACTGCCGCTTTTGGCGCCAATGAGCGAGATTGCCGGAAGGATGTCAATTCAGATTGGCGCAAGGCTTTTAGAAAAAATATCAGGAGGAAGGGGAATGCTCCTGGGCGGAGTATCCGGCGTTGCTCCCGCCAGGGTGGTAATAGTAGGCGGCGGTAACGTTGGGATGAACGCAGCCAAGATGGCGGTCGGACTGGGCGCAGACGTAACGGTGCTTGATGTCAGCATAAAAAGGCTTGCATACCTGGACGACATATTCGGCAACAGGATAAAGAACCTAATGTCCAACAGCTACAATATCGCCCAGGCTCTGAAAGGAGCGGACCTTTTGATAGGCGCGGTATTGATACCCGGAGCCAGGACACCCAAGCTGATAACCGAGGAAATGGTAAAAAGCATGAATCCCGGCGGAGCAATAGTCGACGTTGCGATAGACCAGGGTGGTACCGTTATGACCATGGACAGGATTACAAGCCATGCCGATCCCACCTTCGTTAAGCACGGCATTATTCACTATTCAGTGCCCAATATCCCCGGTGCCGTTCCGAGGACTGCAACCTTTGCGCTCACCAATGCTACGATGCCCTATGCGCTCAAGATTGCAAACATGGGTGCAGAGGCTGCAATGAAGGCGGATATAGCGCTTAAGAGAGGACTTAACACCTATAAGGGCAAATTAACATTCAAGGCGGTTGCGGATGACCAAGGCCTGGAATACACCAGCGCAGACGAGGTGTTATAAAAAAAGCTTCCCCCCGGGGAAGCTTTTTTCCGTATAAAGTCCTTGGCTGCCGGTCGAGAAGGTTATGAATTTTTTGGAATGAGAGGGGGATAATACATAAAGAATAATTTATGTCAATAATATATAGAGGACTTTTCAAGTTTTTGTTGAAATATACATAAAACATAATATGTGGGTAAAGGAGTCCAGGTTAAATGAACCTATTGCTGGATAAGTTCACGGATTACATAGGCAGTGTAAGGAAACTGTCGGACAATACGGTGGAATCCTATTGCAGGGACATAAAGCAGTACATAGAATACATAGAAAGCAAAAACATTCATAGTCTAAAGAATACCAACAAGACCACGGTGATAACCTACCTTTTGTACCTGCAAAAGAATGGCAGGGCTACTTCAACCATATCAAGAAGCCTGGCGTCAATACGGGCCTTTTACCAGTACCTTACATCCGAAAGGATTATAGACAGGGACCCGACGGTTGACTTGGAATCTCCAAAGGTGGAGAAAAAGCTGCCTACCATATTAAGCGGGAAAGAAGTGGAGCTTCTGCTGGACCAGCCCGATTTAAACAGTGCAAAGGGAACCAGGGACAAGTCAATGCTGGAGCTTTTGTATGCAACCGGCATAAGGGTATCCGAACTCGTTGCCCTTGACCTGGATGATATCAACCTGGAACTGGGCTATTTAAAATGCTGCAAGAACAACGACAGGGAGAGAATTATACCTGTGGGCACCATAGCCCTCGATATACTTGGAAGATATATCAGCGATGTAAGACCGGGCCTTCTAAGGGGCAAGAACGAAACGGCCCTGTACGTCAACTATAAAGGCGAACGGCTTACCCGTCAGGGCTTTTGGAAAATAATAAAAGGGTATAAGAATAAGGCTAAGATAAACAAGGATATTACACCGCATACACTGAGACATTCCTTTGCCGCCCACCTGATAGAAAACGGTGCCGACCTGAAATCGGTGCAGGAAATGCTGGGCCATTCTGACATTTCCACAACACAGGTGTATGCCCAGATTACGAAAAACAGGATAAAAGAAGTGTACAACAAAGCACATCCAAGGGCGTAAAGCCCTTTTTTACATAGGCATAAAAGCATTCGGGGATTATATGGTACTGTTATTTAAGGGTTGCTACAGAAGGGAGGAAGCAGGATTGTTCGACAGGGTTATTATTATAGTGATGGACAGCGTAGGCATCGGAGAACTGCCGGACGCGCACCTGTACGGAGACGGAGGGGCCAATACCCTTGGGCATATATACAGGGATATTGAGGGTTTTTCACTTCCTACCTTGGAAAAACTAGGCATTGGGAACATCCAGGGCACCAAGTACATTGGGAAAAGTTCCGCCCCGGTTGGGTGTTACGGCAGGGCGGCGGAGAGGTCAAAGGGCAAGGATACCATAACCGGACACTGGGAAATAACGGGGATAATACTTGATAAGCCTTTTCCGACATACCCGGACGGGTTTCCCGTAGAACTTATCAGGCGCTTTGAAAAGCTGGTGGGGCGGAAAATACTGGGCAACAAGGCGGCGTCGGGGACGAAGATAATAGAGGAGTTGGGAGCTGCTCACATGGAAACGGGCCGGCCCATAGTATACACTTCCGCCGACAGCGTGTTCCAGATAGCGGCCCATGAGGAAATTGTGCCGGTTGAGGATTTGTACGAGATGTGCGAAGCTGCAAGGGAATTGCTGACCGGTGAGCACAGGGTGGCAAGGGTTATTGCAAGGCCCTTTGTAGGCAAGCCGGGGGAGTTTACCCGTACGGCAAGACGAAGGGATTACTCGGTTGAGCCCCAATCAAATACTCTGCTTGACCATGCGGTGGAGCAGGGCTATAGCGTCACCGCGGTCGGGAAAATATACGACATATTTGCCAGCAGGGGGATATCCAGGCACGTTCATACCGATAGCAACAGGGACGGCCTGGAAAAAACCATGGGCTATATTAACGAAAGCAGTAAAGGCATCATATTCACAAACCTTGTGGACTTTGACATGAAGTACGGGCATAGGAACAATACCGAAGGATACGGAGACGCCCTAAGGGAGTTTGACAGTGGGCTTTGCGGCCTTTTGGACTGCCTGAAGGAAAAAGACCTGTTAATACTTACCGCGGACCACGGGTGCGACCCAACCACCGAGAGCACAGACCATTCGAGGGAATACGTCCCCATACTGGCCTATGGCAAGATGCTGCGAAGGGGCGTAGACATAGGTACCAGGGAATCCTTTGCGGATATAGGGGCAACCGCAGCCCAGGCCCTTGGTATAAAAGGGTTAAGTGCGGGCAAAAGCTTCCTTGATATTATTGTTTAGTGGGGTGATGTGCAGTGAGGATGTATGAATTAATAAGGAAAAAAAGAAACGGTAAAGCACTGGGTTATGATGAACTCAAGTTTTTCATTGACGGCTACGTGGCGGGAACCATACCCGATTACCAGGCTGCAGCTTTTTTGATGGCGGTTTTTATACGGGGTATGACACTTAAAGAAACTGTTATGCTGACCCGGTGCATGAGAGAATCCGGGGAGCAACTGAACCTGTCGGAAATACCCGGTATAAAAGTGGATAAGCACAGCACCGGCGGTGTCGGAGACAAAACCTCCATCGCACTGGCGCCCATTGTGGCGGCGGCGGGCATACCGGTGGCTAAAATGTCCGGCCGGGGCCTGGGGCACACCGGGGGCACCATAGACAAGCTGGAATCCATACCCGGCTTCAGGGCCGAACTTACCGCCGAGGAATTCATAAAGTCGGTTAGAGAAATTGGTATTGCAATAACGGGCCAGACCGGCAATATTGCGCCGGCTGACAAAAAATTGTATGCCCTCAGGGACGTTACCGCCACCGTTGACAACATATCCCTGATTGCCAGCAGCATAATGAGCAAAAAACTGGCAGCAGGAGCGGACAGGATATTGCTGGATGTAAAAGTGGGAAACGGGGCCTTTATGAAGGAAAAGGAAGAGGCCCTTGCCCTTGCCAGGACCATGGTGGATATAGGCAATTCATCGGGAATAAGGACCATGGCGGTACTTAGCGACATGAACCAGCCCCTTGGGAACGCCGTGGGCAACGCATTGGAGGTTAGGGAGGCGGTGGCCACGCTGAAGGGGGAAGGACCGGAGGACTTTTACTGCCTGTGCAGGGAATTGGGCGCAGCCATGCTGATGCTGGGGGAAAAAGTAAAGGACCTCAAGCAGGGTAGGGAAATGGTGGACCACCTCGTTTCAACCGGAAAGGCGGCGTCAAAGTTCGAAGAATTCGTAAAAAACCAGGGCGGGGACCCGGATGTGCTGGAACGACCGGACAGGGTGCTTCCCAAAGCGAAGCAGCAGGTATCGGTCTGTGCGGAAGAAAACGGCTACATTACATCGCTTAATGCGGAGAGTATCGGTATAGGTGCGATGCTGCTTGGTGCCGGAAGAGCCAAAAAGGATGACGTCATCGACCCGGCGGTGGGGGTGGTAATACATAAGAAATGCGGAATGCAGGTGATTAAAGGTGAACCGGTAGCCACGCTGCATGTAAATAAAAGGGATAACCTCGGGAAGGCGGCGGAACTCATAATGAAAGCCGTATCGATCACCGAGCAGCCGCCATTTAAACAGGAAATGATTATGGGGATTGTGGAATAGATAAGTTTACATAAAATTATTATTGTCCTTTAATCCTTAAAAGCCGCACGGCGGCTTTTTTTACTGCAAATTTCGCTGGGGGATTGTAAACTTTGGTTTTTGTATAACTCCATTTTAGGATGGTTAACCTAATAGTGAACCAATTGAAATGGAGGTAATAAAATGAGAACAAGGTTACTGTGCGCAGTCATGCTGCTCGTGATATTATCCATTGCATTTCCTTATGCTGTGTGTGCCGAAGAGATTAAGGTGGATGCGAAGGGCGCCGTTCTGATGGATGCGGGAAGCGGCACAATACTTTTTGAACAAAACGCCCATGAAAAGGTGTACCCTGCCAGCATCACCAAGATAATGACCACCCTTATTGTCATGGAGAGCCTGGAAAACGGCAAAATCTCATTAGATGACAGGGTGGTTATTAGCAGGAACGCGGCGGGCATGGGAGGAAGCCAGATATACATGGAGCCCGAAGAGGTAAAAACGGTGGAGCAGCTTTTAAAAGCCGTTGTAGTGGCTTCGGGCAATGATGCTAGCGTAGCCCTTGCGGAACACATAGCGGGAACCGAAGAAATCTTTGTGCAAATGATGAATCAAAGGGCAAAGGAACTGGGGACGCAAAACACCAACTTTGTAAACTCCCACGGCCTGCACCACGAAGACCATTATACCACAGCCTACGACGTGGCCTTGATGTCCAGGGAGCTTGTAAAGCACAGCAAGGTATTCGACTGGACCACCATATGGATGGAAGATATAGAGGTAGGCAAAGAGGGACGATTTAAAACCTTTACAATGGTAAATACCAATAAGCTGATTAGAAGGTATGAAGGAGCGGACGGCCTTAAAACCGGGTCCACTTCCGAGGCCAAGTACTGCCTGTCCGCTACCGCCGTCAAGGGCAATATGAGGCTTGTTGCAGTGGTCATGGGCAGTCCCACCTCAGAGGTACGGTTTCGGGAAGCGGAAAAAATGCTTAATTACGGCTTTGCCAGGTATAACTCGGTACCGATAGCCAAAAAGGAGGACGTTATAGAAAGGCTTAAGGTAAACAAAGGCGAGGAGCGATGGGTGAATATAAGGCCCGCTGAAGATATGAAAGTGCTGGTAGTAAAGGGAGAGGAAGGAAACCTTGAGAAGGAGATGGTGCTTCCCAGAGATATCACCGCGCCGGTTGCCGGTGGGGAGAAGGTCGGTGAGCTTATTGTAAAACAAAACGGGGAAATACTGGGCATTGTGGACCTGGTGGCTGAAGAAACCGTAGACAAGGCAGGCTTACTGTTGATGCTGAAAAGGATGCTGCTGGACTGGATAACCCCGGCAGAACAACTCTAGATAAAAGGATAACCGCATACAGTTGTACCCGGGCCCTTGGTCATGTTAAGAGTGGAAGGCGATGCTGCGCCGGAGGTGAAATATGACCATGTGGTCCGGTTTTTTGTTATTTTTTTGCGTAATTTGGGTATGAAGGGTCGTTAAAGGTTTTTATTTTGTCAAAGACTGGAGTTATGGTAAGATTATATTGCCCTTTAATTTTATAAAAGGATGAAATAGGATGGAGATAGTATGATGGGACAATTGAAAGCCATGAACAGTATACCCGGAACAGTGCGAGAGATTCTTTATCGGATAAATGAGAGTTGTAACAGCCTCGGGTACAAGGCCTACATTGTGGGGGGAGTTGTAAGGGACATGCTGTTGGGAGCCGGGCTTTTGGATATTGATGTCACGGTGGTAGGGGATGCACTGAGGGTTGCCGATGACCTGGAGGACCGCTACGGGTATAGGTTTATAGCCCACCCATCCTTCAAAACGGTGACTTTGAATGCCGGCCTTCCCTGCCGTATAGACATAGCGACCGCAAGAAGGGAAGTATACCCGAAGCCTGCGGCGCTGCCGGAAATTTTCCCTTCGGGTCTTTACGACGACCTTTTCAGAAGAGATTTTACAATCAACGCGATGGCTGTATCGCTGGAGGGATGCCACCTAATCGATCCTTTTTGGGGAAAGAATGACCTTCAAAACGGGACAATAAGGGTGTTGCATAAAAAAAGCTTTGTAGATGACCCTACCCGCATTCTTCGGGGTATTAGGTTTGAAGCCCGCTATGGTTTCAGAATGGATAAAAAGACTGAAGAATTGGCAAGGGGTTCGGTAGAGGGGGGATACCCGGGCAGGCTTAGCAGCGAAAGGATACATGCCGAGATGGAGCATGTTTTCAGGGAGCCGCGATACACGGCCATACTGCGCCGCATGGAAGGTTTGGGCCTTTGGAAGGCCTTGTTTGGGACCGGTAGAATCCCCCGTTCGGTATACCGGAAACTACAGAGTATACAAAAAGGATGCCCAGGGAACGTACATTTTCCCATACTTGCTCTTCTTGAGGGACTACAGGACAGGAGAGTTGTTGAGATTTTTATTGCTTACAAAACGCTTTACCGAAAGCTCTGTGAATACCGTGAAAGAGAAAAGGCCCTAGGACTGCCGGTGCGCGATAAAACGCTGGAAAGGGGTATGCTTTACAAGCTGTTTAACGGGGTGGAAAAAGAAATTCTGGAGTATCTTTACTGGACAGTCTATACCAGGCAGTATAAAAATAATATAATAAAATATATGCAGGAGATTATGGGCTTTAATTTCCATATTGACGGCGGCGACCTTATATCCCTCGGCGTGAAACCGGGTCCGAGGTACAAGGGTCTTCTGGAGAGGGCTAGACAGGAGATAGTGGAAAGGGGAGCCGCCGACCGGTGCGAGCAGATGGAGATATTGAAATCCGTTGTGATAAAGGGGGATGAGGACCTTGGGAATTAACACGATCAGCCTTTTTTATATACTGCCGGCGGTTGTAATCGTACTTACGGTGCACGAGTACAGCCACGCAAAGGTGTCAGACATGCTGGGGGACCCGACGCCGCGAAACAGCGGGCGGCTTACTTTGAACCCCCTTGCTCACATAGACCCGTTGGGCCTTTTGATGCTGCTTTTGGTTAGGCTGGGCTGGGCCAAACCGGTTCCGACCAGCCCTATTTATTACAGGGACCGGAAAAGGGGAATTCTTTATACCGCTCTGGCGGGACCCGCCTCGGGAGTATTAATTGCGATAATAAGCAGGGCAGTTATGATGTCCGGGGTGATTCGCCCTTACGGGCCGGCCTTTTCTTTTTTCAACATCCTGTATTATTACAGCCTTGTAATATCGGTATTTAACCTTCTTCCGGTATACCCGCTGGACGGCTCGCGAATATTGCAGGGTCTTTTGCCGGACAATAAATGGTATAGGCTCGTGCAGTACCAAAACCAGATACAGGTTGTGTTCATGCTGGTTGTATTCCTGGCGGGCAGGCTGTTTTGGGCCTTTCTAAACCCTGTAATAACCGCGCTTGACCTTGTTATAACCCGGGGCTTGGGCATGTTTTTCTAAGAAGGGCTTTCAAAAGGGACAGCATAATGTTGATAATTGGAAAGGAACAATATATAATATTGTGAAATGGATAGGGAGGAATGCACATGGCGAAAGACATTATAATGAGCGGTATGCGGCCTACAGGCAAACTGCACCTGGGAAACTATTTCGGGGCTTTGGAAAACTGGGTAAAGCTCCAGAATGATTATAAAAGCTTTCATGCCATAGTGGACTGGCATGCTCTTACCACCGCCTACGAGGATACAGCGGAACTGCAGCAGAACATAATGGACGTGGCGCTGGATTGGCTGAGTGCCGGCCTTGAACCGGACAAGTGTACTGTGTATGTACAGTCGGAAATAAAGGAGATTGCGGAACTTTTCCTGCTGCTTTCGATGATAACGCCGGTATCGTGGCTGGAGAGGTGTCCTACCTACAAGGACCAGCTCAAACAACTGGAAGGGAAAAATATTGCAAATTACGGTTTCCTCGGCTATCCATGCCTTATGGCGACCGATATACTGGTTTTTAAGGCCAAGTATGTTCCGGTGGGGGAGGACCAGGTTCCCCATCTTGAACTAAGCAGGGAGATAGCCAGAAGGTTTAATTACTTGTACGGCGATACATTTCCCGAGCCGGAGGCTTTGCTTACTGAGGCAAAGGTGCTTCCCGGGCTGGATGGGAGAAAGATGAGCAAAAGTTACGAAAATGCGATATACCTTTCGGATTCCCCGGAGGAAATTCAAAAGAAGGTCGGGTCAATGATAACCGACCCGCAGAGAATACGAAAGAACGACCCGGGAAACCCTGAGATTTGTTCGGCCTATGCCCTGCACAAGGTGTTTACCGAGCTTGCCGACCTTAGGGAAACGGAGGAAAAGTGCAGGGGCGGAGCCATAGGCTGCGTTGCCTGCAAAAAGAGACTGGCGGATAACCTGAACAATTTCCTTGAACCCATTAGAAACAAGAGGGAAAGGTTGGCGGCAAGCCCGGACACCGTATGGGATATCCTTAACGAGGGAGCCAAAAAGGCAAGGGAATCCGCTGCAATAACGCTGGAGGAAGTAAAGGAGAAAATGAATCTAAAGCCGCGGAAGTGATCAAGATGCCTTACAGTGTTAAGCTGGAAGTTTTTGAGGGACCCTTTGACTTGCTTTTTCACCTAATTGAAAAAAATGAGGTGGATATATACGACATCCCGATTGCGGATATAACCCGACAGTATCTCGAATACCTTGATGAGCTGCGTTTTTTTGACATTGAGTTAGCCAGCGAGTTTTTGGTCATGGCGGCGACCCTCTTGCACATAAAGTCAAAAATGCTGCTGCCAGGAAAATCTCAAACAGAGCAGGAGGAAGAGGCTGATCCAAGGCAGCAGCTTGTGGAGCGACTGATAGAGTATAAGAAGTACAAGGATGTAACCGGAGAGCTGAGAAAACGGGAAGAGGTCTGCCAAAAAAGGCACTTCCGGGAACCCTTTCCGTTGGGTGATTACGATGTCCACGACCCGTTCGTGCTGGACGTTGATATACAAGACCTTTGCGATGCCTTTGTCCAGGCCATGAGAAGGTATGTAAACCTTTATAACGACGACTACAACTTAAGAAAGAGCCTGGAGAAGGAGAGGGTATCGCTTACCGAACGGATTAACCATATAAAGAGAATTATAAGGCGGGCGGGACGCATCAGTTTCAAAGGACTTGTAGAAGGCCGTGCAACGCGGGCGAACGTGGTGGTAACCTTTCTGGCGCTGCTGGAGCTTGTAAAGGAAAGAAGGATTGTGATTGAGCAGGCGTCCAATTTTGCAGATATAATTATCCAAAAAAGGGACAGCAAAGGTAGGAAATAGCCTATGGAAGATAGGGAGATAAAAAGTATAATAGAGGCGGTGCTGTTTTCGGCAGGTGACCCGGTGAGCCTTAAGGACCTGTGCAGCGTGCTGGACATGGAGCAAAAGGATGTACTGCCCATATTAAAAGAGATGAAGGACTGGTATAACTACGAGAGACGAGGTATTCAGCTTATCGAGGCGGAAGGGCACTACCAGTTTTCCACAAGGCCCGAATACTACGAGTACATACAAAAGCTGCATACTCCGCAGCGGAGACAGGGGTTGTCCCAGGCCGCACTTGAAACCCTGGCTATAATAGCTTACAAGCAGCCCATAACCAGGGCGGAGGTGGAGGCCATAAGAGGCGTACAGTCGGATACGGCTATAAGCACCCTAATAGAAAAAAGACTCATCCAGGAGGTTGACAGGCTGGATACCGTAGGACGACCGATATTGTATGGAACCACCATTGATTTTTTGAAATACTTCGGACTAAGCAGTGTCAAGGATCTGCCGGACATTTTGGAGAAGCAAATATCATACCTTGATGAAAATACACGGTAACGTGTATTTTTTTACATTTAAGGCAAGATAAATCGAAGAGGAGTATTCTTGGAGGTAATAATGGATGGGTATGGGATGGGCGGTTCTGACTATACTGTCACTTTTAATCATTGTGCTCATATCAAGAGTTAATATAAAGGTAACCGGTAGAGATGACGAATTCATAATAGTTGTTTCCGCCCTGTACGGCTTGGTTAACATAAAAAACGAGTTAAACCTGCTTGAACTGCTGCTTAACGAGCCGGCCGGGCTGAATAAAAGAGGGGAGCCGGCGCCGACGGCCAAGGGAGCGATGAAGGAGTTGGGATATTTCAAATACGCCGAAAAAGCCCTGTACAATTATAGAGAATACAGCGCAAAAGCCAAACGTTATAAAAATGTGGTTAAATACTTAAAACGAAAAGTTTGTGTAAAAAGACTCAAATGGCACACAGTCCTGGGTACCGGTGACGCCGCTGTAACGGGGATTGCCATAGGTTTTTTATGGTATATTAAAACCATTGTTTCCACGCTGCTTGCCATGGGATTTAAATTAAGGGAACTTCCCGATTTAGCAATATCGCCCTGCTTTGCCGAACCGGCGTTTGAAACCAACTTTAACTGCATATTAAGCATTAGAATCGGTCATGCTATTACTGCGGC
>DASRVG010000209.1:0-3040 GCA_035655175.1 Clostridia bacterium | reverse complement strand
AGAGGCGGCATATCAAGTCCCTCTTTTTCATCCAGTCCGAACATCAGGTTCATGTTCTGCACCGCCTGGCCCGATGCGCCCTTTACCAGGTTGTCTATCGCCGAGCAAACTATTACCCTTCCCGCCCTTTGGTCTACTACCACTCCTATATCGCAAAAATTTGAGCCCCTGACCTGACCGGTGGAGGGCACTCTCCCCTCTTCCATCACCCTTACAAAATACTCGCCTTTGTAATAATCCGCGTACAGGTCGCGCAGCCGCCCGGTATCCGTTTCCCTTTTCAGCCTGCCGTAGGCCGTGACCAGCATTCCCCTCTGCATGGGCACTAGGTGCGGGATGAAACTTACCGTTACCTCTTTCCCCGCAATGGCCGTCAGTTGTTCCTCAATTTCCGGCATATGCCTGTGCCCCGCCACGCCGTATGCCTTAACGCTTTCGTTGCATTCGCAGAAATGGCTTGCCGGCTTCGGTGACCTGCCGGCCCCGGAAACCCCCGATTTGGCATCAATGACTATTGACCCCTCCTCCAGGAAGTCTTCCTTTAACAGGGGAGCCAGTGCCAATATGCTGCAGGTGGGATAGCATCCGGGATTGCCCACTACCTTGGCATTCTTTATCCGGGCCCTGTTAATCTCCGGCAAGCCGTAGACCGCCTGTTCCAGGAGCTCCGGGCAGGGATGCTTTATCCCGTACCAGTCCTCGTAAGTCTTTAAATCGGTAAACCTAAAATCCGCGCCGAGGTCCACAACCTTCCTGCCTTTTTTTTGGGCCTTTGAGACTATCTCCCCCGAAAGCCCGTGGGGAAGCGCCACAAAAACCACGTCCGACCGGTCTATCAGCCCGTCGTTTTCGAACTTATCGCAGGCCAGGTGTATAAAACCTCTCATATTTGCATAAATATCCGAATAATTTTGACCGGCATTGCTTCTTGCGGAAATCCCTACAATTTTCACACAGGGATGCCTGCATAAAAGCCTTACCAATTCCTGACCGGTATAACCGGTTCCCCCGACAATTCCGACTCTAATCAATACAAATCTCCCCTTCTTTTTTGTGCTGGATAAGAATAATCATAATTATACACTTAAAAGTATATTTATGCAATACCCTGAATAAAATTTCTTGAATCCTTCCGACCCATAAAGGCGCCCTTTTAACAACTCCTACGAAAAACCCTTTCGTTACAGGCCCAGTAAGTGAATTATGTATGGCAAAGCCCGGCGGTTTATAATATAATTTTTACAACGGCAGCGGGGTTCCACCGGAATTTGCACCCGCCTAAGGGGGGAGCGCAGTTGGCCAAGGAGCTCATACTTGTGATAGACGATGAGACGCATATACTTGAGCTAATAAAATACAACCTCGAAAAGGAAGGCTACAGGGTTGTTACCTGTGAGTCCGGTGAAGAGGGCCTAAAAAAGATGGAAAGTGAACTGCCGGACCTTGTTATCCTGGACCTTATGCTTCCGGGAATGGACGGGCTGGAGGTTTGCAGGAGAATAAGGAAAGCCCCCAGCACCATACGCCTTCCGGTACTCATGCTTACCGCCAAAAGTGAAGAAGCCGACAAGGTAGTGGGCCTTGAAACCGGCGCCGACGATTACCTGACAAAACCCTTCGGCATCCGCGAGCTGATAGCCAGGGTGCGGGCGCTTTTAAGGCGGTTGGTAAAAACGGCCGACGAGCCGGAATTGATCCGCGCGGGGGACCTTACCATAGATACCACGGCCTTTAAGGCTTATAAAGGAGAAAAGGAATTGGCCCTAACCAGCAAGGAATATGAACTGTTAAAAACCATGGCATTAAACCGGGGCAGAATCCTTACCCGGGACTTTTTGCTGGACAGGGTCTGGGGATACAGTTACTATGGAGATACCCGTACTGTGGACGTCCATGTGAGGCACCTAAGAAAGAAGATTGAGGATGACGATAAAAACCCCCAATACATTCAGACGGCAAGGGGTATAGGCTACTGCTTCGATTTCAAAGGTGATAAAAATGTTTAAGAAGCTTATGTCGGCTTTTGCAGTCTTAATTTTAATAGGAGTGCTTATTACAGGCCTTCTGTCGATGGAGATAGTTAGTGTCTACTACTTTAAGGGCGTAGAGGACAGGCTTACAACCAATGCAAAACTAATCCAAACAGCGATTGAACAGGATGCCCTGAAATCTCAGCAGCAGTACCAGGAATTGTGCCGCCGGTACGGCGAAATAACCGGCAGTAGGGTTACTATAATAGGCTTGGATGGAAACGTATTGGGTGATTCGGGTACGGATGCGCAGGACATGGAAAACCATTCCGACCGTCCTGAGATAAAACAGGCCCTTGAGGAGGGGTTTGGAAAAAGCGTAAGAAAAAGCAAAACCCTGGACAAGGAAATGCTTTATGTTGCCCTTCCCTTAAAAGGCGGACGGGACGATGCCGGGATTATCAGGGCAGCCCTGCCGCTGGATGATATATCGGTTATCCAAAAGAGAATATGGTATTATATCTTCCTCGCCATATTCATTGGCCTTTCAGCAGCCTTGGCGCTGAGCTACAGGTATCTTTCCACCCTCATAAGACCCATCAGAGAAATGACCGAAATGGCAAGTACCATTGCGGGAGGCAGATTCAACAGAAGGGTACAGGTAAAAAGTCATGATGAAATTGGCACACTGGCGGCTACCTTCAACCACATGGCTGAAAAAATGGAAAGAACGGTGGAGGAGCTTATAAAGGATAAATCAAAAATTGAAGCCATCCTCGCAAGCTCGGTAAACGGCGTTATTGCGGTGGACAGCAGTGAAAACATAATGTTCCTCAATCCCGTTGCCGCCAGAATGCTTGATATACGGGACCAAGACTTCACAGGCAAGCCCCTGTTTGATATTGTCTGCAACAAAGAAGCCGAAAGGATTTTAAGGGACGTTCTGAAAACGCAGCGGGGTCAAACCCTGGAGTTTGAACTGCCTTGGCCAAAAAATCGCACGATAAAGGTTATTACCGCTCCAATAAGGCCCAAGGTAAAACACAGCCGCACCATAGGCACCCTTATAA
>DASRVG010000208.1:0-6915 GCA_035655175.1 Clostridia bacterium | reverse complement strand
ATTATCCAAGCAGGGTGGCAACGCGGGAAAATCCCGTCCCTGATGACGGTTTCGGCCTGTCATTGGGGACTTTATCATTTTTTGAAGGAAAAAGGGAGGTATAGTCATGGCAATAAAAGCGCCGAGGGGAACCAGGGATGTGCTGCCGGGGGAATCATACAAATGGCACTATGTTGAGGATATGTTCAGAAAAATATGCAGCCAGTTCGGCTACTGTGAAATAAGGACGCCGGTATTTGAAAACACCGAGCTGTTTCAAAGGGGTGTGGGGGAGACCACCGATGTTGTTCAAAAGGAAATGTACACCTTTGAGGACAGGGGAGGAAGGAGCATAACCCTAAAGCCGGAGGTAACCGCACCGGTGGTTAGGGCGTACATAGAGCATAAGCTGTACGCCGATGTACAACCGGTTAAGGCATATTATGCCACTCCATGTTTCAGGTATGAGCGGCCGCAGTCGGGAAGGCTCAGGGCTTTCCACCAGTTCGGCATAGAGATATTGGGGTCGCCCTACGCCTCGGCGGATGCCGACGTGATATCCCTTGCGATGCTGTTCTTTGAAAGGCTGGGACTGAAGGGCCTGGAGCTTAGGATTAACAGCGTCGGCTGCCCCAAGTGCAGGAAGGAATACGGCCAAAGGCTGAGGGAGTTTCTAAAAGATAAGCTGCCCCTTTTGTGTGAAACCTGCAATAACAGGTATCACACAAACCCGATGAGGATTATCGACTGCAAGGAGGACAAATGCAAGAAGACGGTGGAGGGGATACCCCTGATGCTTGATTATGTCTGTGACGAGTGCAGGGACCACTTTGAAAGCCTAAAGGAACATCTGGAAAACATGGGTCTTGAATACATCGTCGACCCAACCATAGTAAGGGGCCTTGACTATTATACAAAAACCGCCTTTGAGATAGTGTCCCAGGACATTGGGTCCCAGGGCACCGTTTGCGGCGGCGGAAGATACGACGGCTTGGTGGAGGAATGCGGCGGGCCGTCCACACCGGGGATCGGGTTTGGCCTTGGCATAGAAAGGCTGCTGCTCATAATGGAGAGCCAGGGCATTGAGATACAAAAAGAGGATAGCCTTGACCTGTTTGTGGCAAGCATTGGGGATAGGGCTGTAAAAAAAGCGGTAAGCCTGGTATATAGCTTAAGAGCCGCCGGGGTCGCGGCGGAGTGCGACCACATGGGACGAAGCCTCAGGGCCCAGATGAAATACGCGGATAAACTGGGTGTAAGATACACTATGGTACTGGGGGACGACGAACTGGAAAAGGGCGTTGCGGCCATAAAGGATATGTCGGGGGACGGACAGATGCAGGCAGAACTGAATGCACAAAAAATCAAGCAAATAATTCTTAAGTAAAAAAGGGGAGTAAAGGTATGCACGAACTGAAGAGAACTCACATGTGCGGGCAGCTGGATGCAGCAGACAGCGGAGCCCGGGTGGTGATAAACGGGTGGGTACAAAGAAGAAGGGACCTTGGCGGCCTCATATTCCTTGATATAAGGGACAGAACGGGAATATTACAGGTGGTGGCGGACGGGGAAGTATCCCGGCAAGCTTTCAAAACGGCCGAGGCTTTAAGGAACGAGTTTGTGGTTGCCGTTAAGGGTACCGTTGTAAGGCGAAAAGAGGATGCGGTTAATCCTAAGTTAAAGACGGGTGAGATAGAAATAGCGGCGGAAGAGATTGTGATTTTAAGCAAAGCCCAGACCCCGCCCATTTATATTGAGGATAATAACAACATCACCGAAGCCCTTCGCCTCAAGTACAGGTACCTTGACCTTAGAAGGCCGTCCATGCAAAAAAACCTAACACTGCGCCACCGGGTTACCATGGATGTGCGCGAATTTCTTGACAAGAATGGTTTTTTGGAAATTGAGACACCCGTGCTGACAAGACCCACGCCGGAGGGGGCAAGGGATTACCTGGTGCCCAGCAGGGTAAACCCGGGCAAATTTTTCGCGCTGCCACAGTCGCCTCAGCTTTTCAAACAACTGTTGATGGTTTCGGGGATGGACAAATACTTCCAGATTGCACGGTGTTTCAGGGACGAGGACCTGAGGGCGGACAGGCAGCCGGAGTTCACCCAGATTGACATCGAAATGTCCTTTGTGGACATGGATGACGTAATATCGCTGAATGAAAGGCTTATGGCCTATGTATTCGAAAAAAGCCTTGGCTTAAAGCTGTCCATACCTTTTAGGAGGGTAACTTACCAGCAGGCAATGGAGCAGTACGGTTCGGACAAGCCGGATACACGGTTTGACATGAAACTTGTCGGGATAGCCGACCTTGTGGCGAACTCCGCTTTTAAAGTATTCAGTGATACCGCCGCAAGCGGCGGCGACATTCGCGGCATAAACGCGAAGGGCTGCGGCAAAACCTTCAGCCGAAGGGAAATAGACGGGCTGGTGGAGCATATAAAACAGTTCGGCGCAAAGGGGCTGGCATGGATTGTAGTGACAGAAGAGGGCGTAAAGTCTCCCATAGCCAAGTTCCTGACCCAGGAAGAGACCGACGCTATAGTAAAAAGAATGGACGGTCAGGCAGGGGACCTGCTGCTTATTGTCGCCGACCGGCCCAAGGTGGTGTTTGATTCCCTTGGACAGCTGCGGCTGGACCTTGGCAGAAGACTGGGACTTATAGATGAACACGCTTACAATTTCCTGTGGGTCACCCATTTCCCGCTGCTGGAATACGACGAGGAAGAGGGCAGATACGTGGCGGTACACCATCCCTTCACCTCACCGGTCGCCGGGGATATCCCGCTCTTGGACACCCATCCGGAAAAGGTCAGGGCCAATGCATACGACCTGGTGCTAAATGGAATGGAACTGGGGGGAGGAAGTATCAGGATTCACGATACCAACCTTCAGCAGAAGATGTTTGAAGTGCTGGGGTTCTCAAAGGAAAAGGCGGAGGAAAAGTTTGGGTTTTTGCTTGAGGCTTTTAAATACGGGACACCGCCCCATGGCGGCATAGCCTTCGGGCTGGACCGGCTGGCCATGGTGGTGGCGGGAAGGGATAATATAAGGGACGTAATAGCATTCCCGAAAACCCAGAATGCAGCCTGCCTGATGACGGGAGCGCCGGCTGCGGCTGATGAGGGTCAGCTTAAGGAAATCCACATTAAGCTGGACATGGAATAAAACCTTATTGACGTGCGTTAAATTTTTTAGATTGTGGGTATTCTATTTATAAGCAGTTAATGAATGAACCAAGGAGGGACGAGATGGAAAAGATAGTTGTGTATACAACGAGAACATGACCCCACTGCATTACGGCGAAGGAGTTTCTTTCGCAAAAAGGCGTGGAATATGAGGAAAAGGATGTCCAGCAGGACGCCCAGGCTAGAAAAGAGCTTATGGAAAGAGGGATAATGGCCGTACCGGTAATAGCTGTCGGCGATGAATTTATAGTTGGTTTTGACAAGACAAGGCTGGAGCAAAAACTATCCTAAAAAAACGATAGTCATGCACGCAGCTGCATTTTTGGGCCGGAGAATGCGTATAATAAGACCATAGCAATTACCAGCGGTTGTTATGGTAAATTGTATAAGTTGAAAATAAAAGACTGCTATGGTATTATAAAACTGAAAAACGGGAGCAGCCCTGCTGTGTGCGTGACTATCGGTCTAGTTTTGAGCCAACATCTTGACATAGGGAATCTGTACTCTGAGTATGGCACATAGGCCTCCGTTGAGTGGAAATGTAAAGTACTCAGGAGGATACCCACCTGCGTTAGCAGGTTCAAAACAACCGACCACGGCATAGTGGGGATTTTTTTGCCCTTGTGGCAGAATTGGATACGGGGGAATGGGTAAGTGGTACATAGGTTTTTAAGAACCGAAATGCTTATAGGCCGGGAAGGCTTGGATATTCTTGCCGCAAGCAGGGTGGCAGTGTTCGGTATAGGCGGCGTGGGCAGCTTTGCCGCCGAGGCCCTGGCGCGGTCAGGTTTGGGGGCGCTGGTGCTGGTGGACTATGACGATATATGTGTTACAAATATAAACCGGCAGATACATGCCACAACCAGCACGGTGGGACGGGCAAAGGTGGAGGTCATGCGGGAGAGGATACTGGACATAAACCCCGAGGCAAGGGTTACCGCCATAAAGATGAAGTACAATGCCGAAAGTGCAAATACGCTGCTTCAAAAAGACTATGACTATGTCATAGACGCCATAGATATGGTAACGGCTAAGCTGGACCTTATAACAAGATGTGCTTCGATGGGCATACCCATCATAAGCAGCATGGGCGCCGGCAACAAGCTGGACCCTACACTTTTCAAGGTTGCGGATATATATGAAACCAATACTTGCCCATTGGCGAAGGTAATAAGGAAAGAATTGAGGAAAAGAAACATAAACGCGCTGAAGGTTGTATACTCCGTTGAAAGCCCAATATCACAAAGGATAAATAGTGAGGACGAATGGGCGGAAGAAGGGAGCTGTGACAAAAAGGGTGCAGCCAGAAAGAATGTACCGGGAAGCATCTCCTTTGTACCATCGGTGGCAGGTCTAATACTGGCGGCGGAGGTGATCAAGGACCTCCTGGCCCAGAGAAGAAAGAATTAGCAGGACTTGTATTATTAACCTTATAAAAATATAATATTATGTGAAGAACAGAATACCGGGTCTGGAGGTGATAAGACCGGTTTTTTTGTAATTCTGACAATAAAACAGTATTGGAGGGGAAAAGTTGGAGTTTATCAGAGTAAAAAAATCCGACCCCGAAGTATATGCGTCCATAATAAGGGAACTTGAAAGGCAGAGAAGCAGGATTGAACTTATAGCTTCGGAGAATTTCGTAAGTATACCGGTAATGGAGGCCATGGGCAGCCACCTCACCAACAAGTACGCCGAAGGCTACCCGGGCAAAAGATACTATGGCGGGTGCGAATTCGTAGACGAGGCGGAGAACCTGGCCAGGGAGCGGCTTAAAAGACTATTTGGCGCGGATCATGCCAATGTACAGCCCCATTCGGGGGCTAACGCTAATCTTGCGGTTTATTTCGCGGTGCTAAAACCCGGCGACACCGTTATGGGCATGGACCTGTCCCATGGGGGGCACTTAACTCACGGAAGTCCTGTCAACCTGTCGGGCAAATACTTCAATTTTGTGCCCTATGGTGTGGACCCGGAAACCGAAAGGATAGATTACCAAAGGGTGGATGAAATAGCAAAGGAGTGCAGGCCGAAGCTTTTGGTGGCAGGGGCGAGCGCATACCCGCGAATCATTGACTTTGAAAGACTGGCGGAGACCGCAAAAAGGGTAGGAGCATTGTTTATGGTGGATATGGCCCATATAGCCGGCCTTGTGGCGGCGGGGCTTCATCCCAGTCCGATTCCCTATGCGGACTTTGTTACCACCACCACCCACAAGACCCTGAGGGGCCCAAGGGGAGGTGCAATCCTATGCAAAGCCGAGTTTGCCAAGGAAATCGACAAGGCAATTTTCCCCGGCACCCAGGGTGGACCGCTTATGCACGTCATTGCGGCAAAGGCCATAAGCTTTAAAGAAGCGTTAGCCCCGGAGTTTAAAGAATACCAGCAGCAGATTGTAAAAAACGCCGCAAAGCTGGCGGAAGAGCTTATCAAAAGGGGCTTCAGGCTGGTATCGGGGGGGACCGACAACCACCTCATGCTGCTTGACCTGAGAAATAAAGGCCTAAACGGTAAACAGGCGGAAAACCTGCTGGATGAAATAGGCATTACCGTGAACAAAAACACCATACCCTATGATACTGAGAGTCCATTGGTTACAAGCGGTATAAGGATCGGGACACCGGCGGTGACCACCCGGGGCATGAAGGAAGAAGCAATGGAGGAAATTGCTGATATAATTGCGCTGATACTGAATAACCCTACCTCGAAAAAAGAAGCTTCGGCCAGGGTTAACAGGCTGTGCGAGAGATACCCTCTCTACGGTGAAATGGGCAAATAACCGGCACTGCAGCCGGGCTTAAGATATTATACGGGTGTGGCAGTGCACAGGCAAACAATGGACGAAACAGTGCACAGGGCTGCGCTGAAAAATAATTAAATGGAGGTAGAACATGGACTATAATGAGGTATTGGAAAGGGCGAGGGAGAGGCTTTCACCCCACTGCCTGGTGTGCAAGGAGTGTAACGGGGTAGCCTGCAGGGGGAAGGTGCCCGGAGTGGGGGCAAAGGGAACCGGTAATAGTTTTATAAGGAATTATGAATATCTTTCCAATGTGAAGGTGGAAATGGATACCATTTATGAATACAAAGGCCAGGACACTTCGACTGAATTGTTCGGGCATACTTTCAAGGCCCCGATATTTGCAGCCCCCATAGGGGGAATGAGGTTTAACTACGACGACAGGATAAGCGAGCTGGATTATATTACCGCTGTAGTAACCGGTACCGTTATGGCAGGGTGTGCCGCCTTTACCGGGGACGGTGCTGATGATATATGCTTTTTGGCCCCTATGAAACCGATAAAAAGCGTTAACGGCCTGGCGGTGCCAACTCTAAAACCGTGGAAGAACGATAAAGTGTTCGAAAAGATAAAGGTGGCGGAGGAAGCAGGGGTAATGGCCATTGCGATGGATATTGATTCAGCCGGCCTTATTCACTTGGCCAAGTCCGGGAAACCGGTGTTTTCAAAAACCGTCGAAGAGCTTAAAGAAATCGCGGCCTATACAAAACTGCCCTTTGTTATAAAAGGAGTAATGTCGGCAAAGGTTGCGGAAAAGGCTGCACTGACCGGTGCCTATGGTATCGTGGTGTCAAACCACGGCGGCAGGGTGCTTGACAATACTCCCGCCACCTGCGAGGTACTACCCGAGATAAAACAGGCGGTAGGGGACAGGGTTAAGATATTAGTTGACGGAGGTATTAGGACCGGTGCGGACGTATTCAAAGCCCTTGCGCTGGG
>DASRVG010000207.1:0-2348 GCA_035655175.1 Clostridia bacterium | reverse complement strand
AAGGAACTGGAAGAAAAGATAGAGGACATAAAGAAAGAAAAGGAAGAGGCTATAAGCCACCAGGAGTTTGAAAAGGCGGCCGCCCTGAGGGATGAAGGACGAAAATTGAAACAGCAGCTCGGGGAAATAAAGGGGAACTGGGAGAAGGATACCCGGCAGGCCACCGCCGAGGTGGACGAGGAAAGCATTGCCGCTATAGTATCCGATTGGACGGGAATCCCGGTTACCAAGCTGGCGGAAGAAGAGACCCAGCGTTTGGCAAGACTTGAGGATGTGCTGCACCGGAGGGTAATCGGCCAGGACGAAGCGGTCAAGGCGGTGGCCAAGGCGGTAAGAAGGGCCAGGGTTGGGCTCAAGGACCCCAAAAGGCCGATTGGGTCGTTCATATTCCTGGGTCCTACAGGGGTAGGCAAAACCGAGCTTTCCAGGGCCTTGGCCGAGGCTTTGTTCGGCGATGAGGATGCGACTATAAGGATAGACATGTCGGAATACATGGAGAAGCATTCGGTATCAAGGCTGGTGGGCTCACCTCCCGGCTATGTCGGGTACGAGGAAGGGGGTCAGCTAACCGAAAAGGTACGCCGCAAACCCTATTCGGTAATACTGCTGGACGAGGTAGAAAAGGCCCACCCCGACGTGTTCAATATACTGCTTCAGATACTGGAAGACGGCAGGTTAACGGATTCAAAGGGCAGGACGGTTGACTTTAAAAATACCGTGGTGATAATGACCTCCAACGTGGGGGCCCATACAATCAGGAAACAAAAAAGGCTCGGTTTTGCCGATGCGGGAGAAGATGCCAAAAAGGACGAATACCAGAAAATGAAGGAAGGGATAATGGAAGAACTGAAAAAGACCTTCCGGCCGGAGTTCCTTAACCGCGTGGATGAAACAATAGTATTCCACCAGCTTGAAGAAGACCATATACTCAAGATAGTCGACCTGATGCTTGCGGAACTGTCCAAGAGAGTAAAAGACCTGCAGATAAACCTTGAAGTAACCGACGAAGCCAAGCAGCTTATTGCCAAGGAAGGATTCGACCCGATGTACGGGGCAAGGCCGCTTCGCAGGGCCATACAGAACATGATAGAGGACAGGCTGTCGGAGGAGATGTTAAGCGGAAAAGTTAAGGAAGGGGACACCGTAATTGTTGACGCGAAGGATGGGAAAATAGTCTTAACGCGTAAATAGACAGCCTGAAAAAAGTAAAGGGGATGAAACATGGCCAGGGTAAAAAGCGTGTTTGTATGCCAGCACTGTGGGTATGAGAGCCCAAAATGGATGGGAAGATGTCCGGGATGCGGCGAATGGAACACAATGGTGGAGGAGGTTTTGAGCAAAACCGACCGGCGGGGGACAGCCGCCGGCCGGGAAGGAAACAAACCGGTTGCGATGGACCAAATCGACCTCTCAAAGGAAACAAGGAACTCTACCGGAATGCAGGAACTGGACAGGGTGCTTGGGGGAGGCATAGTCAGGGGGTCGCTGGTGCTGGTGGGCGGCGACCCGGGTATTGGAAAGTCCACCCTTCTCCTCCAATTGGCGGGAAGCGTTTCTTCGCGGCAGAGGGTGCTGTATGTATCCGGGGAGGAATCGGTAAAACAGGTTAAAATAAGGGGAGAAAGGTTGGGTATAAGCAGCGGAAACATATTTATACTCGGCGAAACGGATATTGACATTATACTGGACCATGTAAAACGGATGACCCCGGATATGATAATCGTGGATTCCATACAAACGGTATATACGCCGGAGATTTCATCCGCTCCCGGCAGCGTCAGCCAGGTAAGGGAAGTTACCGCAAGGCTGCTGCAGACGGCAAAGGCCATGGCTATCCCTACCTTTATCATAGGACATGTGACCAAACAGGGGGCCATCGCAGGACCCAGGGTCCTGGAGCATATGGTGGATACGGTACTGTACTTTGAGGGGGAGAGGTATCACAGCTACAGGGTGATACGGTCGGTAAAGAACCGGTTTGGCTCCACCAATGAAATCGGGGTTTTTGAAATGAAGGACAAAGGGCTGGTGGAGGTGCCAAACCCGTCGGAATTTATGCTGGAGGGCAGGCCGGCAGGGGTCCCGGGCACCGTGGTTGTATGCAGCATGGAAGGGACCCGGCCCATGCTGGTGGAGCTTCAGGCACTGGTAAGTCTATCCAACCTGGGTATGCCCCGGAGGATGGCAACCGGTATAGATTACAACAGGCTGTCCATGCTTATGGCGGTAATGGAAAAAAGGCTGGGGATGCAGGTTCAGGGACAGGATGCTTTCGTTAACGTGGTGGGAGGCCTGAAAATAGACGAGCCGGCGGTGGACCTGGGGATTGCGGTGGCGGTTGCTTCCAG
>DASRVG010000206.1:0-3709 GCA_035655175.1 Clostridia bacterium | reverse complement strand
GGACGGGTACTACGGCAGAACCTATGGAGACGCCCCGGAAATTGACAATGCTGTATTATTCCATTCGGATAGAGAAATAAAGGCGGGGGAGTACGTGCGGGTAAAAGTGGAGCATGCCCTGGAATACGATTTGGTTGGGAGAGTGGTCGGATGAATTTGGCTAACAGGGTAACCCTACTTAGAATAATACTTGTTCCGGTATTCATGGTTTTTTTGCTTAACAAAATAACCTATGGTGAATACCTGGCGGCAGGCGTGTTCGTACTGGCTGCGCTTACCGACAGCCTGGACGGTTATATTGCAAGAAAGCACAACCAGGTAACCAAGCTGGGAAAGCTTATGGACCCAGTTGCCGACAAGCTCCTGATCACTGCTGCACTTATTTCTCTTGTGCAAATGGACAAGTTGTCCGCCTGGATAGCCATGGTGATAATAGCCAGGGAGTTCGTGGTGACGGGGCTCAGAAGCATTGCCGCGTCCGAGGGCCAGGTTATAGCGGCAAGCATATGGGGCAAACTTAAAACCATATCCCAGGTTGTGGCGGTGGTTGCCATAATACTTAATAATTTCCCCTTCAGCTATATTGGAATATCCTTTGACCAGATAGCGATTTGGACAGCGGTGGCCCTTACGCTGATATCGTTGGCAGATTACCTGTACAAGTGCAGGAAAATATTCATAAACTCAA
This sequence comes from Clostridia bacterium, assembly GCA_035655175.1. GTDB lineage: Bacteria > Bacillota > Clostridia > Ch29 > Ch29 > JAAYEV01. The sequence continues at coordinate 3,021 of DASRVG010000206.1, read as the reverse complement.
GATAAGTGAAAGGCAACGTATACTTAAAGCAGAAAGGAAATGAGCATGAGGTCAGAAATAATATCCGTTGGAACCGAGCTTCTACTGGGAAACATAATCAATACCAACACAGCCTTTTTGTCGGAAGAACTGGCAAAGCTGGGTATAGACGTATACTACCACGTTACGGTAGGGGACAACCGTGAAAGGCTTACCGATACCCTAATGACCGCCATGGAGAGGTCCGACCTTGTAATAACCACCGGGGGACTGGGGCCCACCTCGGATGATATAACGAAGGAAACCATAGCGGAGGTGGCAGGAAAGAAGCTGGTGCTCCACCGGGATGAGTTTAGAAAGCTTGAGGCTTTTTTCAGTAAATCCGGAAGAAAGATGACGCCCAACAACATAAAACAAGCCTACTTGCCGGAGGGATGCCTGGTTGTGCCCAACGAAAACGGAACCGCCCCCGGTGCGATAGTGGAGCTTAACGGCAAGACCATAATAATGCTTCCGGGTCCGCCGGTTGAAATGAAACCCATGTTCCAGGAAAAAATAGTGCCTTACCTGCGGGAAAGGTCAAAGCGGGCACTGGTATCGGTAAATCTTAGATTTTTCGGCATTGGAGAATCTGCGCTGGAACATGCATTGTACGACCTAATCAAGGGACAGACCGAACCCACCATAGCCACCTATGCCGGTGACGGAGAAGTCAAGGTCCGGCTTACCGCGAGGTCGGATGCCGGCGGCGAAGTACCTCCGTCCATTACCAATACGATAGAAATGATAAAAGAAAGGCTGGGACGGTATATATATTCCTACAACGACCGGTCTCTACATCAGGTCACGGCAGAACTGCTGCTTATGTCCGGTAAAACCCTTGCCGTTGCAGAATCTTGCACCGGCGGAAAGCTAAGTGTACTCATTACATCGGTCCCCGGGATTTCAAAGGCATACATGGGAGCTATTGTAAGCTACAGTAACCAATTGAAGCAAAAATTTTTAGGAGTTTGCGACCAAACCCTAGAAAAGTTCGGGGCGGTGAGTAAAGAAACCGCCCTTCAAATGGCGGAGGGCGTGCGAAAGGCATGTGTCGCCGATATAGGACTATCGGTTACCGGGATAGCCGGGCCGGACGGGGGAACCGACAAAAAACCCGTGGGTCTTGTATATATTGCATTATCCTCGGGGGACCATACTGAAGTACGAGAGTTGAAATTTTCCGGAAACCGGGAAAAAATCAGCACCTATGCAGCCAAGAATGCGCTGAATCTCCTGAGAATGTACCTGATCGGTGATATAGCAAGTATTGACAAAAGAAGCTGATGCTATATAATATATATAGAACATTTGTTCCTATTTATGAAAGGTGGTGTTATAATGAACAGCGAAAAACTGAAAGCATTGGAACTTACCATAAACCAGATTGAAAAGCAGTTTGGGAAAGGCTCTGTCATGAAACTGGGGGACCAGGGTGCGAGCCTGAACATTTCAAGCATTCCCACGGGAGCATTAAACCTTGACGTTGCCCTGGGAATAGGAGGGGTTCCCCGGGGAAGGATTGTGGAGATTTTCGGGCCCGAGTCCTCGGGAAAAACCACGGTGGCCCTTCACATAGTTGCCGAGGCACAGAAAGCGGGGGGCAATGCAGCATTTATAGATGCCGAGCATGCCTTGGACCCGGCCTACGCGAGCAACCTGGGCGTTGACATAGAAAACCTGATTGTATCACAGCCGGATACCGGCGAACAGGCCCTTGAGATTGCCGAAGCCCTTGTGCGGTCCGGGGCCCTGGATGTTATAGTGATAGATTCCGTTGCGGCCCTTGTGCCAAAGGCGGAATTGGAGGGCGAAATGGGCGACGCCCATGTTGGGCTGCAGGCAAGGCTCATGTCACAGGCCCTTAGAAAGCTTGCAGGGGCGATAAACAAGTCCAAAACCACTGCGATATTTATAAACCAGCTCAGGGAAAAGGTGGGGGTTATTTTTGGAAACCCCGAAATCACTCCCGGCGGTAGGGCTCTTAAGTTCTATGCCTCGGTAAGGCTGGACGTCCGCCGCGTTGAGACGCTGAAGCAGGGCGAGGACAGCATAGGTAACCGGGTAAGGGTAAAAGTGGTTAAGAATAAAGTCGCCCCGCCTTTTAGGCAGGCAGAGTTTGATATAATGTACGGCAGCGGCATATCAAGGGAAGGGGCCATTCTCGACATGGCAATAGAAGACGGGATAGCCTCAAAAAGCGGCGCCTGGTATTCCTTCGGCAATACAAGGCTGGGGCAGGGCAGGGAAAACGCAAAGCAGTACCTTGTAGAAAACCCCGACATATGCATGCAAATTGAAAGAATGGTCAGGGAAAAACATGGCCTGGCAGCCCTTCCAATTGATAAGCCCGAGGACCAAAGTACAGACAAATAACCACCTTGGCGGGCTGTCCCCTGTAATTCGGGGATGGTCCGCTTTGTTTTTTTAACTTGCTCGAAAGGAGTAAGGTTATGGATGACTTTGACAAGGGATACCTAATGGCTTTAAGGTTTATATCAAAAAGAATGAAAACCGAAGCGGAAGTTAGAAAGAAATTAAATACCAGCTGCCCCGACCAGGTTACCCGGCAGGTGATTGAAAGGCTGAAGGACGAAGGCTATATAGATGACGCGCTCTATGTCGATTGTTACATAAGGGATAGGATGAAATTCAATCCAATGGGGCGGCATAGGATAAAAATGGAACTGGAACAAAAGGGGATAAAAAGGGACCTTATTGAAAACAGCAGTGAATACTTGGCGATTGACGAAAAAGAAGTGATTGAGGGAATTTTGGAAACAAAACTTAAAGGCTGCGATATAAGTGAAGAAAAACAAAAAAGAAGGTTACTGGGCTATCTTACCAGGAGGGGTTTCAGCTTTGAAGCTATAAACCAGGTGCTGGCAAAGCACTGCGGAAGATTCCGGCCTTAGAAACCGCCTGTAATCATGCAGCGGCCCCGGCAATCAGCTTGACATAAATACCAAAAGAATATAAAATTATTGTGATACGGTAGTATTA
>DASRVG010000205.1:0-2711 GCA_035655175.1 Clostridia bacterium | reverse complement strand
CCGGGTAAAGAAAAGCATTTTTAGGTTTTGCAAAAGGCACCCTGTCCTTTTGTCCCGGATAAGGAGGTATAGCGAAATTATGCCCCCCACCACCGCCGTTAAGAGAATGGAGCAAAGGGCGAACTGCCAGCCGCCAAAGGCACCTATTATGCCGGTTAGCTTTGCGTCGCCGGCCCCCAGCCAGCCAAGGAGGTAGGGGATAAAGAAAAGCCCCGTACCCAAAAGTAAGCCCTTTAGCGTATCAATGGCCCCGGAAGGGCCCGCCTCGTGGGAGTTTAGCAAAAGGGCCATAATAAGGGCAAGTAGCAGCACCGGGTTGTGGATTTTTCGCTCCTTTATATCGGTTATGGTGCAGATTATTAGTATGCTGACAAGGAGAATGTATTTCATAGAGGAATCCCTCCCTGGTTCTTTGAAAAAAAAGTCCTGCCGTGTGGCATAGCAGGACAAGGGGGAAATTGATTATTCGGAGCCTGATGGAACTCCGGGCACTTTTCCAGCCAGTTCGCTTTCGGCTGCTTCGAATATTCCTTTTAATTGGTCTTTGAATGCTACCAAAACAGCTATAAGAGCGACTGCCACCACGCCAATAATTACCGCGTACTCCGTCGATGCCTGGCCCCTTTCATCCGCCAGGAAGTTTTTTATGTTTCTAAGCATTGCTACTACACTCCTTTCATTTTTGGTTGGTGATTAATATGATACCACCGGCGGGAACGGTTAACATCGGCCTAAGGACCCATTTTGAAAGCTTTGGGGCTTATTTTGGACATGGCCCAAAGGTCCTATAAAAAAACAGGACCCCGTCCCACTGGGACGAAACCCCTGCTACAAAATCACAACCACCAATTCACAGCCCCCGTTCCCCTTATTTACCTAAATAATATTTCGCTTCATTGCCACCACGCAGGCCTCGGTCCTGTCGGCGGCGTCCAGTTTCCTCAGTATGCTGGTTATGTGGTTTTTCACGGTCTTTTCGCTTATGAAAAGCTCTTCGGCTATCTCCCTGTTGGTCTTTCCCGCCGCCACAAGGCCCAGCACCTCCGTTTCCCGCTCCGAAAGGGGGGAGGCGTCCCGCGTTTGTGCCTGGCGTGCATAGTTTGTGTACCGGTCAATAAGGCCGGTGGCCACCGCCGGGTCAATATAGGCCTTGCCCTCGAACACCCCTTTTATTATCCTTGTCAGGCTTTCCAAATCGGTGTTTTTCAATATGTACCCCTTTGCCCCGGCCGCCAGGGCCTGGGTTATCATGTCAATGTCCTCACACACCGTTAGGGCTATAACCTTGGTAGCGGTACCGCAGTTTGTAATCCTCCGGCAGGCCTCAATCCCGTCCATGTCCGGCATATTGAGGTCCATAAGCACAATATCCGGCCGGTGAGCATCTACAAGTTCAATTGCTTCCCTGCCGTTGGAACCCTCGGCTACTACCCTGAACTCCTCGTTCATCTCAATGAGTTTAATAAGTCCCTGCCTCACAATGGCGTGGTCGTCCACAACTAAAAGCCTGATTGCGCCCATATTACCCCTCCTTTTAACTCCCGGTACGGAATAGTGCCGACCGACTGCGAGCTTGCGGCCGGTCGCAAACTTCCGGCCATGCGCTAACTGAAAGGTATCTCTATGTAAAAGGTGGTGCCCCTGTCCTTGGCCGAATCTATCCTTATGCTGCCTTCCATAAGGTTCACCCGTTCCTTTATACCCTTAAGGCCAAAATGCTTTGTATAGTCCACCCCCTCGGGGTCGAAGCCTATACCGTTATCGCTAACCGTTACGCCTATCACAAGGGGCGATATGTTGAAGTCTATTTCTATGGTATCCGCCCGTGAGTGCTTCCGTGCATTGTTGAGTATTTCCTGGATAATCCTGTATATGGATATCTCGTGGGTATCGTCAAAACGCCGGTCGCAGCCGGTGTGTTTCACCAGCACCCTTATGCCCGTCCGCTTCTCAAAGTCGTCGCAGTACTTGTTTACCGCATAAATTAGGCCCAGGTCGTCCAGGTGCATTGGCCTTAAGTTGAATATAATCCTTCGTATGTCCTCCAGGCTGTTGTTGGCCGTTGCCACCAGTCCCTCCAGCTCCTCTAAAAGCTCCGGCTTCTCTATGCCCAGTTGTTTGCATATCTCCGCCCGTATAACCACGTTGGAAATGGCCTGGGCCGGGCCGTCATGGATTTCCCGGGCTATGGACTTTCGTTCCTCCTCCTGGGCCCTTATGATCGCTATCACCATGTCATCCTTGCCCTGCAGTTTCTTGACATAGCCCGACATGCCCTTAAGGTTTTCCGCCAGGTAACTTATCACGTCGGCGATCTGGGCTGACAGGTTCTGCGCCCTTTTGGCGGTGGCGGAAAGTTTCCTGTATCGGCGGGTGAGCTTGTCCCGTTCCTGCCGGAGCAGCCTTTCCTGTTGCTGCAGTTCCAGGTAGCGGTCCCGTAGCTCCAGTGCCGCGTTGTAGGCGTTTTTCATCTCGGCTTCGCTGTGGGATTGAAAGTCCCTGTTGGTTATGAATAGCTCGTACCTGGCCAGCTTTTCCTTGTACTGGAAGCTGTCCACTTTTTTGATTATTTGGTTTACCTTGTCGCCAATCTCCTGCAGGTCCTTTTTTAGCTTCTCACATTCCTCGTTAATCTGGCTGCTTATTTCGTCTATTTCCCCCTTGCCCTCCTGTATCCTTTGGATTGTTGAATGTAGTATGTCGTCCAGAAC
>DASRVG010000204.1:0-4958 GCA_035655175.1 Clostridia bacterium | reverse complement strand
ACTTAACGACATCCTGGATTCCAAGATGCGGGAGTGCCGTGAGCAAACGGGAATAACCGACAGGAGAGATTTCCTGGTTTACCTGTATCTTAAAGATACTTTCACCAAGGGATACCTGCCCTTGGAAAAGGCAATGAGGGATAGCATTGACGTTTCCAAAATCAAAGGTTACCTGCTGCTCGATATAAGAAAAATTAAACTGCGGGATGGCAAGATATACTTGGACTTTGACCTCGACTATATCGATGATGAAACAGTAGGTTCCTCCCCTCCGGTGTTCGCCAAGATTGTTGACTACCCGGTATTGCATACCGATATAATGGGAACTGCCGATGGACTTATATTTGGCGCCAACCTGACCGATTTTGGTGGAAGGAACCACGCCCATACAACCACCCTAAAGCTTTTATCCGGGAACTGCGAAAAAGAACTGGACCTACCCGTGTATGTACAGGCAAGGAAGGGGATGAGTATTCAACTGTACATTGAGGGCAACAAAATTAACAAGGTGTTCTGTGATGGAGTAATATACAAATTCTAAAGGAGATATGTAGGCCATCCCTAAGGGTGGCCTACAATTTTTAAGGAGCTAAATTTCCAGCTGCTTACCTATGCCCTTTTCCATCGCTTTATTGTAAACCCTGTGGGCGGCAACCAAATCCAGGGCTGCCATGCCGACACATTTAAACAGCGTTATGTCGCTGTCCTTAAGCCTTCCGGGTATTTTGCCCGTTATTACCCGGCCAAGCTCCCCGTTAAAATCCTTCTCTGAAATAATGCCCTTTTTAAGCGGGATAATAATATCCCCTGCCTCTTCCAACACGCCTTCCTTCGTGTCAAAGAATATTCCGTCAGCCCTTGTTATTATTGCTTCATCCAGCTCCCTCGCATCCGGCGTATAGGTACCGATTCCATTCACATGGGCACCCTCTTTTACCAGTTCACCGTCAAAGGTGGGTACCCTGGAGGTTGTTACCGTAGTAATTATGTCCGCCCCGTCAACGGCCTGCTCCGACCTTTCCACCGGCACAATGTCTGCATTATAAGCGGCCAGCTGCCCCTGCATCTCCCTTGCAAAGGCTTTTGTCTTCTCGAAATCCCTTCCTACCACCCGTACCTCCTTAAGGTCCCTTACACACAGCATGGCCTCAAGCTGCGTAGCCGCCTGGCCGCCGGTCCCAATCAGGGCCGCTACCTTTGCATCCTTTCTTGCCAGGGCTTCAGTGGCGGCGCCCTGGACCGCGCCGGTCCTTAATTGGGTTAGGTATGTCCCATTGATTATTGCGGTAACTTCCCCGGTTCTCCCGTCCAAAAGTACCATCTGGGCCGGCGCCGAGGGCTTACCCAGTTGAGGGTTTCCCGGAAAAATTGATATGATTTTTACGCCGACAGCTTCCAGGTCCTCTATGTAGGCCGGCATGAATAGGCTCTGGCCGCCATGTTTTGGAATATCCAGGTTGACCCTTAGGGGAACTTCACTTTTACCCTCCGAGTATATCACCAGCGCTTCTTTGGCCGCGTCTATCGCATCCTTCATCGAAAATACCCTCTTAATATCCTCCCTTGTCAGGACAAGCACCATAACCACCCCTTTTAATATTAGACTAATAACCCGTAAACCGTGACCTGCTGCCGCCGGCAGCAAACCCCGCTTTGGCGCCTAGCAACCAATACCTGTAACCTGCGGTCTTATTAACTCCCTATTATCCTGAACCCCTCCGGCAGCGGGTCCTCCGGGTCCAGCACCAGCTGGTTGAAGCCCGTAATGTGCGCAGTACCCGAGACTTCGGTTACAACCGCGTCAAAGTCCCCCACTTTCGCCTCCTCCACCACCCGTCCCTCGAAGGGCGTGTCTATTATACTGTAATTAACCAGGATGTCTTCTTTTTTCATCTCACCGGACTTGTAGTGCAGCGCCACCCTTCCGCCGGTACCGGTGCCGGTGGGAGACCTGTCCACCTGCCCCTCGGCAAAAATGCACACATTTTTGGTATAAAGCCTGTTACCCTCCCTGACCGGCGCCTCGAACAGTATGGTGCCGTACAGCCAGTTGACCCCGGATGTGGGGTGGTTGAATTCCATTTTGGCCATCACCTTGTTCTTAATCTCCATCCCCACCTTCACCAGCCTTTCGGTGTTCTCGGGGGTCACCTCAAGGCCCACCTTTCTTACATCGAGGTACACATAAAAGGCGCCGCAGTAAGCCACGTCCACCGGTATACTTCCTATGCCGTCCACGTCAACGGGTATGTTTTCCTTGTATACAAAGCAGGGCACGTTTTGGAACCTTACCCTTTGGACCTTTCCGCCTTTGACATCGGCATAGGCGGTAACCCTCCCGGCGGGGGTGTCTATTCTTACGATGTTTTCCCCTTCCCTTGGAATAATCATGCCGGTTTCCAGCACTACCTTTGTAACGCCAATAATCCCGTGCCCGCACATTGAACTCAAACCTTCGTTATGGGTAAACAAAACCCCGAAGTCGCCGTCATCGGTTACAGGGTTAACTATAATGCAGCCGTACATGCCGCTGTGGCCCCTGGGCTCCAGCATAATCATCTTACGCAGGTGGTCGTAATGTTTTAACACGTAATCCCTTTTTTCCAGGATTGTATTGCCATAGATCGGCGGAAAACCGGAAGTGACTATCCTAAGGGGCTCCCCCGCCGTGTGGGCATCGATGCAGGTTATGTAATGCTTAAAACTCATCATCTCCTCTTCCTCCTTTACTTAAAATATGTACCGCCCCCGTGCCTTACCCGTAAGACATAAGAACCGTCCCCCTATCTTTATGTCTTTCCAAAATGGGACACAGAACCGTCGTCCCTATCCCTTCCTTGAAAATTCGCAATTACATGCACCAAATAATAGTTCAAGTAATAACATATATTGCAGACTACTATTGGGGGTGAATTCTTTATGGTAGACATGGAAAGCTTCTTCAAAGGCAATCAGGGTACCCTGTTTCTGCTTTTGATAATAATCATCATTTTCTTCGCCTTCGATATATAATAGGTCACAGCACTTGACATACTGTCAGCCCTATTGATTTGGCCGGGTATACCCCGGGCTTTTTCTTTTCAAAAAACCCATCCATAGGATGGGTTTTTTTGAATCATTCGGCAAGCGAATACATGGCCCTTGCGTATATTTTGGTTATTGTAATCAAATCGTCAATGTCTATGTATTCATCCCTCTCATGGGCAAGCTCGGGCCTTCCCGGCAGCAGCGGCCCGAAGGCCACCGCGTTGTCTATGGCCCTGGCATAGGTCCCTCCGCCTATCGAGATGAGCTCTGCCTTTTCGCCGGTTACTTCTTCGTACACCTTTTTCAGCTTTTGTATCAAGAAATTATCCTCGGGAACATACAGCGGAGGCTGGTCATATACATCATCGGGAATGGTTATCCCGGTCCCTTCCAGGGCTTCTCTCAGCTTGGAAAGGACATATTCTCCCTTGTACTTTATGGGATACCTGATGTTTATAACAACCTTCCCGTGGTTTTGGTCAAGCTCTATCTGCCCCAGGTTGAACACAAGCTTGCCGGATACCTCGTCCTCAAGGTCCAGGCCCAAGGACTTCCCGTCCGTCTCTGTTCCTATCTTCTGGGCAAGGTCCCTTATGTATTCCCTTACCCCTTCACCCGAAAGGCTGATGCTGTTAAGGAAACCGAGCACCTGCGCAATGGCGTTTTGACCCTTCTCCGGCGTGCTGCCGTGGGCAGATACGCCGTAGGATTTTATCACAACCCGCCCCGCACCTGTTTCCGCCTTCATATTGTACCCGTTCTGGGCGGCATAGGCAGTAAGCCTTTGGGCTGCCGCCTCCAGCGCCTTCGCATCCCCGCTTTTTAGCACCGCCTCGCAGTAATCCGGCACCATGTTCGGCCTACGGCCTCCCTTGATGCTTTCAACCGTAACCCCGTCACCGCCGCCCGGTGCGAAGTCCTTTTCCATGCTGAAAATAAGGATGCCTTTTTCGCTGTTTATTATCGGGAAGTCGGCGTCCGGCGAAAACCCGGCAATAGGTTTTTCCTCGTGCTTGAAGTAATGCTCCATGCAGGCCCAGCCGCTTTCCTCGTCCAGGCCGGCAATAATCCTTATCCTTTTGCTAAGCTTAACCCCCGAATCCTTTATGGCTTTAAGGGCGTACAGCGCCGAAATGGCAGGACCCTTATCGTCTATTGTGCCCCTGCCGTATATCCTGTTATCGGCAATATGCCCCGAATAGGGCGGATAGGTCCAGCCGTCCCCCTCCGGGACAACGTCCAGGTGCACCAGCACCGCTATTATCTCATCGCCTTCGCCGTACTCGACATGCCCGGCATAGCCGTCCACGTTTTTGGTTTTGAACCCCATGCTTTCGGCCAGTCCAAGGAAGTACAGCAGGGTATCGTTCAAGGCCTTTCCGAAGGGCATCCCCTCCTCCGGCTCCGCCTTTAGGCTCTTAAACCCCACAATCTCCTGGGTGGACTTTATTATATCCTCTTTATAGCCCTCTATCCTTTCATCCAGCCGCATTGCAATCCCTCCCGTATAAGCTCTTTGTCTCGTCCCTACCTAACATAATACCGGATTGTGCCATATAAGTCCACATTTACTTTAATAACCCAAAAGGGACGGCATCCCGTCCCTACTCCGTCATTTCCTGTATTGAGGCTCCTGGCTTTCCACGTATCTTTGCCTGTCCTTCAGCGTCTGGACTGCACTGTCCAGGGTCTGGGCCAGGTGCTGGAAGGTCTGTTTCGCCTGCTGGTCCTCGGTCTCCACGGCAAAGGTCTTCATGCTGGCCGCCGCGCTCTGTATATTGGCTATGGCCTGCTCCAATTGTGTCGCTACCGTCAATCTTAACACCTCCCCTCGTACGAGCAGCTTCAGCCTTTGGGTTTGAATATAAGCGAAGCCAAGAATGCAAATATTATGGCAGCGGAGATACCGGCGCTGGTGACCTCAAATATAC
>DASRVG010000203.1:0-9375 GCA_035655175.1 Clostridia bacterium | reverse complement strand
CGCGTCCACCGCCCTTTGGGCAATGCCTTTCATTACATCATCAATCGTTATATGCTTCTGCCTGTTTTCCAGTAGGACCGTCATGGCCTTTCCCGCCTTTCATATCCTTTTCAAGTTCCGGGTATTCAATTCTCTTGTGGAAAATCCCTCCCAGTATATCAAGAAAAGCATCGGATATTATATCCAGGTCCTTTAAGGTCAAATCGCTTTCTTCCAGTTGACCGCTTTCCAGTTTTTCTTTTATTATTTTTCTTACCATTCCTTCAATTTTGCCCGGCGAGTGGTCGGTCATTGACCTTACTGCGGCCTCCACCGAATCCGCCAGAAGTACAATTGCCGCTTCCTTGGTTTGCGGCCTGGGGCCCTCGTAACGAAAACTGTCCATGTTCACCTTACCGCTATTTTCCCCCTGCTTGGCCTTGTGGTAGAAGTACGAAACCACCGAATCCCCGTGGTGCTGCTTTATTATATCTATTATTACCCCGGGCAGCTTGTTCTGCTTGGCCAGCTCCACCCCGTCCTTGACATGGGATGTAATTATCAAGGTACTGAGGCTGGGAGTAATCTTTTCATGGGGGTTGTCCATGGCTATCTGGTTCTCGGTAAAGAAATAGGGCCTCTTTATCTTGCCTATGTCGTGGTAGTACGCCCCCACCCTCGCCAGCAGCGGGTTTGCCCCAATTTTTTGTGCCGCATGCTCCGCCATGTTGCCCACTATAATGCTGTGGTGATAGGTGCCGGGGGCTTCCATAAGCAGCTTTTTAAGAAGAGGCTGATTGGGGTTTGAAAGCTCCAGGAGTTTCAGCGGCGTTATTATGCCAAAAAGGTTCTCCCATGCCGGCAGCGTGCCCACGGTGAATATGGCGGCAAATACCCCGTTTAACAGTCCCCACAGGCTTTGGCTTAACACCTCTAAAACACCGCTTCCCGAAATAAGTCCCATGCAAATTATGACCAGCGCGTTGCCGCCGCCCACCAAAAGGCCGGAAGCCAGCAGGTCCCTTCTCTGGTGGGATACCGTTGTAATCAGTGACCCTACCAGCCCGCCTATTATGCAAAGGAAAAGCACCGTAATATTTCCGTCGGCAATAAGCGACACCAGCAGCGCCACCGGCACGTTCACCATGAAACCCACCTTGGCGTCTAGCAGCATTGAAATAAGCATTGAAACCGCGGCCACCGGCGCAAGATAGCCGGATATAATGTTTGCCCCAAGGCTCAAGAACAAAACCAGTACCACCACGGTACCTATCAGCATCAGGCTGCTTTTGTTGTTATATATCCGTGCATGAAAATTCCTGATATATAGCGCCGTTAAAAGCCCCAGCATCAGTATAAGCAGCGAGTATCCCGCCAGCAGCTTGTAGTCTATTATGCCCTGTTTTAAGACTCCCGAAGCGTTTAATAGTTCTATCTGTGAAGGCGTTACCGTCTCGCCCTTGTTTACAATATTTTGTCCTTTCCGGATTATTACCGGTTCCACCCGGCTTACCGCCGCTTCAATGTCCTTGTTGGTCTCCTCCAGGTTGGGCAGCATGTTGGGCTTTATCACCTTGCTGCAGATGTTGTGTCCCAGGTCCCTAAGGGGCTGACCAAGCTGCTGCTTGGAGAAGAAGTCTTCCGCTTCTCTTCGGGTCCTCTCCAGCGCATCCGGTGTAACCCCGACGCTCATTATCTGGTCGGTCACGTCCAGCACATCCCGCCGCAGCACTTCAAGCTGCTCCCTATCGGCGCTGAGGGCGGTGCCAAGGTCCGTATCGTCCAGCACCAGCCTGGACTCCTTCCTAAGCTTGTCCAGTTTTTCCTGGAGCGAAAGGTCCTCCTCGTCCCTTATTTCATACACCTTGTCAAAAAATCGTTCTATGCTGTTTCTTATTTCCACCGGTATGGAATGGTCCCGGGTATAGGTCGGGTTCACCGATGCCCTTGCCTGGTCCTTCAATTTTTCGGTGGCCACGGTATCCACAATATCCCTCGGAGCCGGTATGTCCACAGGAGCAGTATCCCCCGCCTGCAGCGAATACCTCTCCGGCATTACTGCCGATAAAACCAGGGCAAGCACCGAAACATATATCGCCAGGGCTATCAACACTCTCTGTATCCTGTCCCCCACCGGTATCCTGAAAACAGGCACCCTGCCCGTCTTCCGGAACACTCTGTTTGTTTTGGCCATTGAAATCCCCCCTTTTGCCCCCTTGCTCTACCTGTCCTTTTTCTTTGCATTGTACCTGTCGTAAGCTAGCACTATCTTTTGTACCAAGTGGTGTCTCACCACGTCCTTCTCGGAAAGGTATACAATATCCAGTCCCTTTATACCCTTGAGTATCTTGGTTGCCTCCACCAGCCCGGAATTTTTGCCAGCGGGCAGGTCTATCTGCGTGATGTCACCGGTTACCACTATCTTGGAACCAAAGCCCATGCGGGTTAAGAACATCTTCATCTGTTCGGGAGTGGTGTTCTGGGCCTCGTCCAGTATGATAAAGGAATCATCCAGCGTGCGTCCCCTCATGTATGCCAGCGGGGCGACCTCTATAACACCCCGCTCCCTGTATTTCATGTAGGTTTCCCCGCCCAGTATGTCATACAGCGCATCGTAAAGGGGCCGTAAATACGGGTCCACCTTGTCCTGCAAATCTCCCGGCAAAAAACCCAGCTTCTCGCCCGCCTCCACCGCAGGGCGGGTGAGTATTATCCTGGAGACTTCCCTGTTTCTCATGGCGCTTACCGCCATCGCGATGGCAAGATAGGTCTTGCCGGTGCCCGCCGGCCCTATGGAAAACACTATATCACATTTTTTCATCGCTTCAATGTAATTTTTTTGGCCCAGGGTTTTGCTCCTTATCTGTTTCCCCCGGTGGGTAAGGCATATGACTTCACTGCCCAGGTCCTTTATTTTTTCCTCGTGACCGGCCATAACAAGCCCTATGGCATAGCTTATGCTCTGGGCATCCAGCTGCTCCCCCTTCTGTAACATGCCAATGAGGTTGTTTATAAGCCTTTCCGCCAGCTTTACCCTTTCTTCGTCGCCCTTTATTTTGACCTCGTTTCCCCTTGCTATGATGTCCACTTCCAAGCTGTCTTCAATCATCTTTACATTCTCGTCAAAGTTCCCGAACAGCTCCATCATGTACTGGAAATTGTCAATCTGTACGCTTTTTTCGCTGTAACCGTTCCCCAACCTCAGTCCTCCCTATTGTTAATATCAATCCTTTCCTCCATGCCTATATCTTCAAGGGTTTCAAAAATAACCTCCACTCCTATTCTATCATCTTCCGTTTCATTATATTTAACCTTGGTATCGGTTATTTCCACTTCTTGAGGCAGCATGGCCAAAAGCGCCTGCCGGGCTTTTTCCACCGCCAGTTCCACTGCTTCCCCCACCGGGATAAATCTTTCCTCCACCAATACTTCATAGTATTTCTCAATAATTAATTCTACGGGCAGGGTGATATTCCTCCAATCCACCAGTCTATTGGTGTCGGTTTGGATGTCAAAATTCTCAAACTCGCAGTCCCGGCGGCTTAAATTCACGGTGTAGGAACCCACCTTCAGGCTCACATTCTTATGAAGCCGGCCGGTCCTCTCCCTCGTTTCAAGCCTTAGGTCCTGTTCCTCGATAAGCTGGTACCAGGTCCTGGCCTCCACCCTGCCCAGGGCATGGACCACCCTGGTGGGCCTGCCGGGCTCTTCCACTATGCCGCCAATTAGCACCTGGCCCGCCTTTACGGTGTCTCCGCTTTTTACCGCCGCTTTGCCCTGGTACACGTATATATTACTTATTATACCATCCTTTTTTGCAACAATGTTGCAGGGCTCGCTCTTGTCAATGATAGGAGGCGGCTCGGTCCTTTCCACTATTTCCACCACCGCCTTTGTGCCCAGTATGTTTATGCCCACCCATATCAGTTGGTCCATCTCTATCAGCAGTTTTGTTTCCACTTCCCTGGTATCCACAAGGGGTTTAAACACGCCGGGTTTTAGTCCATAAGATTCCAGTTCCCTTAAAATCCTGTCGGCGGGCACCCTTTCGTTGCCTTGGACCTCCACCACCCATACGAAGGAAGTGAGGATATACATAATGATGACGGCGGTAATTCCTCCCGCCACCAGCGTTTTTCTTTTTAGAATCCTATGCAATAAAAAAGGGCAGCCCCTCTTTTCCAATATGGATACCCTGCAATTTATCCTTTTTCGTATCCGCCGCAGCTGCTTATACCCTTTAAGCCCCACCCTTGCCTTTAAAGCGGTGTAGTTTATCCTTTCAATATCCCAGAAATATATGTTGTTGGTTATGGCGAGGTTTATGAACCGTTCCAGGTTTATACCCTCCACTTTTATTACCACATACCCCTTGATAAAATTCCATACTCGGACCGCCAGCACCTATATATCACCCCCTACTGCAAAAACTCCACCTTGTCTATCCTGCCCGCCACTATTATCTCTTCAATAACTATGGTTCTTATGCTAAGGTCGCTTCCCGTCACTACCAGTATACCGGACTTGGTGTTTATCCTTATAAGACCGGTGGAATACTCGATTATTCCCTTATGGTTTTCTATGTACAGCTGGAGGTTGCCCACAAGGGTAATCTTGGGTAAATCCAGCACTATGTCCCGGGGCAGTTCCAAAAGGTCCGCAATCCCTTTTTTTATAATCTCGCTTTTTGCTTCCACCGGGCCTCCCTCCTTCATTTAATAATCTATGCGCAAACCAACTGGTTAATAACAGCTAAATATGCTATACTATCTGGTGAACAAAGGATGGGGGCATAGGTCATGAACAGGTGGATTAAAGCGGCTATGATACTGCTTGTTACCGCATCGCTGGCGGGGTGCCTGCTGCTGACGGCGGTGCAGCTAGCCACCTTTGATATTAGTTTTTACGAAAGGGCATACGACAGGTACGGCCTGCAAAAGACCACCGGGCTTGCCAAAAGGAGCTACGTAAGCCTTTGTGAAAATATACTGGTTTACTTAAACGGCCAGATGGATTTTCTGTACAACCGCGCGGTGGCTTTTGGAAGTGACAAGTACCTGTTCAACCAAAGGGAACTCCTCCACATGCAGGACGTAAAAGAGTTGTTCGTGCAGGGTTACAGGGTCAGGAATTTTTCCTTTGTGCTGCTGCTGACCCTTTTGTATACAGCTATAAGGCTCTCAAAGGGCAGCAAGCACCTGGCCGGCAAACTGCTTCTCTGGGGCTCGGGCGTGCTGCTTGTTCTTACCGTTGCTTTCTGGCTTCTTTTGCAGACAGATTTCTACCGGCACTTTACCGTTTTCCATGAGGTTTTTTTCACCAACGACCTGTGGCTGTTAAACCCCGAGACCGATTTGCTTATAAATATGTTTCCGCTGGAGTTTTTCAACGATATGGCCATAAGGATTATGATGTACTTCGGAGCAGGGCTGGCGGCCATGGCTTCGGTGGGATATTTTATATCCAAGGCAGAAAAAAGCACCCCCTAGGAGGGGGCATATATGTATTATTTATCATTTATATGTATTATTTATCATTAATTAATACATGTTTTATTTTGTATCCCTTTTCCTTAATCCTTTTCTCCAATTCGGAAGTATCCAGTACCGATGACCTTATTATCAAGTCCCTTACTCCATCGCCTGCATACATGGCTATATGGGTTATATTAATATTAAAAGAATAGAATATTTCGGAAATATCCGCTATGCCCCCGGGGACATCTTTGGTTTCTATTGTTATACGGCTTCCTTTTTCTCTAAAGCCCAGTAAATCTATGAAAGCCTCAAATATATCGCTTTCTGTAATGATACCCACCAGTTTTCCATTCTCCATGACCGGAAGCGTGCTTATTTTGTGCTCCCTCATTTTAACCGCGGCTTCTTCCAATAAATTGTCGGCTTCTATAGTAATAACTTTTTTTGTCATTGCTTCTTTAATCGTTATTTTGGATAGAAAATAGTTAACCTCGAAGATGCTCAAGGATGTAGCCTTTGTAGGTGAAACTGTTTGGATATCTTCTTTCGTAAGTATACCGACAAGCTTTCCGTTGTCTACTACGGGAAATCTTCTAAGACCTTTTTCCCTGAAAAGCGCCACTGCATCCGCGATAGTTGTACTGGATGGTATTGTATATGGGTTTTTGGTCATTCTGTCTCTAACAAACATATTATTCTCCTTTCATTTTTTATTGGCGCCCCTTAGAAGGGGCGCCTTTTATTCCTTTGTCTAAGCGCTATCGGCGGCTGCAAAATCTCGGAGAGAATGATTCCCTTTACCAAGTCATCCTTCCCAAACAGCGCATAACTGCCCTGTCCTGCCGCTGCCGGCACCGCCTCCCGGGCCGGGGGCCTTGTCCCTACGGGTTCCTTCAAAGCCCCTTTCCCCTCAGCCGCAGATGTACCTCTCACCACCGGTGCAACCCTCCACACCGGTATCCCGCCGGGCTTCGCTTCTTGGCTTTGACCCGGTGTGCCGGAAGCGGCGGGAACGTCTCCCGATGCTTTATACGTTTCGGCCTGCGCCGCAGGCTCCGCCGGTTTTATTACCGGTTTTGGCCCCCCGGCAGGCCTGCCCTCCCCGGCAGCCCTTTCCAGTTCCTTGGCCATGCTTTCCAGCCAGCCCATGACACCGCCCTGGGCCCTGTCCTGCGCCGGCTGCCTTTGCACCGGCGGTCTGTGCATGGACTGCCTGTTTCTTTGCTGCGAGGCCTGCTGCGCTTTTTTTGCCTTATCGGCTTTTCTCTTACCTGAAATATATATTGGTATGATTATATACAGCAGCAGTGCAAAAATATCACCGAAGTCCATCCTTATCCCTCCCTAGGGGACCTACTTTCCACCCTGCTTATCTTCAGCGTCCTGCTGCTTGCCGGGGGAACCCATGGCTGCTATGGAATCCCTCATGTTGGTATCGGCAAGGATGTTTTTCATATTGTAATAGTCCATAACCCCAAGGTTTCCTTTTCTGAAAGCTTCCGCCATGGCCAGCGGAACCTCCGCTTCGGCTTCCACGACCTTTGCCCTCATTTCCTGTACGCTGGCAATCATCTCCTGCTCCTTGGCAACCGCCATCGCCCTTCTCTCCTCCGCCTTGGCCTGGGCTATGCGCTTGTCCGCCTCGGCCTGGTCGGTCTGCAGCTGGGCGCCTATGTTCCTGCCCACGTCCACGTCGGCGATGTCAATCGACAATATCTCAAAGGCAGTCCCTGCGTCCAGGCCCTTGCCCAGTACCACCCTGGAAATGGTATCGGGGTTTTCAAGCACCTCTTTATGGGAATTCGACGAACCTACGGTGGTTACTATACCCTCGCCGACCCTTGCTATTATGGTCTCTTCCCCTGCGCCCCCGACCAGCCTGTCGATGTTCGCCCTTACGGTAACCCTTGCCTTGACTATCACTTCTATACCGTCCTTGGCAACGGCTGCAACCTTAGGCGTTTCAATCACCCGGGGATTTACGCTCATCTGGACCGCCTGCAGCACGTCCCTCCCGGCAAGGTCTATGGCTGCCGCCCTTTCGAATTCAAGTGGAATGTTTGCCCTCTGGGCGGCTATAAGCGCGTTTACCACCCTGTCCACGTTACCTCCGGCCAGGTAGTGGGCTTCCAGTTGGTTGGCACCCACGTTGAGCCCCGCCTTTGTGGCCTTAATCAGTGGGTTTACAATCCTTGAGGGTATAACCCTTCTAAGCCTCATACCCACGAGGGTGAATATCCCTATCTTGACCCCTGCCGCCAGGGCGGAAATCCAAAGACCAATCGGTATAAAAGAAAATAAAAACACGAGCACTACAAATCCCAACGCAATCAAAACAAGCAAACTGATAAACGGACCCAAAACTACCATCCTCCTTATAAAAATGTTCGGTTATAATCAACCGTTTTTTGCCACTATAATTTTGTTACCCTCTACCTTTACTACTATTATGCGCTCCCCCGCCTTAATATAATCCCCCATGGTGACCACGTCCATCCTTTTTCCGTTTATTTCCGCAGTCCCGGCAGGCCTAAGCGGCGTCACGGCAACGCCTTCATTCCCGGCGAGGGATGAATGGTCGCTTATTCCAACGTACCCTTCCTCTGTTTTTAACTGAGTGGATAGTATAAGCCGGTCGAAGTACTTGCTGCGGGGCGCGTACTTGAAAAGCAGCACTACCAGTATGATGGTGAGAACCAACGATGTGGTAAGGGAGGCTACCGCCTGCGCAGCCGAAGCCGATGCCATGAAAATGCTTGCAAGTATGCTTATTATCCCTCCCACGCCGGGAAAACCAAAGCCCGGTATCGCAAGTTCAACCAACAGCAGCGCAATACCAACTATAAACAGTATAACCGCCGACCAGCCGGCATATCCCGCCAGCATGTTACCGGCAAAATAAAGGCCGAAGGACAATAGCCCTATGGTGCCGAAAAACCCGAAGCCCGGCACGAACAGCTCGGCTATCAATCCCCCCATCCCCAGTGTAAGGAATATAGCGCTTGCGGTGGTGCTTGCCATCATCTTGGCCAGCTTTACCTGGTAGCTTTCTTCCACCACCACCGTCCTTGCCGAAGCAAAGCCCAGCCAGTCGTTCAATTCCTGTCTCGAAGACGCCGTAGTATCCGCTATCCCCAACTCAACCGCCTTTGCGGTGGAAAGGTTCAAGAGTTTTCCTTTTTCCACCAGACCGGGTATCTCAATATCCCTGTCCGCCATAGCCGCTATCACCTCGACATCCCTGTCCCTTAATTCGGCCACTTTCCTCAATTCACCGGTCCAGAAGGAAATGTTCTTTTCGGTGTAGGGAATGGTCTCAGCGGAGCCTATACTGCTCCCCGGTGCCATTGCCACCTTTTCGGCGGATATGGCTATCAGCACCCCGGCGGATATGGCCCTGTCCTTAATATAGGCTGTGGTGGGAACCCCCGATGCTATTATGGCTTCACTGATACTCAGCGCTGAATCCACCCTCCCTCCAAGGGTGGTTATCTCCAGCACCACGGCGGATGCCCCCTCTTCATAAGCTCTGTCCAGTTGTCCGGTTACAAAGGACGCCATGGCAGGATTAATTTCTCCCTTAACAGGTATATAGAATACCGTTTCCGACTGCGCTGCGACCTGTCCTGCCCGGGGCAGAAGGACCAGCACTAAAACCAGTGCTATAAAAAACACTGCAGATTTTTTACCCGGTCTCATAATCATTCCCCCCTCCATATATTTATTATATTTTATTACATACGCCATTACAACAAATACAACACTTATAGTTCATAGTTTATGGCTCGCGATTTGTAGTTCGTGTGTTCCCTTTTCCCGATCCGGGGACATTTCCCTAAATATCCTTAATCCCTATATCCGCCACCAGCGGAAGGTGGTCCGAGGCATCCGTTTCTATCGTATACACATCCGATACGGT
>DASRVG010000202.1:0-12075 GCA_035655175.1 Clostridia bacterium | reverse complement strand
TGAACTGAGCCATGGATTTTATCCTCCTCGGTTTTGTATTTGTTCACACCTATATTATAACCGAGGAAATGAGTCTGTGGCTCACTATCCTTTTACACAATTATACGGACTTAATCGAACGTTCTTAGCTATTATTTTGTTTTGTAAATGATTAAAGAAGGTGGAGGTGGTAGTTATGGATTTTGACCCTTTACCCAGTAATTTTAATGAAAAAAGGAATAATAAATTTTGGGCCATAACTACCAATCGGGTAGTGTGGCTCTGTCAAAGGGGAGCTACAAAATGAAAGAAATGATTCTCAATCTTATTGAGAAGGGTAAATATGCTGATGTAAGAAAAGAAATCGTTGACATGAATGTTGTTGACATCGCACAACTTTTTGAAGAGTTAGACAAGCAGAAACTATTAGTGGTATTAAGGATACTGCCTAAGGATATGGCATCAGGTGTTTTCTCTTATATACCTAATGAACTACAAAAATATATAATTGAATCTATTACTGATAAGGAAATCAAGAATATTTTCGATAAACTATTTTTTGATGATACAATTGACTTTTTAGAAGAAATGCCGTCAAACATAGTAAAGAAGGTTCTTAAGAATACAGATGAAGATACAAGAATACTTATCAATCAATTCTTGAACTATCCTGAGAATTCAGCTGGAAGCATAATGACTATAGAGTTTGTTGACTTAAAAAAGGAAATGACAGTAAAACAAGCAATACAGCACATTAAGGAAACAGGGGTAGACAAGGAGACAATTTATACTTGCTATGTTATTGACAATAATAGAAAACTTGAAGGTGTCATATCAACTAGAAAACTAATATTAAGTGAAGATACGACAATAGTTAGAGACATTATGGAAAAAGATGTTGTGTATATTAACACTTATGATGACCGGGAAAAAATCACATCATTATTTAAAAAATATGACTTCCTTTCAATGCCTGTAGTTGATAGCGAATGTAGGTTAGTTGGTATAGTGACAGTAGATGACATTGTAGATATTATAGACCAGGAAAATACCGAAGATTTTCAGAAGATGGCTGCTATGCAGCCTTCTGAAAAAGAATACTTGAAGACAAATACAATGGTATTAGCAAAGCATAGGATAATCTGGCTTTTAATCTTAATGATTTCTGCAACCTTTACAGGAAATATTATAAGAAAATTTGATGAAGTATTGCAGTCATTTGTGGTGCTTGCTTCATTCATCCCAATGCTCATGGATACAGGAGGAAATGCTGGTTCCCAATCATCAACACTCATAATCAGAGGATTAGCTATAGGAAAAATTAGGCCTAAAGATGTTTTTAAGGTACTATGGAAAGAACTCCAAGTAAGCTGCCTTGTCGGAATAGCCCTAACTGTTGTAAATTTTGTAAGGATATATTATTTTGGAAAGACTGACTTATTAATATCTGTAACTGTATGCATCACCTTGTTTTTTACAGTTATGTTGGCAAAAATTGCAGGTGGGATTCTACCTATTATAGCAAAAATATTTAAGATAGACCCTGCGATTATGGCAAGTCCACTAATAACAACCATTGTCGATGCCTTGACTCTTATTTTATATTTTTCAACTGCTACATGGTTATTAAGTATATAGATTTGAAAAAACCATTTTATATTATGACATTGATATCAGGCAGCAGGCCGTCCGGAAGGACGGTTATTGTATTAGTTCCGGCATGGAGGGGAAAATAATATTGCGAGCAAAAAGGAAATTTTCATAAAGGAGGCAAAAAGGTTGCCGGATAATACAAAAAAGGTCAAATCTCTTAACCGGCTTTTACAGGGAGAGTACATGGCAGTAGAGAGTTTTAATACCTTTATATCCAGGGCTAAAGATGAAAATGTGAAGAAAACTTTCCAGGCGGTCCAGAAACAGCATAGGAGAAACATCGAGAAATTAGCAGGCTATATTCAGGACATAGGCGGGCGGCCCCACGAAAACCTTGGGATAAAGGGTAAAATGGCTGACATGAAGGTCAACATAGACCTCGGCTTAAGGGGTGACACCGATGAAATAATAAAAAAAGCGGTGGAGGGTGAAACCCAGGGAGTGAACATGGCAGAGAAGGTTCTAAGGGGCAGCCTGGATGATAAATCCAGGGATATTGCAGGTGAGATACTGCATAAGGACAGAAGATCTATTGATGAATTAAACAGTTTGAAGAACAGGTAATTGGGCAGCCCCTTGGCCGCCCCATTTCTATAAGCGGTGCAAAGAATGCTTTTACTTGAATGCATTACCCGTAGACAATAAAATAATAATAAGAATAATTGCCAAATTTAGGACTAGAATGATATAAGGGAGACATCGGCGGGTATTTATGATATAAGGTTTGATACCCGCGGGTGTTGTGGACAATATCCCTTTATTATTCACAGGGCTCTCACAGCCAGTTTTATGCGAAGGCTAAACAGGGGTTGGAACTAACCGGGGTGCTGTAGAACGGAACCTTAACGGAAGAAGGTATCGCACGCCTGCCCGGGCCGGTCCGGAAATACAGAATACCCGGCACGGGGAAAGGAGGTGTGGCAGTGCGGTGTGCGCGTGCCAAGGATTGTGAAAAAAGGGAGGACGCCGGATGAAACATGAATGGAAAAAGCATGAAAAAAACTTGTACATGCCCGGACAAAAGCCGCAGATTATTACCGTGCCGGAGCAGAAGTTTTTTATGACAAGCGGGCAAGGGAACCCGAACAGCGAAGAATTTGCACAGAGGGTGGGCGTTTTGTATTCCCTTTCCTACGCCGTCAGGATGATGCCAAAGCAGGGGTATACCCCGGAAGGATATTTCGAATATACGGTATACCCGCTGGAAGGCGTATGGGACCTGACAGAGGAGGGGAGGAAGGCGGATGTGCTGGACAAGGAGCAGCTGCTCTATACCATAATGATTAGACAGCCGGATTTTACTACAGAAGAGGTGGCGTATAGGGCCCTTGAAACGGTTCGGAAGAAAAAACCGCATCCGCTGCTGGATGAAGTGACTTTTGGAACGATGGAGGACGGGCTGGCGGTGCAAATGCTTCATGTCGGCCCCTATGATGATGAACCCAGGACCTTTGAAGTCATGAAGGATTTTATTGAAAAAAATAATCTTGAGGTCGCTTCCATGAAACACAGGGAAATATACCTGTCGGATGCAAGAAAAACAGAACAGGCAAAGCTCAAAACGGTTTTAAGATATAGGGTGAAGCCGAAGTAATGAGTTCGGTTCCACGGAAAACTCAAAAAATGGACCGGGGAGGAGAGCCGAAAGGTCCGGCGCGCCTTTGCAGCATCCCATATGGTACCGGCCAAGGAGAGGCTGTTCAAAGAAAACATATTTCAAAGGGCAGGCAAATAACATAATATCCGCTGAATTTCAGGAAATATTATTATTTAGTATGTTCCGAAGAAACGGGACCATTACGGAATTGACGAAATAAGGTGTGTTTGATAATATGTGTAACTAACAGTATTGTGCACACCCTTTCCATGAAAATGATTTTAGAAAAGGAGAAACGAGATGGATAATTTAAAGAAAACTTCTTTGTTTCCCAGTTACAAAAAGTATGGAGCCAAGCTGGTGGATTATGCCGGTTGGGCCATGCCGGTGGAGTTTTCCGGCCTGACCCGTGAGCATGAAGCCGTGCGCACCGCTGCGGGGCTATTCGATGTCTCTCACATGGGAGAGATCGAAGTGAAGGGAAAAGACGCTGCAGAATACCTTCAGTATCTGCTCACCAACAACATTGGGACAATGAATGACAATCAAATTATTTACGCCTTCATGTGCTATGAGAATGGCGGAGTGGTAGACGACCTGCTGGTTTATAAGTATTCCGCAGACCATTATCTCCTCGTTGTGAACGCGGCAAACATGGAAAAAGACTATCAGTGGATGCTGGACCATAAGGGAGACTATCAAGTGGAGATTGAAAACCTTTCGGACCAGGTTTCCGAGCTGGCCCTGCAGGGACCCAAGGCCGAAGCGGTACTTCAAAAACTCACCGGCACCGACCTTTCCGAGATTCCCGCTTTCTACCTGAAACGGGATGTGAAGATTGCCGGGGCGAACTGCCTGGTGTCGAGGACCGGCTATACCGGGGAGGACGGGTTTGAAATTTACTTGAGCCACGAGGACGCTCCTATGGTGTGGGAAAAAATCCTGGAAACAGGAAAAGAGGACGGGGTGGTTCCCGTGGGCCTTGGCGCCAGGGATACCCTGCGCTTTGAAGCCGCCCTGCCGCTATATGGCAATGAAATCTCCCAGGACATATCGCCCTTGGAGGCGGGGCTGGGGTACTTTGTTAAGTTCGACAAAGGGGATTTCATTGGAAGGGAAGCGCTATTGAAGCAAAAGCAGGAGGGCCCCGCAAGAAAGCTTGTAGGCTTTGAGATGATCGAAAGAGGTATCCCAAGGCATGGCTATAGTGTGCTTTCTAAGGGAAAAGAGATAGGTTTCGTGACCACCGGGTATTATTCCCCCACCCTTGGCAAAAACATAGGCTTCGCGCTGGTGCAAAAAGAATATGCAAACCTGGGAGACGTTATTGAAATCCAGATCCGGAAAAAAACTGCGACAGCCAAAATTGTTGACAAGAGATTCTATGCGAAAAACTATAAAAAATAAATGGAGGTAGAGAATATGATAACGGTAAAAGGCTTGTATTACTCTAAAGACCATGAGTGGGTCAAGGTTGACGGAAACAAAGCGCTTATTGGTATCACCGACTATGCACAGCACGCACTCGGTGAAATCGTTTACGTGGAGCTCCCGGAGTTGGGTACGGAGTACGAGGCCGGGGACGTGTTCTGCGTTATTGAATCCGTAAAGGCCGCTGCGGATTCCTATACTCCGGTTTCAGGGAAAGTGGTGGAAGTCAACGAAGAGCTGGAAGATTCCCCCCAGCTTTTGAACGAAGGACCTTTTGATAACTGGATTGTGGCCATTGAAATGAACAATCCTTCCGAACTGGAAAGCCTTATGGACGAGGAAGCTTACAAAATATTTTGTGAAAAGGAGGAATGACATGCATAGATATATTCCCAATACCGATGCCGATGCCAAGGCCATGATGGACGTTATCGGCATAGAATCCATGGACGAATTGTTCCAGAGTATTCCCGACCACTTGATTCTAAAGAGGGACCTTAGGCTGAATCCCGGCATGTCAGAGCTGGAAATCGAGCGAAAGATGAAAGAGCTTGGCAAAAAGAACCGAACCACCGATGACCTGGTCTGTTTCCTTGGAGCCGGTGCCTATGACCATTACATACCTTCGATAATCAAACATCTGGCCAAAAGGTCTGAATTTTACACGGCATACACGCCTTATCAGCCGGAGATAAGCCAGGGCACACTCCAGGCAATCTTCGAATACCAGACCATGATCTGCGGCCTTACAGGCATGGATGTGAGCAATGCGTCTTTATACGACGGGGCCACCGCCTGTGCGGAAGCGGCCATAATGGCGGTGGACAGCACCCGGCGGAACACCATATTGGTGTCCGAGACGGTACATCCCGAGACCCGGCAGGTGCTGAAAAGCTACATGCATTCCCGGGATATAAAAATGGTGGAAATACCAATGGCGGACGGTGTAACCGACCCGGAGGTGCTGAAGAAACTCATTGATGCAGACAGCGCGGCTGTCATTGTCCAGAACCCCAACTTCTTCGGCATTGTTGAAGACTTTACAGAGATCGAGAAAATCACCCATGGCAATAAATCGCTGCTGGTCAGCTCGGTGGACCCCATTTCCCTGGCTATCTTGAAAAAACCGGCCGAATATGGAGCGGATATCGCCGTGGGGGATGCCCAGGTTCTGGGCAACAACCTGAACTATGGAGGACCGTACATTGGATTTATGGCTGTGACTTCAAAGCTGATGAGAAGGATGCCCGGCAGGATGGTGGGGCAGTCGGTGGACGTGGACGGCAGGCGGGCCTTCGTACTGACCCTGCAGGCAAGGGAACAGCATATCCGGCGCTACAAGGCCACCTCGAATATCTGTTCCAACCAGAGCCTGAACGCCCTGATAGCCGCGATATATATGGTTACCATGGGTAAGAAAGGCCTGCGGGAAGTGGCGCTTCAGGTTGCGGAAAAAGCTTATTATGCTGCGAGAAGAATCACAGCAGGGGGCAAATACAAGCTGGCTTTCGAACAGCCGTTCTTCAGGGAATTTGCCCTGATAGGACCCAAGGATGCAAACCTCGTAAACAAAGAACTGCTTAAAAGCAACATCTTGGGTGGCTACAACCTTAACAAGGAATACGGCATCGAAAACGGTGTTTTACTGTGCGTCACCGAAAAAAGAACAAAGCAGGAAATCGATCGGCTGGCAGAGCTAATGGAGGTGATCTAATTGAGAAGCTATAACAAGTTGATCTTCGAACTTTCAAAGGAAGGCAGAAAAGCTTTTTCGCTACCCGAAACTGATGTGGAAAGGACACCTCTTGAGGGCATGTTTCCTGCCCATCTTCTTACAAAAGAGGAAGTAGAACTACCGGAAGTCAGCGAAGTGGATGTGGTTAGGCATTATACCCTGCTGTCCAAAAAGAATTACGGGGTGGACACAGGGTTCTATCCTTTGGGGTCCTGCACCATGAAATACAACCCGAAAATCAACGAAGATATGTCCTCTTTAGACTGCTTTGCCAATCTCCATCCCTATCAGCCTGAAGACACCGTGCAGGGAGCCCTGGCCCTCATGTACGACCTGGACTACATGCTTTCGGAGATAAGCGGCATGAGCAGAGTGTCCCTGCAGCCGGCTGCGGGAGCCCACGGGGAAATGGTCGGGCTGATGATAATCAAGGCATACCACAAGAAAAGAGGAGACAACAAGAGGACCAAGATTATAGTGCCTGATTCCGCCCATGGGACCAACCCGGCCAGCGCTGCGATGGTGGGTTTCGACATTATCGAGATCAAATCCACCAGGGACGGTGCCGTTGATATGGAAGACCTCAAGGCGGCATTAAACGATGAGGTAGCGGGGCTGATGCTCACCAACCCCAGCACCCTGGGGCTCTTTGAAAAGAACATTACGGAGATCGCCGATCTGGTCCACGAGGCCGGAGGCCTGCTGTATTACGACGGGGCTAATATGAACGCGATTATGGGTATCTCCAGGCCCGGTGACATGGGCTTCGATGTGATTCACTACAACCTGCACAAGACCTTTTCTACTCCCCACGGGGGTGGCGGCCCCGGGTCCGGCCCGGTGGGTGTAAAGGAACACCTGGTGGAGTTCCTGCCCGTTCCCATGATTGAGAAATCCGGCGACAGGTACTACCTGGACTATGACAGGCCCTATTCCATAGGCAAGATTAAAAGCTTCTACGGCCATTTCGGAGTCATGATTCGGGCGTATACCTATATACTGGCCATGGGCGCGGAGGGGTTGAAAGATGCGAGCCGCAGGGCGGTTCTAAACGCCAACTATATGATGGCCCGGTTGAAGGAGTACTATAGGCTTCCCATCGATGAGATGTGCCAGCATGAGTTCGTGCTTGGAGGTTTGAAAGACGGAACCGGTGAAGTGACCACCCTCGATATTGCCAAGAGGCTGATAGATTATGGATACCATCCGCCTACCATCTATTTCCCGCTCATCGTCCATGAAGCGATAATGGTGGAGCCCACCGAGACCGAAAGCCGTGAAACCCTGGATGAGTTCATCGATGCCATGATCCGTATCGCCGAGGAAGCCAGGGAGAATCCCCAGGTTCTCAAGGAAGCGCCTCACAATACCCCGGTGCGCAGGATCGATGAGGTGCTGGCAGCCAGGAAACCCATCCTGAAATGGCAGAAGGATGGGGCAGAACAGAAACAGCTTTAAGAAGGATTGAAATTTAATAGTAAAATGACAAGGGGTGACATAATGTTCGCAGCGGACGGGAACTACCAAAAAGCTTTTAAGGATGCCATTGCTGCTTCGGTGAAGGAAAGGCTGGAGAAGGCCTGCTCCACATGAAACCCTGCAAGCGTGCTTGCAGGCGCATGGGGCGTCATGAAAGAAGTGGGCCCGGAGCAAGTTGAAGGGCTAAAGGAATATATTGAAGCACTGGAGGGTACCCAGGTCACGCTGGACGATGGGAAGGTGGCGGAAATATTGAAGGCCGATATTAAGGAGAGGAAAGGAAAAGCCACGCTGATCTTCCGGTATCAGCTGCAGTCCTGAAGCCAATAGGGTCTTTAATTAAAACAGCCTTTTGCCGTTTCGGCTAAAGGCTGTTTTATAAATCGTTATCCAGGAACGCAGCGCCGCTTATACCGCTCGCTGCCTGCGCCGGCAGTTCCAGCATTGGGTTTTCTGCAGTGCGTAAGATATAAGCAGCAGGCCGGAAAAGGGGAATTAGCGGCGGAAGTCTTTTAAAAAGTATTAACATAGGAGCGGGTATGCTATGAGATACATAATCAATAACAGTACCAATCCCTTTTTCAATATTGCCCTGGAGGAATACTGCCTGATGCATGTGGACCCGGGGGAAGACTATTTCCTGCTTTGGCAGAACGAGCCTTCCATTATCATAGGCAGAAATCAGAATACGCTGGAGGAAATCAACCAGCGGTTTGTAAAGGAACGGGGTATCAAGGTGGTAAGAAGAATTTCCGGGGGAGGAGCAGTCTACCACGACCTGGGAAATCTGAATTTCACGTTCATATCCCGCGTGGAGCCGGGGAGGCCCATAAACTTTTCGGTTTTTGCGAACCCGATTATAAATGTACTTAGAGAGCTCGGTGTGGATGCCACGCTGGTGGGAAGAAACGATATCGTCGCCTATGGCAAGAAAATATCCGGCAATGCCCAGCGGCTGTACCGGAGGAAATTTTTGCACCATGGGACCCTGCTCTTTGATGTGAACATCGAGGACCTGGCGGAAGCCTTGAACGTATCTGCCGACAAGATAGAGTCCAAGGGTATAAAGTCCATCCGAAGCCGGGTGGGCAACATACGGGAGTTTCTGAAGGAGGATATGACCATCGATGAGTTCCGGGAACGCCTTCAAAGAAGGCTGTCCAACGATTATTGCTCCGAGGAGATAAAACTCTCGGAGGAGGCTATTCTCCGGATATCGGAGACCGCCAGGAATAAGTTCGCATCCTGGGCCTGGACCTATGGCGAATCCCCTCCGTTTAACTACCGCTTCGAGAAGCGTTTCCCCGGCGGAAAGGTGGGAGTTTTCATTCACATCAAGGAAGGACTTATAAGGGAATGCAAATTTTACGGAGACTACCTGGGTGTACTGGAGACCGAAGGCTTTGAGGCCGGGCTTAAGGGACTGAAATACGACCCACAAACGGTTGAAAAGGCCATGGAAGGAATGGACCTTACTTCCTATTTCGGGACTATAACCCGGAATGAACTGCTGGAAATTATGTTTTCGGGTTAACTATATTTTGTAGATGTGATATAATTTAGTTGAACCGAATAATTACAGGGGAGCTGGTTTTATGGCCGGCTGAGAGGGATACATTCCGACCCTTATACCTGATCTGGGTAATGCCAGCGTAGGAAGTTTATTTTTACTGCCTGTTACCCAGCTGGGTGCGGGCGGTTTCTGTTTAGTGCATCCTTTGCTTACATATACCGGGTAATTAACGGCGGACTTGGATTGGGTGGGCGGGCTGTTGCTACGGAACAGACTGCGTGAAGAAATATTCTGATGTACTGGGGGTGAGCAAAACGGAAAACGTAAACGTTAGCCTGCAGGTGCTGCCGGTGGTGCCGGAGGAGCGCATCTACCCGGTGGTGGACAGTGTTATAAGTATGATTGCACAAAGCGGCGTGAAATACGAGGTGGGGCCGATGGAAACCACCATGGAGGGGGAGTTGGACCGGCTGCTTGAGATAGTAAAAAAGGCACAGGAGATATGCGTCGAACAGGGTGCAAGCAGAGTCGTATCAATAGTTAAGATTGACTATAAAAAGGAAGGCGTGACCATGGATGAAAAGGTCGGCAAATACAGGAGCTAAAGAGAACCATGGACTCCGTCCGCTGCCGGGGTTTCGATGGAGGTACAGCCGGCGGCGGCAGTCGGGCACAGGAGGAAGGAGGGACCTGGGGCCACAGCTGGCGGCGGGCCTTATATTGACGGCCGCGTGGGAGGCCTGGGTGAGGCTGGGCGGTGTGCCGGATTTCATTCTGCCCGCACCGTCTCAGGTGGTGGTATCCCTTGTCAAAAGCTTTCCGATCATTGCAGGGCATACCCGGGTTACCCTTTACGAAGCCATGACCGGGTTTATAATAGCCGTTGCGGTTTCCTTTATGCTGTCCTTTGTAATGGACGGTGTGCCGGTGATAAAAAGGGCCCTGTATCCAATCTTGGTCGTAAGCCAGACCATTCCGATAATAACCATAGCGCCCCTTTTTGTTATTTGGTTCGGGTACGGGCTGCTGCCCAAGGTGATAGTGGTCACGCTGGTATGCTTTTTCCCGATGGTGGTAAGTTTTATGGGAGGCCTCCAGGGCGTGGACGGGGAGATGTACGACCTTCTAAAAAGCATGGGCGCAAGCCGGATGCAAATCTTCCGGCTGCTTAAACTGCCCGGGGCGCTGCCCTCGCTGTTTTCCGGTATGAAAATATCGGCGGCATACAGCATTATGGGCGCAGTCATCGGCGAATGGCTGGGGGCAAAGGCGGGCCTTGGCGAGTTCATGCGAAGGTCCATGCATTCCTTCGCGGTGGACAAGACCTTTGCCGCCATAATAGTTATAACGGTGCTGAGCCTTGGGGTTTTTGAAATAATAAAACTTCTGGAGGGCTGGCTTATGCCCTGGGCGAAATACGCGGCCCGACAGGAAGAATAGAATACTTGGAGGAGTGCGTTATGAAAAAGGCTGTAGTGTTAATGATTATACTCGCACTGGCGTTATCAGTGGTTTCATGCAAAAGCGATTCCGCAGGCGAAGGCGGTAAGGTGACGGTGCTGCTGGACTGGGTGCCCAACACAAACCACACCGGGCTGTACGCGGCGCAGGAGCTGGGATATTTTGAAGAGGAAGGGCTGGAGGTGGAGATACTCCAGGTGAACGAAGGGGGTACCGCCCAGTTGGTGGCCGCAGGACATGCGGAGTTCGGGATAAGCTACCAGGAAGAGGTAACCCATGCCCGGGTGGAAGGGATACCGGTGGTTGCCATAGCTGCCATTATACAGCACAACACCTCGGGGTTTGCATCCCCGGTGGAAAAGGGAATAAAAACTCCCGCCGATTTTGAGGGCAAAAAGTACGGCGGATGGGGCTCGCCGATGGAGGAGGCGGTACTAAGGGCCATGATGGATAAGTACGGCGCCGACTTTGACAAGCTGGAGATGGTGTCCATAGGCTCCGCGGACTTTTTCACCAGCGTAACCAAGGACGTGGACTTTACTTGGATTTACTACGGCTGGGACGGGGTGGCCGCAGAGCTTAGGGGTATTGACCTGAATTTTATAAACCTTCGGGAAGAGGACGAAGCCCTGGACTTTTATACGCCGGTTATTATAGCTTCCGAGGAAACCATAGACCAAAACCCCGACCTGGTAAAAGGGTTTTTGAGAGCGGTGACAAAGGGATACGAGTACTGCATACAAAAGCCGGAAGAGGCGGCGGAGTTCTTGCTTAAAGTCTCCCCCGAGCTGGACAGGGAGCTGGTGATAGAGAGCCAAAAATTCCTAAGCAAAGAGTACCAGTCCGATGCTCCGGCCTGGGGACTTATGAAAAGGGAAATTTGGGAAAGCTATGCAACATGGATGTATGAAAGGGACCTGATAGAGAGCATGTTGGACGTTGATAAGGCCTTTACCAATGAGTTCCTGTCGGGAGAGTAGCCATGAAAAAGATCGAGGTTACCGGCATATCCAGCAAATACGAAGACCTAAGGGTGCTGGAGGATATATCGCTTTATGCCGATGAAAGGGAACTGGTGTCCATACTGGGTCCTAGCGGCTGCGGCAAAAGCACTTTGTTTAACATAATCTCCGGGCTTATTAAACCCGATGCGGGTAAGGTCTTGATAAACGGCGAGGACCATACCGGCAAACCGGGACGGGTGAGCTATATGCACCAGAAGGACCT
>DASRVG010000201.1:0-4747 GCA_035655175.1 Clostridia bacterium | reverse complement strand
GGTTGTTTGCAGTACCAATTCGGTTTGGGGGAGATTTTCGTGAAAATGGGGTTCAATTTGTCCCTGGAACAAACCCAAAAACTAATAATGACCCAGGAACTGCAACAGGCAATCAAGATATTGCAATTGTCCTCCCTTGAGCTAAAAGAATACATTCGTCAGCAGCTTGAGACCAACCCGCTCATAGAGGAAAAGGAGGAAGATATGGAACCCTTTGCCGGCGACGACGACGGGGAGGATATGATTGCCAGGCTTATCAAGAATCTAAGCTATGGCGATTACAACAGCGGGGAGTACGGCTATGGCGGCGATTTGGAAAACGATTTTTCCTTTGAAAACTATGTGCCCAGCCATACCACCTTAAAAGACCATCTTCTTTTCCAACTGCACATTACCGTTTTGCCGGACCGGCAAAGGGAAATAGGGGAGTATATAATTGAAAGCCTGAACGGAAACGGGTATCTAACTACCGATATCCGGGAGATAGCCGAAGCCTTTAACACCGATGATGCGGAGATAGAAAAGGTTCTTTCGGTAATCCAGACCTTTGACCCGGCGGGCGTGGCATGCAGGGACCTTCGGGAATGCCTGCTGCTGCAGCTGGATGCAAGGGGCATAGAAGACCCGCTGGTAAGGGAAATAATCAGCAACCACCTTGGCAGCCTTGGGGACAAAAAGTTCAACCAGATTGCCAAGGACCTTAACATTTCAACCGCCGAGGTCCAGCGGGTGTGCGACATAATAAAGACCCTGGAGCCAAAACCCGGCAGAGCTTTCCAAAATTCCGGCGATGTCAAGTATATAACGCCGGACGTGGTGGTAAGGCAGATAAACGACGAGTTCGTGGTACTGGTGAACGACAGCGCCGCACCAAGGCTGATGATTAATTCGTACTACAGGAACATATTAAGCAGCTGCCAGGACCAGCCGGGTATTTCAAGGTATATATCGGGGAAACTGGAGGCTGCCCTGTGGCTAATAAAGAGTATTGAACAGCGAAGGATGACACTGTACAAAGTGGTAAATGCCATAGTGGAGTACCAGAGGGAGTTTTTCCGTATCGGGGTTAAGGGCCTGAAACCGCTTACGCTAAAGGACATTGCATCCAAGATAGGTGTTCACGAATCCACCGTGAGCAGGGCCACAAGCGGCAAATACGTGCAGACCCCGAGGGGCATATACGAGCTTAAGTTTTTCTTCTCAAGCGGTGTAAGCAGCGCCTGCGGTGAAGGAGTGTCCTCCGAAAGCGTCAAGGAGATGTTAAAGAGCATAATAGACGGCGAAGACCCGCATAACCCGGTTAGCGACCAGAGGATTACCGATATTCTCAATTCAAGGGGTATCAATATATCCAGGCGGACGGTGGCAAAATACAGGGATGAACTGGGGATAGCATCCTCCAGCAGGAGGAAAAGGTACAGGTAAGGCTGCCGCGGAACATTGGCAGCGTATGCCGCTTTGTCAAAACCGGTTAATGAAACATATGCCTTTGGCTAATAATAAGTTTTAGTTACAAACAGATATACAAAATAATATGGAGGGATTTTAATGACTGTAAGGGTTGCAATTAACGGGTTCGGGAGGATAGGCAGAAACGTGCTGCGCGCCGCACTGGAACAGGGAGTAACCGACCTGGAATTTGTGGCGATAAACGCACGGTCGTCGGACAACGCGATAAAGGCGCACCTTTTCAAGTATGATTCGCTTTATGATACCTATCCCGAGGATGTTTCGGTAGAGGGTGACGAAATAATAATAGGACAGAGGAAGTACAAGGGGCTGACCGGGATCGGTCTTGACGAACTTCCGTGGAAAGAGCTGGGCATCGATATAGTAATTGAATCGTCGGGGGCTTTCAGGACAAGGGAAACCGCCGAGAAACATCTTGCCGCGGGGGCAAAGAAGGTGGTAATAACCGCCCCGGCAAAAAATGAGGATATAACAATCGTCATGGGCATCAATGAGGACAAGTACCAGCCGGACAAGCACCACATTGTTTCCAACGCTTCATGCACCACCAACTGCCTGGCACCGGTGGCAAAGGTGCTGGACGAGGAATTCGGCATAATAAAGGCCCAGATGACAACGGTCCATGCTTATACAAACGACCAGAACATACATGATGCAAAGCACAAGGACCTGAGGAGGGCAAGGGCGGGGGCCCTGTCCATGATACCCACCACCACCGGCGCCGCAAAGGCGGTATCATTGGTCCTGCCACAGTTGGAGGGCAAGATAAACGGAATGGCGGTAAGGGTGCCCACCCCCACCGTATCGCTGGTGGACCTGGTTGCACTGGTTAGCAAGAAAGCGGGCGGGGCGGAGGAGGTTAACGCAGCCTTCGAAAAAGCCGCCGCCGGGTCGTTGAAGGGAATACTGGAGTACAGCGACAAGCCTCTTGTTTCCATAGACTATAAGAAGAGCCCCTATTCATCGATAGTGGACGGTCTTTCCACCATGGTGGTGGACGGGGACATGGTAAAAGTGCTGGCATGGTATGACAATGAATGGGGTTATTCTTGCAGGGTCCTGGACCTGGTACGATACATAGGCAGTAAAGGCGTATAGAAGAAAAAAGGGACAAAGGAACAAAAAGGGACAAGGGACGACGGTTCTTTGTCCCTTTTTATTTGCAGGCTAAATATAGAGTAAGACAGCGCTTTTGCCGGGAGGAATAAATAACCGCAAATATTGAAAAAATACTGGCATGACATGATAATGAATGGAGTTATTCCCACCGGGTAGTATATCTGGTAGAATATATAAGGGCATGATAATTGGGTTATAAAAATATATAACCTTTTGCGAGGAGGAATGGAAGTGGATAAAAAAACGGTAAGGGACGTGGAAGTAGCGGGTAAAAAAGTAATGGTTCGCTGCGATTTCAACGTTCCCATTGACGACCGGGGGAATATTACCGACGATACCCGGATTGTGGCATCCCTTCCCACAATAGAGTTTTTACTGGAAAGAGGCGCCAAGGTTATCCTTATGTCCCACCTCGGAAGGCCCAAGGGCAAGGTGGATGATAAATACAGCCTGCGCCCCGTTGCACGAAGGCTGGCGGAACTGCTGGACACCGAAGTATTGATGGCGGACGATGTTGTGGGGGAGGATGCTCGCCAAAAAGCAGCAGCTTTGCAGCAGGGACAGGTAATGCTGCTGGAAAACGTGAGGTTCCACAAGGAGGAAACCGAAAACGACCCGGGCTTTGCAAAGAAGTTGGCGGAGATGGCGGAAGTGTTTGTAAACGACGCCTTCGGAGCCGCCCACAGGGCCCATGCTTCCACGGCGGGGATTACCGCTTTCCTTCCCTCGGTGGCGGGATTCCTGATAGAAAAGGAACTTAAGGCCCTGGGACAGGCGCTGCAGGACCCGGCACGGCCCTTTACCGCGATACTGGGGGGTGCCAAGGTCTCCGGCAAAATTGGGGTCATCTCAAACCTCCTGGACAGGGTGGATAACCTTTTGATAGGCGGGGGGATGTCCTATACCTTCTTTAAGGCGAAGGGGCTTAACGTGGGGAACTCCCTGCTGGAAGAGGACTATATAGAAACAGCGGCCGAGGCCCTTGAGGCTGCAAAGCGAAAAGGCGTAAACCTGGTTCTTCCAAGGGACGTGGTGGTGGCCTCTTCCTTCGACAACGATGCGGACCACTACACGGTGGACGCGGAGGGCATTCCCGATGATTATATGGGCCTTGACATAGGGGAAAAGACCATAGGGGTTTACCGGGACATTATACTAAAGTCCGCCACCGTGGTGTGGAACGGTCCCATGGGGGCCTTTGAAATGCCCACCTTCGCAAGGGGCACCCGGGAGATTGCCGATGCCATGGCCCGGTGCGGCGGCACCACCATAGTGGGCGGAGGGGATTCCGCCGCCGCCGTTTCACAAATGGGGTACGACGACAAGATGACCCATGTTTCAACGGGGGGAGGGGCTTCGCTGGAATTCCTGGAGGGCAAGGAGCTGCCGGGGATAGCAAGCCTGTTGAATAAATAGTAATGGGAGTGATATTGTGAGGAAGCCATTGATAGCCGGGAACTGGAAAATGAACAAGACCGGCGCGGAAGCGGCGGCCCTTATCCGGGAAATCCGGGAAGGATACAACGGGGACGCCGTAGAGGTAGCGGTGTGCCCGCCCTTTACCGCCCTAAGGGATGCAAGGGAAGCGCTGGACGGTTCGAAAATAAGGCTGGGGGCCCAGAACGTGTACCACGAGGAAAGCGGAGCCTTTACCGGGGAGGTGTCCATTCCCATGCTGCAGGACCTGGGGGTGGAGCTGGTTATCGTGGGGCACAGCGAGAGAAGACAGATATTCGGGGAATCCGACGGACTTATAAATAAGAAGGTGGCGAAGGTTCTAAAAAGCGGGCTTGTCCCGATACTGTGCGTAGGCGAAACCCTTGAGCAAAGGGAAGCGGGAAGGACCCGGGACCTGGTAAGGCACCAGGTGATGGAAGACTTGAAGGGCTTGACGGAAGAGGAGATAGGAAGAGTTGTAATCGCCTACGAGCCGGTCTGGGCCATTGGGACCGGAAGGTCGGCAACGGCGGAGGACGCAAACGGCGTTATTGAATACATAAGGGGAATGCTGGGTGAACTGGCGGGCAAAGACAGGGCAGATACCATACGCATACTGTACGGCGGAAGCGTGAACAAGGAAAATGCCGCAGCCCTCTTGGGACAGCCCCATATAGATGGAGCGCTGGTGGGCGGGGCAAGCCTCAAGGCGGACCAGTTC
>DASRVG010000200.1:0-7959 GCA_035655175.1 Clostridia bacterium | reverse complement strand
GACACAGCCCTGATAATAGTATTGTAAAATATCTATATAGCTATACCCTGCCTCCGCCATGCCCTTTGCGCCCCACTGGCTCATACCCAGGCCGTGGCCCCAGCCTCTTCCGTTGAATATAAACCGGGTGGGATACTTGTTCACAGTTGCATAGTCCCTTCCGCTGCTGACCGTCAGTAGGTCCGGCCCTTGGTCCAGTGATTTTATACCGGCGGCACTTATTGCCTTTGCCTCCGCCGCCGCCACTTTCCTGACCGGTCGGCCTATCCCTTCCAGCACAAACAGGTCGGCATCGGTCTCAACGGTAAAAAGGGTGCTCTTTAGGTCGTTATACCCGAACACCGCCCTGCTCCTTTCTTTTTCCAATACCGTGCTGCCCCTGGATCCCTCTATGGTAAGTGACAGCGACCTTCCTGCAGGGGTATAACTGTCCACCTTTATATTCTGGATACTGCCTATATTTATACCGTGTTCGGCCAGTATGGAGCTTATCTGTCCGCTTGTATATACCCTCTGCCAGCTTTGGTGCGGAGAACCGGCATCAAAGCTGTCCTCCACCGCTTTAATATAGGGCAGCGAGATGCTCCACACGTTCTCGGAGCTTTCGGTGTGGCCGCCGCTGCTGGCATGGTAAAATGCCGTTATCGATTTTCCCTGGTAGTATATCATTTGCCCGCAGGTTTCATCCACGGCGGCATTGGTTGACGGGCTTTCGCTGTCAAAGCCGCCATAAACCTGGCAGTCGGTCCCTGAACACACGTCAAACCCGTAAGCCCCGTGCTTGTTTAAGTTTACAGCAGCAAAGTTCCTGGCGGCCACCGCCTGGGCCTTAAGCACTTCCATGTGCCAGCCCGGGTTTACCTCCCTCGGCACCACGCCGTACAGGTAATGCTGCAGCGGCAGGGAGTTAACCACCGTAATATTGCCTCCCCCATGCCTTTTAAACTCGATATTGCCCCTGAATCTTTTCCCGTCCACATTAATATGGCTTCCATCAAGGGGCCTGGATATGAGGAAATGACTATTTCCTTCAAACATGAATAGCGGCTTTCCGTCGTCGTCGTTAAGCTGCAGCCGGCCACCCGAAGGGTATACGGGATAAACCTCGTAGGCGCCGCCAAGCTTGTCCCTCAGCTTAAGCTTATGGCTTTCCATTTCCTTCTCCGTTATATACCTACCGGTCCACACTCTCCAACCGTTGTCGTATACAATAAATCCTTCCACCCCCTGCCCGGCAATTTGCTGCAGGATCATTTCAGCCTGCTGTCTATCCGGGAGGGCCTCGGAGACCTGTAAGTGATACGGCCCGAAGGCCAATCCGGACGGGGGCGCGTCCGCACTGTTTATCTCTATTAACAGCCCTTTGCTGTCAACAAAATAACCGTCCTTCCGGACATGCACATTTCCCTTTCCGGCATGGATGTACAGCCCTACAAAACCACTGCCGGTATTTATACCGAACTCTATTCCGCTGCCGGAACTGACCCTCACCGACGACGGAGCCGTGGCATCATATCTTAGTCCGACTCTAATTGTATCCGGAGGGCCCGCCCATACCTGTACTGTTAAAGAAGCGATTACTACTATAATCACAGCAGCAGCTGCCGCCATCCTTCCTGCCATGTTATATCCCCTCCTGTAAGGTTTGCATCATAGGATAATTCGACAACAAACCCCTTACTCCTTTTAAATGTGCGAAATTTCATCCAGGTAATCCCTGTTCCGTGCACAAGTTTATTATCGGCAAGGACTGCGCAAAACGTTGCGAAAGGAAGGAGTTTATGATATAAAATTATTAAGAAGAAAAGTGTTAAAAATAAGACAAAGTAGCTGCACAGTTATTTTTAATTTATTTTGCTTTTTGCTTTCAGTTCTACGGCTTTTCTAACCAACCGATAGGGGGTATGTAAATGCAGCGTACCAATAAAAAGGTACAAACCGCAGTGCTCTGGCTGGAAACCATATTTGCCGTTTTTGTTATAATCAGCGTTGTTATCGGCGGGATAGAATTGTTTCATTACGTGAAAATCATACTATTCGCGCAGCCTCCGGACACATACAACATGTTTCGGGACATGCTGGGTTACTTGCTGCTGCTGGTTATAGGGCTGGAACTGGCGCTTATGCTTATTCGCCACACTCCGGGCAGTGTCATAGAAGTGATGTTTTTCGCAATTGCCCGCAAAATTCTCATTTACACCACCGAAACCTACGAGTTTTTGATCGGTGTTGTTGCGCTGGCGGGATTGTTCGCCATAAGGCGCTTCCTGTTTGTTCCCAAAATATCCGATATCGGCGGTACCACCCTGAGTGCTGCAACCCCCGTTAAGGATGCAAACAGAATAATTGGCAGCCATATACCCGAAGACTTGGCAAATACCCTGGGCGGAGTCATAGCCCACCTGGCGGAGACCTATGAAGAAAGTATCGAGGTAGGGAAGGACTTCCATATAGCCGATGTCAATATGCAGGTGGTTGCCGTTACAGGAGGACTAATAGAAAAGGTTAAGGTGGACAAGCTGGACATAATAAATGAATAGAACAATTTATTTTGTTTTAGCCCGAGCAGGCCGAAAAGAAAAACCGGCACCCCGTTTACCGGGGCAGCCGGTTTTTGTCAAATAATCGTTTCAGTATGTCCCTTACCACTCCAGGCATTTTGTTATCGGCCGGGCGGCTTACCTTTGCTTTCCCGCTGCTGTTTTGTTGGTCTTTACTGTTCCCGCTGTTTTCTTTTTTGTTGTTATTCCTATTGTCTACTTTTCCCTTTCCATTGTCTTTACTGTCCCTGTCGCCATTTCCTCTGCCGTTGTCCTTGGCATCATTATTTCTTCTATCTTTTTTTCCGCTATCCCTTTCTTCTTCATTTCTTCTATCGCTGTCCTTTTTGTCCTTTCTTTTTCCTTTATTCCAGCTATCCCTTTTATCGTCGTTTCTGCTGTCGTTATCCCTGTCGTCAGCCCTGCTGTCGTTCCTGTCCTGCTTACTGTTCCTGCCGATGACTCCGTTATTATCCTTGCCATTACGGCCGTTTTTTTGGTTCCTGTAGCTGCTTTCCCGCTCCTCATTATCACCGCTTCCTTTGCCGTCCTTTTCCCTGTCGTTGTTGTCCCGGTCTCTTTCGTCCCGCAGCTTTTCCCGGTTTTTCTCCAGCAGTTCCGCCAGTTCCTCACTGGTTTTGCGGGCTTTCTTTAGGATACTGTGCAAATCTCCACCGGCCTTGTTAACAGCGGAGGATATGGAGGATTTCTTCACATCTTCCATGTCCACCTCCAAATGTTCTTCCCTTGCCTGCAGTGCAATCAGGTATTTCCCTGCGGATACACCCGCCTTTTCTGCCTCTTCCTTTATCTCCTTTGTGGCCGCCAGCACTCCCATTTCGACGGTAAGTTTATTCTGCTCAATGGTCTTTTCCAATGTCTCGGATATTTTTTGCTCCAGTTCGTTATTCTGTTCCTTCTCCATAACGGTGGTAGCTATTACCGCTCCCTCTTTCCCCGGCGTCGCATACCCCAGTTCGCAAGACTTTGCTACAAAATACTCTATGCCGTATTCAATTTCCCTACCCCTTAGGTCTGCACCTTCAAGTACCAAGGAGCCTTCTTCATTGAGGGGCTTTGCTTTTATGATTTTTTCCCGGCCGTTAATGGAAAACTCGGTACTGGGGTTAACGTCCAAGGTAACATAGGCATACACGGCGGTGTTCATAAATATTGCGGTAGCAATCATCGGCAGAATCACCGCGATGATAAGCACAGCGGCTGCGGCAGTCAATCTCCTGCTTCTTGATACCAACCGCCTGTTTATTAAGCTATATTTGATGCCGGCAGTATCTACTTCCTGCCCGATGCCATATTCGCCCTTCGGCAGCACAACCTTCACAAAATCGCTGTCCTTGGTCAGTATAACAGCTTTTCTGCCCGATATGCTCATAATAATTCCCCTGGGCATATACCCCACCTCTATCCCTGTATATATTCCCTGAGATAATTATAGTCTCCCGACAGAATCAGCACTATCGCAATAATATACTTCCTATGCCTCTCAAGCGTCTTCCTGCTAAGGCTGGTTTTATCCAGGATATCCAAAAGTGGCAGCTGCCTGTTTTTCATTAGGTATTCCAGAAGCTGCGGACTTCCCGCAATTATTCGGGCCACCTCCACCGCCCTGGACCTTGCATCCCTTTTTTTAGGCGCCGCACACGCAAGGCTGTCAAAGGAAATGTCGAATTCCTTAAGTGCCCTGCTGTAGTCCTCAATCTCCAATTTCCTGTTTTCCTGTTCGGTGGTTTGAATATACCGGTCCAGGGATACACCGTATTCTATATATGGGCTCTCGTCTTCCAGCGTTTCCATGGATATTTCACAAGACTTTTTATTTTGCCTGCTTATAAAATCCATAAGGCGCCTTCGTATTACCACCCTGGCAAAGGCAAAAAAGGATACACCCCTCGTGCTGTCGAAACTATCTATTGCCTCGTTAAACGCAATAAGGCTTACACTGTATTCCTCATCGATGCCCTGGTTTATATACCGGCCGGTGAGGTCGGATGCCGTCTTTAATATGAATGGGGTGTACTTGACAATAACGCTTTCCCTTATTTGTTTATCATGCTTGGCCTTTTCTACGAGGGCTGCTATTTCCCTCACACCCCACACCTCGCTTATTATATTATTCTATATAAAGACGGATTTTTTGGGGGTAGGGTTCCCTTTACCTGCGAAATATGAGGTTGAGAATTATCGTAAGCACCAGGCTGACTATTAAAGACGTAGCCAGCGGGAAATAAAAGGTAGTATTTCCCCTTTGGAAAAAAATATCCCCCGGCAGCTTTCCCAGCCCAAGTTTGCCAATAAGCAGCAGACCGCCTCCCACAAGAACCATAATTAGTCCAAAGGTTAGTATAATTTTCCCTATGGCATCAAACCCCATATCTTTAATCCTCCTTTACCCTCTTACCCATATGCTGGTACGCAAGGGGCGTGGCTACCCGCCCCCGGGATGTCCTGTTTATAAAACCTATTTGCAAAAGATACGGCTCAATTACATCTTCAATGGTAACGCTTTCTTCTCCCACCGCCGCAGCGATGGTGTCCAGTCCAACCGGACCCCCTTCAAACTTTTCGATTATGGTACCCAGTATAAGTCTGTCTATATCATCAAGACCCTTATCGTCAACCTCCAACAAGTCCATGGCCTCCCTGGTTATCCCAAGGTCCACAGCCCCGCTTGCCCTTATCTGTGAATAGTCCCTAATCCTCTTTAGTATTCGGTTGGCTATTCTGGGCGTACCCCTGGAACGGCCGGCAATCTCCCGGGCCGCCTCTTTACTTATATCTATATTCAGGATACCGGCGGAACGGATTATTATTTTCTCCAGGTCCTCTATGCTGTAAAAGTCCAGCCTGGACATAATACCAAACCTTTCCCTCAAGGGAGAGGTAAGCATACCCGCCCGTGTTGTAGCGCCAACCAGCGTAAACTTTGGAAGGTCAAGTCTGATGGACCGTGCGCTGGGGCCTTTTCCAATGATAATATCCAATGCAAAGTCCTCCATGGCCGGGTACAGTATCTCTTCCACGCTCCTATTGAGGCGATGGATTTCGTCTATAAACAGCACGTCATTCTCGCCGAGATTGGTCAGTATAGCCGCCAAATCCCCGGTTTTTTCTATCGCCGGGCCGGAGGTTATCCTTATGCTGACCCCCATTTCATTTGCAATTATTCCGGACAGGGTGGTCTTTCCCAGGCCGGGAGGACCGTACAAAAGGACATGGTCAAGGGCTTCATTTCTTTTCCTGGCCGCCTCTATGAAAATTGAAAGCTGTTCCTTAACTTTATCCTGACCAATGTATTCCGCGAGGAACCTCGGCCGGAGCCCGGAGTCGAGAATTCCATCCTCACTCAGGTACTTTGCTGAAATCATCCTTTCTTCCACTTTAATCTCTCCCCACCCTTCACGGTCTTAATCCTTTCAGACAAAGTTTTATTAGCCGGGCGGTATCGGCTCCTTCTTCATCTATGCCGGCCAATACCCTGCGTACGCTGGCGGCTTCAAACCCCAGCGAAACCAGCGCCTCCATCGCTTCCCTCTTGCTATCGGTTACCGGTTCCGGTGAAAAACTCCCGTCGCAGTATATGTCCAGCTTATCCTTCAATTCAAGGATAAGCCGCTCCCCCGTCTTACGACCAATACCGGGTATTTTCATAAGGTCCTCTATCCTTTCTCCCACAATAAGGCCGGCAAAATCCGCTGGCGGCATACTGGAAAGGATTGAAACGGCGGCTTTCGGGCCAATGCCGCTTACCGATATAAGCTTTTCGAAAAGGTACAGCTCCTCCTTATGAATAAATCCAAACAGGGACACCGAATCCTCCCTCAGAATCATTTGGGTATGCAGTTTTACCAATTCCCCTAGCGTTAACCGGCTAAGGGTGGACTTTGACGAAAACACTTTATATCCTACGCCGTTTACGTCAATTTCCACAAAGTCCCGGTCAATGTCTTCCACCCTTCCCTTGACAAAAGAAATCATG
This sequence comes from Clostridia bacterium, assembly GCA_035655175.1. Classification (GTDB taxonomy): domain Bacteria; phylum Bacillota; class Clostridia; order Ch29; family Ch29; genus JAAYEV01. Next base: position 1,422 of record DASRVG010000200.1, on the reverse strand, counting down.
ACCTCAACTCCTATCCAGTATATGCTGGAGTTTACACGAGCTGCCGTGGCACAGCGCCACCGCCAGCGCGTCCGCCACATCGTCCGGCTGGGGAACCTCATTAAGATTAAGGAGCAGTTTTACCATGGCCTGAACCTGCCTTTTCTGGGCCCTACCGTATCCAACCACCGCCTGTTTTACCTGCAGCGGCGTGTACTCGAATATTTCCAGCCCGGCATTGGCGGCAGCAAGTATTGCTACCCCCCTTGCCTGCCCGATTACCATTGCGGTTTTGGCGTTTTTGTTGAAAAACAGCTCCTCAACGGCGGCGCACTGCGGCTTGTATTCATAAAAAATCCGTGTAAGGTCATTATATATGCTCACCAATCGCCTGCACGTATCCTGCCCGGCTTCGGTGGTTACTTTACCGTAGGCAATTGGTTTATAGCTGTTTGCGTGCTTATCTATTATACCATAACCGGTAATCGCAATTCCCGGGTCTATCCCTATTATCCTCACACCACCCCACCTCCAAACATATATTCGACAATAAATTGCCTATCCCTTTTATCCTAAGTAAAAAAGAACAGTAAATACTGTTCTCCGCAGCAATATTAATTCCCATTTCACACATCCCGTCTCACGCATCTCAGCTCCCTAGATCCTCCAGGTATTGATTTACTTCTTCCATGCTGTCCAGTAAAATGCCCTCCCTCAATCGCTGCTGGTCCCTAAGTCTCAGAATTGAAACGGGAATATCGGTAACCTCGACGAGCGTCTCTTCATTGTTTTCGGCTGTCATGTAAATCGCAACGTATCCGCTTAACATTCGCAAAACATAGTGCCCCGGGCACGCCCCCTCCACCTGCCTGAAGAGTATTATTTCATCGCCTTGAAACTTTTCTGCTTCCCAGCCGGGGTAATGCTCCAGCAGCTCTTCTTCCCCAAGACCTGCCAGTTGTTCCGGTATATCCTGCCTCTCTACCGCGGTGTGGCCGCACTCCTTGTAAAAGGTCTTTAATAAAAGCCTTGTTTGAAAAGTGGAAACCGGCTCCGGAACATAATCCAAATATGTATTATCGGTTTGCTGTTCTTCCTGTTCCTTGGTTTTTCCTTCTTCGTCCGGCCTTTGCACCATGTCCGGGGTTTCCTCGTTGACAGCTAGGTAGCCTATGGCAAAGGCTGCCGCCAGGAGCACCGTGCACACCATCGCCAGTTTTTTTGGCGAATGCAAACCCTTCATAAAAAAATACCTCCCTGGTACTGCTAGAGGTATTATTTCCAAATATTATAATTTTATTCAATCGAGTAGGAGGGGATGATTAACCCCCGTCCTCTCACACCACCGTACGTGCCGTCCGGCATACGGCGGTTCGAAAAGATATTAATGGACTAATGAATATCTTTCGGATACTGACTTTAGACCCAAACTTTTTAGGTATT
>DASRVG010000199.1:0-5617 GCA_035655175.1 Clostridia bacterium | reverse complement strand
GCCCCAGTTCGTTCATCACGTATATATACCCCACTGCCCCCACCGGTATTGCGGCATAGTCTTTAAATTTCAACTTCTCGTTCATGTGCTCCTCGGCCTCGTCTTCCTTGCCCAGCGCCCTTACAAAGTACTTGGCCACTTCCCAGCGCTTGGCCGCCGAGTTGGGGTTAAAGTACATCAGGTCCACTTCGTCAAGAATCCCCTTCTGATATGCAATGCTTACATAACCGTAAGCCCACGGGTCCAGCTTTCCACCCCTGTATTTGGACGGAAGGTTGTTGATCTTCCTGGCGTTTTCCTCCCAGCCCATAATCCTCAAGGCCATTATCACGGCTTCCAGCTGCGAAACCGATGCATTGGGCTTAAAGGTGTTGTCCCCATAACCCTTTATAAAGCCCTTGACATACATCTTCTCCATGGAGTTCTTGGCCCAGGGAACCAGGTCAAGGTCCAACAGGTTCACAAGCATTGATAGGGTCACTTTTTTTTGTATCCCCGGCGGCAGGCCTCCTCCCTGCTTCCAGTTGGGTGCGGCGTAACCCGTTGCCGCAAACCCCAGTACCATTGCCATAACCAGTGTCAGCGCTACTAGTCTTTTCATGTGCACTCCTCCTTACAAATTTACTTTTATGTATGGTCGCGTACGCTTTATTATATATATTCGCAATCTTTTTCCAATATCCGGGGGTATGTTTTGTAGTAATTTATGGAAAGTATTATGAGATATACCTGGAGAGTAAGCAGAAAGAGAAGGATTGATGACGCCCAGCATGGGTGGATTAAGGTATAAAGGAAATAATAAAGAGATTGAAAGAAAATTATTTCTCTCAACCCCTTTAAGCTACATATTAACGACAACCGGCACAAAGGAACGCATTTTAGAGACCATGATTTTAAGAAACCATTTTATCGTAGTTTGCCAATTTGGCACAACCTGCCGTCCTTGTGATTATGCTACTTTATCGTTATAGTTCACTATAGTAATCTCGGCTTTATTACTTACAATTTCATCAACGATTTTTTCGAGTGTTAATGCAACCTGGTTTTCAAAAAAGCTTTCGCCGCATTGTTCGCAAACCTCTGCCGGCACATTTTTTATTATAATAATATGTCCATCAATATCAACAATTTGGTTTATATCTTTTTTTGTTAATTCTCCTTTACATACGATGCAATTCATCGCTTTTTATCCCTCCTTGTTTTAAAATCCTCATTCCAATGGTCGTGGTCAGGTCTATAGGCCGACAATACATCTTATTCTAATTATAATAATAACACAACTTTGTTATACATAACATAATATATAACCCGTGCAGCAAAGAGGCTTTCACTGCTTATTTGTAGCCCGTGCCAGGCAAATAAAAAAGGCGGCCGAAGCCACCTCCTGCGAATCATATACAGCATATTTAAACCGGTGTCATACTGAGATGCGCTAATCAAAAGAACCGTCCCTGTGATTATGTGATTACAGCTTGTACCTTTCGAGGGCTTTTTCCAGCTCGGTCACCAGGCTTTCCATCTGCGCCGAAGTCTCCGCAAGCTGCTGGGACGACGCCGCCTGCTGCTGGGTCACCGAGGAAATCTGCTCCGCCGTGGAGGCCAGGTCGTCCGCCAGGGCGGATACCTCGTTAATCTGCCGCACCAGGTCCTCCTTGTTGTCATTAATATTCCGGGAGTTCTCGGATATCTCCCCGATACTTTTCACCACACCGTCCACGGCGGCGGCGATGTTTTTGAAAAACTCGATGGTTTCCTGCACCGCGCTGTTCTGGTGCTGCGCTACCTGCTGGCCGGTGTCCACCGCTTCCTGGACGCTGGCCATTTTTTCCCTTATATTAGCCACTATTTCCTTCACCTGGGACGTGGCCCTCAGGCTGTCGTCCGCGAGTTTTCGCACTTCCTCCGCCACAACGGCGAACCCCCTGCCGGTTTCACCGGCCCGGGCCGCTTCTATCGCCGCGTTAAGGGCCAATAGGTTGGTCTGGGCCGCAATATCGTCAATGTCGCCTATTATCCCGTCAATGCTGCCGGTGCTTTCCTCCAGCGTTACAAATACCTGCTTAATCTGCTCGCTGGCCCTGTTGCTGTCCTCGTTACGCTCCTTGAGCTCCTCTACTATATTTATACCCTTGTCGGTGCTGGCCTTAATCTTCTTCGAATTCTCCAGGATGGCCTCCATCTGATCGGTGGCCTCCTTTATCCTTATGGAAATGTCCTCGGTCAGCTCCCTGCCCCGGATGGTCCTTTCATACTGCAGCGATGTTTTCTGGGCCATCTCCTGGATACTGGTGGCCATCTGCTGCGATGAGGCCGACGTTTCCTGGGATGCCGTGGCCAGGGCCTCCGAATACCCGGACACTTTAAGCACTGCGTCCTGGACCCCCTGCATAAACCCTTTCAGGGCATCCAGCATGCCGTTGAAGTCCTGGCCCAGCTTGCCCAGCTCGTCGGAGGATTTTATACCGGTCCTTACCGTGAGGTCTCCTTCCGCGGCCGCATCCACCGCACCGGCTATGTCCTTCACCGGGCCCACTATCGACCCCGAAAGCAGGTGCGCTATAACCATTGCAGCAACCACGCTGCCTATGCCCCACAGGCACAGCTTAAACAAAAAGCTGTCTATGGACTGGGTATAGTCCCTCGTCGGAATCCCTATAAACAGCATGCCCACCACCTGGCCTTCGGCACTTTTTAGTGGCAGGTAATTACACAAGTATTCCTCATTATTTATGTATGTAGTGCCTGAATACTTTTCCCCTGCTTCCATAACTTTACTAATAATTTCCTGGTCCTCAAGCTCCAATCCCACTATTTTTCTACCGTCATCACCGGAAATGTTGGTGGCAATCACCTCGTTGTGCTGATATATGGCCACCTTTGTACCCTCGGTAAGTTCGCTGATGGTATCTATTAGCTGTATGTAGCTTAAAACATTATAGTTGCCTTTGTAAAGCACGCCCTTTGCGCTGGCAGAGGTATCCAGCCGCCAGTCGCCGTTAAACTCGTATTCGAACATATAGTTTATAAGCGAAACATCGGCTTGAAGTTTCTTTGCCGAAAGGCCCTCCACCTCAACCTTCATGTTGCGCACGGATATTGCCCCCAATGTCAGTGATACCAGGAGCACCACAAAAATGAAGCTTATCGTTACTTTGCTCCTGAAACTTCGCATAGGACCCTTTCCACTCCTTTCCCTCCAGACAATATAAGTCAAATTCCAGCCCTACCATTATTTATCGACACGTATGCCGCGAAACCTTAAGGTTTGGAAACATAAAAAAGCGGGCCTTTTATCCCCGCCTATTATCATTTCCCTATCCCGTTTATCATGTAATCCATCATGGTGTCTATGGTCCGGCTGCTTATCCAGGAACCGATGTAGCATATGGTCTCCGCCTCCAGCATCATCCCCATGAACAGGATAGCCGCAAGGCGCGGGTCCACCGGCCGGAATACGCCTTTTTTAATGCCCTCGTCAATTATACCGGCGATAAAATCCAGCACCCTTTCCCGGAAGTCAATAAGCCGGTCCAGCATCTCCTTGTGCACGTCCACGGTGTTCTTCACTAATAGAGATGCAATGACCCTGTTCTTGTCCATCAACGATGCCTGCATGCTTATAACGCCCCTCAGCTTCCCTACGGGGTCGGGTATCGCGTCCGCGCCTTCCATGGTTTCGCGAAGATACTTTTCCAGCACATAAAATATTGATTCCTCGAAAAGCTGTCTCTTGCTGTCAAAATATTCGTACACTGTCCCCTTGCCTATCCCGGCCCGGGTGGCGATATCCTTAACCCTGGCGCTGTGGTAGCCGGTTTCGTTGAAAACCTCCGCCGCCGCCGCCAGTATCTGCTCCCTTTTTGAAACTTCAGCCATAGCAATTGTACCCCCCGTCTGCTCATTAGTTCTTTACATCCTAAAATCCGCCGGCCGTTGCAGCCGTGGCGCCGCCGGCAGCGCCGACACCGCCGGCCCCGCCTGCGACAGCGGTTCCCATACCGCCGGCTGCGGCTATGCCTATACCGCTGGATGCTTCAAACTGCAGCCTTGCCAGGTTGTACCCGTGTATCGCCTTAAGGTGCTGCAGCTTGATGTCGTTAAGCGCATTAAGGGCGTTTACCACTTCCTGGCTGGTGGCCATGCCGCTGTCGTAACGCAGCCTTGCGATGTCATAGGCTTTTTGAAGCCTTTCCACGTTTTTGCCCAGTACATTGATGCTCTCATAGGCGCTGTGCATGTCCATGTACGCCTTTCTTACTGAAAGCTCAACGTCCTGCTCGGTGCTTACCAGCTGGTGGTGGCTTTTTTCCATGTCGTACCTTGCCTGCCTGGTAACAAAGGTGTTTTCAGGATACCAGCCCAGCGTTAGCTTGTGGTTTAATTCGTTCACCCGGTACTGCTCCTTCGCCGCAATCACTTCATACCTGTTCTGAAGGGCCAGCGTTACTTTTTCTTCGAGGTCGGCTTCCGGCGGCTCTTCATGGGTAAGGCTGTCGGTAAGGTTTACCTTAGTCTTAAGCGGCAGCCCCAGCGTCTTGTTGAAGGACATTTCCTGGTATTCCAGGTCCCGCAGCGCGGTGTTATAGCCCAGCCTTGCGCTCTCAAGGGCGGCCTCGGAGGATAAAACGTCCACTTGGGACACCATGCCCAGCTCATATTTTTTATTTGCTATGTCCATGTCCTTCTCGGCGGAATCCAGCACGCTCTTTTGTATCCCCGCCTTCTCCTTAGCGAACAGCAGATTAAAGTAGGCGTTTTGCACCGCCATTTTTACCGTCTCTATGGCCTGCTCCCGGCCCGCCTTGGCCAGGGTCCTGCCCATGTCCGCCATTTCTTTGTAATATCCTTCGTCCATTTTGTAGTTTTCAAACATAGCATCGGCTGAAATAACTATACCTTCAGTCATCATTTCTCTTCTTTGAGCTCCGGATATCTTATCGGTTTTGTCATATGCCCTCTTGGCCTCCTTGTAGCCCACTTCCGCCTTATCCACCGCCGTGTTGGCAAGCTTTATGGCGGCGCTGTTCTCCAGCGCATAGTCCACCGCCTGCTGCAGCGAAAAGGTCATGGCCTGGTCCGCCTCGTCCGCCCCGGCGGAGGTAAAAAGGAAAGCGGCGGTAACAAGGCACAAAACCAATGCAAAAAGCTTTCTTTTCATTAGCATAAACCTCCTTCACATAATCATGGGGACGGTTCTTTTGATTACAAGTTACAAAGTCAGTTGGCAGTCGTTAGACAAGAGAACCGTCCCCCTGTCTGTCTAGACAAGAGAACCGTCCCCTTGTCTTTGCCCTAGTCTTTGCCTTTGCTGCCAGCGGCGACGCATCCTGCTTCCCATGTCGTCAACTATTGTATACACTACCGGTATAACCACCAGCGTCAGCACGGTGGAAAACGTCAATCCGCCTATAACCGCGGTAGCCAGCGGTGCCTGGAGCTCCGCCCCTTCACCGATGCCAAGGGACATGGGAAACAGCCCAAGCACGGTGGTCAGGGTGGTCATCAGTATGGGCCGCAGCCTTACCGGCCCTGCCTTCAATATGGCCTCGTTCCTTTCTGCACCCCTTGACCGCAGTGTATTTATATAGTCCACCATGACTATCGCGTTGTTTACCAC
>DASRVG010000198.1:0-15092 GCA_035655175.1 Clostridia bacterium | reverse complement strand
TAGCCCCGCCCCTCTTCGCCAGTACATAGGTTATTGCTGCCGTAAGCGTCGTCTTACCATGGTCTATGTGGCCAATGGTACCTACGTTTACATGCGGTTTGGTCCTCTCATATTTCGCCTTTCCCATTCCTTTGTTCTCCTTTCTACAAAAAGTTTTACAGGGGGCAGCCCGCAGCCGGGCAGCAATTCCCCCTTGTTATATTATTTTTAAAATTTGCTCCTTAATACTCTGGGGCACCGTCTCATAATGGCTGAAATGCATGGTATAGGTGCCTCTGCCCTGGGTCTTGGACCTTAGGTCGGTGGCATAACCAAACATCTCTGCGAGGGGTACGTACCCCTTTATCAGTTGGGTGCCCGCCCTGGGCTCTATTCCTTCTATCCTGCCCCTTCTGCCGCTTATGTCCGACATAACGTCCCCTAAGTAATCCTCCGAAACCACCACTTCGATTTTCATAATAGGCTCCAGAAGCACCGGGCCGGCCTTTCTCGCGGCTTCCTTGAACGCGATGGAACCGGCTATCTTGAAGGCCATTTCAGAGGAGTCCACCTCGTGGAACGAACCGTCTACAACGGTGGCTTTGACATCCAATACCTTGTATCCACCCAGCACGCCATTCTCCATGGCTTCCCTGATGCCCGCCTCCACCGCCGGTATATATTCCTTGGGCACTGCGCCGCCAACCACTCTGTTCTCAAATTCGAATCCGCTACCCGGCTCCAAGGGTTCCAGTTCTATGACCACGTGACCATATTGGCCCCGGCCTCCTGTCTGCCGTATGAACTTGCCTTCGGCCCTGACCTTTTTGGTTATGGTCTCCTTAAAGGATACCTGGGGCTTTCCTACATTGGCCTCCACCTTGAATTCCCTAAGAAGCCTTTCTACTATTATCTCAAGATGCAGTTCCCCCATCCCTGAAATAATGGTCTGCCCCGTTTCCGGGTCGGTATAGGTTTTGAAGGTTGGGTCCTCCTCCGATAGTTTTTGCAGTGCAATGGACATCTTCTCCTGACCCGCCTTTGTCTTGGGCTCAATGGCGACCGAAATGACCGGCTCCGGGAAAACCATGGATTCCAGGATCAGTGGATGCCCGGCATCGGTAAGCGTATCACCGGTGGTCGTTTCCCTGAAGCCTACCGCAGCGGCTATGTCACCGGCATACACTTCGGATATTTCCTGCCGGTCATTGGCGTGCATCATCAGTATCCTGCCTATTCTTTCCTTTTTATCCTTTGTCACATTATATACATAGGACCCGGTTTTGAGGGTTCCCGAATACACCCTGAAAAATGTAAGCTTGCCCACATAGGGATCGGTCATAATTTTAAAAGCCAGTGCCGAGAAGGGCTCATCATCGGAGGGGTGCCTTTCCTCGCACTCGTCACCGTCGGGCAGCACTCCCTTGATTGCCTCCACATCCGTCGGCGATGGCAGGTAAGCCACTATGGCGTCCAGCAGCAGCTGAACCCCCTTGTTCCTGTACGAGGACCCGCACAATACCGGGATTATCTTAACGTTTAATGTCGCTGCCCGAAGGGCCCTTATGATATCTTCCCTGGGGATATCCTCTCCCTCAAGGTATTTTCCCAGGAGGCTGTCATCAAAGTCGGCTACCGATTCAAGCATGCGGTTCCTGTGTTCCTCGGCCAATTCCACCATGTCCTTGGGGATGGGCTTTTCCTCGCTCTTTGTGCCCAAGTCGTCCAGGTAGTACACGGCTTTCATGGCAATCAGGTCCACGATGCCCCTGAAATTGTCCTCCCTGCCTATGGGCAGCTGTACCGCTACCGGGTTTGCCCCCAGCCTTTTTCTCATCATCTCCATCACATTGAAGAAATCGGCCCCGGTTATGTCCATTTTGTTTACATATGCAATCCTCGGAACATTATACTTGTCCGCCTGGCGCCATACTGTCTCGGACTGGGGCTCCACACCGCCCTTTGCGCAAAAAACCGCTACCGAACCATCAAGGACACGCAGGGACCTTTCCACCTCAACAGTGAAATCCACATGCCCTGGCGTATCGATGATATTTATTCTATGGCCCTTCCAGTATGCAGTGGTAGCAGCGGAAGTAATGGTAATCCCCCGCTCCTGTTCCTGCTCCATCCAGTCCATAGCCGCGGCGCCGTCATGCACTTCTCCCATCCTGTGCAGCCGCCCGGTGTAGAACAGGATACGCTCTGTAGTCGTGGTTTTCCCTGCGTCAATATGTGCCATTATTCCGATGTTTCTTACTTTTTCTATGGGAAATTCTCTAGGCACCTTCGGTACTCCTTTCGGCCGGCCTTAGGCCGGCTTTTTTCTGCTTGACAGTTCAACGGTTTTACCACCTGTAATGGGCAAAGGCCCTGTTTGCCTCCGCCATCTTATGGGTGTCTTCTTTCTTCTTAACGCTGGCCCCGGTATTGTTCAAGGCGTCTAGTATTTCCGCCGCCAGCCTTTCCTTCATTGTCTTTTCCCCGCGGTTCCGAGCATAATTAACCAGCCATCTCAGCCCCAAGGCCAGGCGCCTGTCCGGGCGCACTTCCATGGGCACCTGGTAGGTGGCCCCTCCAACCCTTCTTGCCTTGACCTCCAGTACCGGCATGACGTTGTCAAGGGCTTCCCGGAAAACTTCCAGGGGATCTCTTCCGGTTTTTTTGTTTATTATTTCAAAGGCGCCGTACACGATTTTCTGGGCGACACCTCTTTTCCCGTCCAGCATAACGTAGTTGATTAGCTTTGTAACCACCTTGTCGTTATATATCGGGTCGGGTAACAATTCCCTCTTGGGAACACTTCCTTTTCTTGGCACACTGCTTCCCTCCTTAATAATCGAAAATCATTCATCGGTACTCGACGGCACAATAGCACGCCGTTGTGCTCTGTACTCTATATAAAATGCACAGCGACACAATTATTATTCAATTATTTCTTTTTGGGCCTTTTGGCACCGTACTTCGACCTGGCCTGTTTTCGGTTCTCAACACCGGCTGCATCAAGGGTACCCCTTATAATATGATACCTTACACCGGGAAGGTCCTTAACCCTGCCGCCCCTTATTAGCACCACCGAGTGCTCCTGGAGATTGTGTCCAATACCCGGGATGTAACCGGATACCTCGATCCCGTTGGTCAGCCTCACCCTGGCAATTTTTCTCAGGGCGGAATTGGGTTTCTTAGGCGTGGTTGTTTTTACGGTGGTGCACACTCCCCTTTTCTGAGGGTTTTCTTTAAGTGCGGGGGATGCGGACTTGTATTCCACCACAGCCCTTCCTTTTCTCACCAGCTGGTTAATGGTCGGCATTCTTTCACCTCCTTGAGTTCAACTTATCACAAAAACAGCCCTTCGCCGGGAAGGGCTGCTGCTGTTTTATTCCACCGCAGTCCGGATATACCGACCCTTGTCCGGTTTCCCCGGGCTACTGCTTTAGTATGACGGCACAAGCGGCTTTTACATCAATACCGCATGCCCGCCCCAGCTCTTCCATGGTATCCACTACAACCTTTTCTATGGCGTTTTCGTCGCATAAAGTCTCCAACTGCTGTATGATATGGCGGTCGGCATCCCGTGCAATGTATGCGACCAGGGCCTTCCCCTCTTTGACCGCCCTTATCGACTGCTTGGTGCCAACCACCTTATGAGCGGTCTTTAACCTATCCAGCATACAAAAACCTCCAAGGTTAAAATGTTACATGTCCAGCCCACAGCCGCAACAGCAACAGTATATATTCTACCACTCGCGCCCGGCCGTGTCAATTATATAATTTATAGGACTTTGCACCTATTCCACGTCGGTCTCCTCCGGCTGCTCTTCTTCCTCCGCCATTACCTGTATGTTCCTGTACCGACTCATCCCGGTACCGGCCGGAATTAGTTTGCCTATAATCACGTTCTCCTTAAGCCCTACCAGTGGATCGGTCTTGCCTTTAATAGCCGCCTCGGTGAGTACCCGGGTGGTCTCCTGGAAGGACGCCGCCGACAGGAAGGATTCGGTTGCAAGGGACGCTTTTGTTATGCCTAAAAGCACCCTTTTACCAACAGCCGGTTTTCCGCCCTCCGCCTCTACCGCACGGTTCTCTTCCTCAAACTTGAAAATGTCCACCAGCCCGCCGGGCAGCAGGGAAGTATCCCCGGAATCTTCCACCTTGACCTTCCTCAGCATCTGCCTAATTATTATCTCGATGTGCTTGTCGTTTATATCCACGCCCTGGAGCCGGTAAACCTTTTGTACCTCCTGCAAAAGATAAGTCTGGACACCCTTGATGCCCTTAATCTTCAGTATATCATGGGGGTTTACCGAGCCCTCGGTAATCTCGTCACCGGCCTCAACAGTATCCCCGTCCTTGACCTTAATCCATGCACCGTAAGGTATAAGGTAATTCTTAACCTCTCCCTCGTCGGATATAACCATGACCTCCCGTTTTTTCCTGCTTTCGTTGATTTTAACGGTACCGGATACTTCGGCAATGACCGCAAGGCCTTTCGGCTTCCTGGCCTCAAACAGCTCTTCCACCCTTGGAAGACCCTGGGTAATGTCATCCCCCGCAACGCCGCCGGTATGGAATGTACGCATGGTAAGCTGGGTCCCGGGCTCCCCTATCGACTGCGCGGCTATTATTCCCACCGATTCGCCGACGTTTACCAAGTCTCCGGTGGCCAGGTTAACCCCGTAACACTTGGAACATACTCCGTACCTTGAGCGGCAGGTCAGCACCGACCGTATTGGTACTTTTTTAATGCCCGCCTTTTTCACCTTTTCCACGTAATGGTCGTTTATCAGCGTATCCGCCGGTATAATAACCTCGCCGGTATTGGGGTCCACCACTTCATGCAGCGTGTACCTGCCCCAAATCCTGTCGGAGAGGTCTTCTATTACATCTTTGCCGTCCAGTACGCTGCTTACTTCAAGGGTCTGATTGGTACTGCAGTCCTCTTCCCTCACTATTACATCCTGGCTGACGTCCACCAGCCTTCGGGTAAGGTACCCGGAGTCCGCGGTCCTTAAGGCGGTGTCCGCCAGTCCCTTCCTGGCGCCGTGGGTGGATATGAAGAACTCCAGCACCGTAAGACCTTCCCTGAAGTTGGCCCGGATGGGAAGCTCTATAATCCGTCCGGAAGGGTTGGCCATAAGGCCCCTCATTCCCGCCAGCTGTCTTATCTGGTTCTTGCTTCCCCTTGCCCCAGAATGGGCCATCATGAATATCGAGTTCATCGGGTCAAGGCTCTTCATCAGCGCCTCGGTTACATCCTCGGTAACCCTGGTCCAGGTCTCTATTACTTTCTGGTATCTTTCATCGTCGGATATTAGGCCTCTCCTGTACTGCTTTTCAATGGTATCCACTTCTTCGTCCGCCTTGGAAAGAAGCTGCGCTTTTTCTTCCGGTATAATCATGTCGGACACCGAAATGGTTATGGCTCCCTTGGTGGAGTATTTAAATCCCAGTTCCTTCATCCTGTCCAGCACAATGGCGGTTTCGGTGCTGCCGTACAGCCTGTAGCACCGGTCTATTATCTTGCCTATTATTTTTTTGTCCACCAGTTCGTCTATTTCCAACTTGAACTTGTTCTCCGGTATGCTTTTATCAACAAACCCCAGCCCCTCCGGCAGCGCATCGTTGAAAATAAACCTTCCCACCGTGCTCTCCACCATGCCGTAAGTGCCATCGGTTTTATCCTGCATCCTCACCTTTACCTTCGCATGGAGGTCCACCTCCCCGGTTTCGTAGGCCATAAGCATTTCGTTGAAATCGCGAAACACCTTTCCTTCGCCCTTTCTGCCCGGGACATAGGCGGTCAGGTAATAAAGCCCCAAGACCAGGTCCTGGGTGGGGCTAACCACCGGTTTCCCGTCGGTCGGCTTGAGTATGTTGTTCGTGGACAGCATCAAAATTCTTGCCTCGGCTTGGGCCTCCGCCGAAAGGGGTGCGTGCACCGCCATCTGGTCGCCGTCAAAGTCGGCGTTGTACGCGGTACAGACCAGCGGGTGTATCTTAAGGGCCCTGCCCTCAACCAGCACCGGCTCAAAGGCCTGTATGCCCAGCCTATGCAGCGTGGGCGCCCTGTTTAAAAGCACCGGATGCTCCTTTATAACTTCCTCCAAGACGTCCCAAACTTCCGGTTTAACCCTTTCCACCATTCGTTTCGCGCTTTTTATGTTATGGGCATAGTTTTCGTTAACCAGTCTTTTCATAACAAAGGGTTTGAACAGTTCAAGGGCCATCTCCTTGGGAAGACCGCACTGGTACATCTTAAGCTCCGGTCCCACTACTATAACCGAACGGCCCGAATAGTCCACCCTTTTTCCAAGGAGGTTCTGGCGGAATCTGCCCTGTTTGCCCTTTAGCATGTCGGACAGCGACTTAAGGGGCCGATTGCCCGGTCCGGTAACGGGGCGTCCCCGCCGCCCGTTGTCTATAAGGGCATCCACCGCCTCCTGCAGCATTCTTTTTTCGTTCCTTACTATAATATCCGGGGCGCCCAGGTCAAGCAACCTCTTTAAGCGGTTGTTCCTGTTTATAACCCTCCGGTATAGGTCGTTCAAATCCGAAGTGGCGAACCGACCGCCATCCAGCTGCACCATAGGCCTCAGCTCCGGCGGTATTACCGGGATTACGTCCAATATCATCCATTCGGGTTTGTTGCCGGACTTCCTGAAGGCTTCCACCACTTCCAGCCTTCTTACCGCGCGGATTTTTTTCTGGCCCGTGCTCTCATTAAGCTGGACTTTAAGCTCCTCCGCCAATTTATCCAAGTCTATCCTGTGCAGCAGTTCCTTTATTGCCTCGGCTCCCATGCCGTACTTGAACTTGTTTCCATACTTTTCAATGGCTTCCCTGAATTCCTTTTCCGTAAGCAGCTGCTTTTCAGCCAGGCCGGTGTTCCCCGTGTCTATTACTATATAGGATGCAAAGTACAAGACCTTTTCAAGGGCCCTGGGCGACATGTCCAGCAGCAGCCCCATACGGCTGGGTATACCCTTGAAATACCAAATATGGGATACAGGGGCCGCGAGCTCTATATGCCCCATCCTCTCCCTTCTTACCTTGGAACGGGTAACCTCCACGCCGCACCGGTCACAGACAATGCCCTTGTACCTTACCCTTTTATACTTACCGCAGTGACATTCCCAGTCTTTTTGGGGCCCGAAGATTTTTTCGCAGAACAAGCCCTCCTTTTCAGGTTTCAACGTCCTGTAGTTTATGGTCTCGGGTTTTTTTACTTCCCCCCTGGACCATTCACGTATTTTTTCCGGTGAAGCCAGGCCAATCCTGATGGAATCGAAAAAATTCAGTTCGAACAAGGGGTTTTCTCTCCCTTCATTAATAATCTAAACCATCTTCTTCGTCTTCATCTTCAAAATCTTCGTCCTCAAAAAGCGAATCGTCTATTTCCAGTTCCTCGTCATCCAACGGCTGAAGGTCATCCAGATTAAGCTCGTCTTCAAATTCCTCGTCATCCTCATCAAGCTTACCGTCATAGGAAATGTCCTCCGGCTCGTCTTCCCTGCCCTCAATGTTTACCGACAATTCTTCCATTTCATCCTCGTCGTCGTCAAGTTCTTTTAGTGCAATCTCTTCGTTCTCTTCCGAAAGAACCTTAACGTCCAACGCAAGGCTTTGCAGTTCCTTAATCAAAACCTTAAAGGATTCCGGTACGCCGGGCTCCGGTATATTCTCCCCCTTAACGATGGATTCGTAGGTTTTTACCCTGCCCACCACGTCGTCGGATTTCACCGTCAAAATCTCCTGCAGCGTATGGGCCGCTCCATAGGCCTCCAGGGCCCAAACCTCCATCTCACCGAACCTCTGGCCTCCGAACTGGGCCTTCCCGCCCAGCGGCTGCTGGGTAACCAGCGAATAGGGTCCGGTGGACCGGGCATGGATTTTGTCGTCCACCAGGTGCGCAAGTTTCATCATATACATATATCCCACTGTAACCCTGTTATCGAAGGGCTGCCCCGTTCTGCCGTCGTATACCACAAGTTTTCCGTCTTCCGGGAGGCCCGCCTGGCGCAGCGTGGCAAATACATCCTCTTCACTGGCCCCGTCAAATACCGGGGTTGATATTTCCCAGCCCAGCGCCTTGGCCGCAAGGCCCAAATGCACCTCCAGCACTTGTCCTATATTCATCCTGGAGGGCACGCCCAGCGGGTTTAATACTATCTCCAGCGGGGTTCCATCGGGGAGGAAAGGCATATCCTCCTCCGGCAGTATCCTGGATATAACCCCCTTGTTGCCGTGCCTGCCGGCCATCTTATCTCCCACCGATATCTTTCTTTTTTGGGCAACATACACCCTTACCAGGTTGTTAACCCCGGGCGGCAGCTCATCCCCGTTTTCCCGGGTAAACACCTTAACATCTACTATAATACCGGATTCCCCGTGGGGTACCCTAAGGGACGTATCCCTTACTTCCCGGGCCTTTTCACCGAATATGGCCCTAAGGAGCCTTTCCTCAGCGGTAAGCTCCGTTTCGCCCTTGGGCGTTACCTTGCCCACCAGTATGTCACCGGCCCTTACTTCCGCCCCTATCCGTATTATGCCCCTTTCGTCAAGGTCCTTTAAGGCGTCTTCGCCCACATTGGGTATATCCCTGGTTATCTCCTCCGGTCCGAGCTTGGTGTCCCGGGCCTCCGCCTCGTATTCCTCTATATGAATGGAGGTGTACACATCATCCCTGACCAGCTTTTCGCTTATCAGGATAGCGTCCTCGTAGTTGTATCCTTCCCATGTCATAAAGCCAACCAGCACGTCTTTGCCCAGCGAGATTTCCCCCTCGTTGGTGGAGGGCCCGTCGGCTATGACCTGCCCTTTTTCCACTTCCTCGCCCATGGAAACAATGGGCCTTTGGTTTATGCAGGTACCCTGGTTGGACCGTTTGAACTTAAGCAGTTTGTATATATCCACGCCGCCGCCGTCCGACCGGCTTATTCTTATCTCTTCCGCCGTAACCCGGATAACGGTGCCGGAATTTTTGGCTGTCACCACCACTCCCGAATCCCCTGCCGCTTTATACTCCATTCCGGTGCCCACAATGGGAGCCTTGGGTTTCAATAGGGGTACCGCCTGTCTCTGCATGTTGGCGCCCATCAGCGCCCTGTTTGCGTCATCGTTTTCCAGGAAGGGAATCATGGATGTGGCCACCGAAACCACCTGTTTCGGCGATACGTCCATGAAGTCCACCTCCGACGCCGGGGCCACCACGATATCCCTTTTAAACCCGGCCCTTGCGGTAATCCTTTTATCCAGGAACCTTCCCTCTTCATCCAGCGGCTCGTTGGCCTGGGCTATCGTGTATTCCCCCTCCTCGTCGGCGGTCATATATACAATTTCGTCGGTAACAACGCCCCGCTTATTGTCCACCCTGCGGTAAGGGGCCTCTATGAACCCGTATTCGTTTATCCTCGCATAGGTGCTCAGGGAACCTATCAGCCCTATGTTTGGTCCCTCAGGGGTCTCGATTGGACATATCCTTCCGTAGTGGGAATTGTGCACGTCCCTTACCTCAAATCCTGCCCTTTCCCGGCTTAGGCCTCCCGGTCCAAGGGCGGACAGCCTGCGCTTGTGCGTAAGCTCCGCCAGCGGATTGGTCTGGTCCATAAACTGGGACAGCTGGCTGCTGCCAAAAAATTCCTTGATGGCCGCCACCACCGGCCTTATATTTATAAGGGCCTGGGGCGTAACGACATCTATATCCTGGATGGTCATCCTTTCCTTGACCACCCTTTCCATCCTGGAAAGGCCTATCCTGAACTGGTTCTGCAAAAGCTCTCCGACACACCGGAGCCTCCTGTTGCCCAGGTGGTCTATATCGTCTATGTCTCCTATTTCATAGCTGAGGCCGAAAATATAGTTGACTGATGCAATAATGTCGTCTACTATTATATGCTTGGGGGACAGTTCCGCCGCCCTTTCCCTAAGGGCTTCTTTCAGTTCCTCGGCGGTTTTGCACGAATCTAAGATTTCTTTAAGCACGGGATAATAAAGCATCCTGTTCAGTTTGAGCTGGTCTATTTCCGAAATATCAAAGGGAAGGTCCACCGACTTTATATCTACAAAGTTGTTCCCTACCACTCTTATTACGGTATCCTCGTATTTTATATCCACGGAATTTATCCCCAAGTTCTGAATGGTCTTCGCCTGTTCCTTGATGATTCTCTGCCCCTTTTCCACTATCACTTCGCCGGTAACCGGGTTCACAATATCACTGGCGCTTGTCTTTCCCCATATCCTTGACCACAGCGCCAGTTTTTTGTTGAATTTATACCTTCCCACCTTGGCCAGGTCGTACCTTTTTGGGTCGAAAAACAGCGTATTGATCAGTGACTGGGCACTGTCAATGGTGGGCGGCTCCCCCGGCCGGAGCCTCTTATAAATATCCAAAAGAGCTTCCTCGGCATTCTTTGAGCTGTCCTTCTCCAGCGTTGTCAGCAGCCTTTCGGACGGCCCCAATAGTTCTATTATTTCATGGTTGGTGTTATATCCCATGGCCCTAACCAGCACCGTAATGGGTATCTTCCTGGTCCGGTCCACCCTTACATATACTATATCGTTGGAATCCGTTTCGTACTCAAGCCATGCGCCCCGGTTGGGAATAACCGTAGCAGAAAAAAGCCTCTTGCCGGTCTTATCAATCTCTTCAGCATAATAGACTCCCGGAGACCTTACAAGCTGGCTTACTATAACCCTTTCAGCGCCGTTAATGATGAATGTACCCTTGTCCGTCATAAGGGGAAAATCCCCCATGAAGACTTCCTGTTCTTTTACTTCTCCCGTTTCCCTGTTTATAAGTCTAACCCTTACTTTAAGGGGTGCTGAATATGTCACGTCCCGTTCCTTGCATTCTTCCACCGAATACTTGGGTTTGTCCTCCAAGTAGTAGTCCAGGAATTCAAGCACCAGGTTCCCGGTGTAGTCCTGGATGGGGGAAATATCTTCAAACACTTCCCGCAAGCCTTCCTCAAGAAACCACATGTAGGAATTCTTTTGCACCTCGATGAGGTTCGGCATGTCCAGCACTTCATCAATCTTGGAAAAACTTGTTCTAACCTTCTTGCCCATCTGAACAGGATGTACCATCATCGTTCACCTCTTGAAATAAAAGTAAAATAGCGACTTAGTCGCTGCAAACGGTGGTCTCCCACAATTATGCTCCATGAACTGCCACCGGAAGGCCTTGAAAATGAATAGAACAAATAAACCCTTGTTTTGCCGGTCAAATCGACTACAGCTTTATTAATTAAATTTTTGTCAAATAGGGCATAATACATCTATTATACTATTTCCATATAATAAATATTTTATACAAATGTAATAACGAATCCTAAATCTGCTCATATCAATGCAATTTATAATATTAACACAAGGCTCTATTATTGTCAACCATTTGAAAAAGTTTTCTCAAAAAACAGCAAGGCAGGAATATAATATATCCCGCCTGCCGTTTTCGCTTTGTTTGTTCCCGGCCGTTACTTAACTTCTACGCCGGCACCCACTTCTTCAAGCTTTGCCTTTATCGACTGTGCTTCTTCCTTGCTTACGCCCTCTTTAACCGGCTTGGGAGCATTGTCCACAAGGTCCTTGGCTTCCTTGAGCCCAAGGCCGGTGATTTCCCTTACCACCTTGATAACCTTGATCTTTTCCTGGCCTACGTTCGCAAGGATTACGTCAAACTCGGTCTTTTCTTCCTCGGCCGCCGCCGGGGCTGCCCCGCCGGCCACCGGCGCCGCCGCCACCGCCGCCACCGGAGCGGCTGCACTAACACCGAACTCCTCTTCCAGGGCTTTAACCAGCTCTGATAGTTCCAGTACCGTAAGATTCTTTACCTCTTCAATCAGTTTTTGAATTTTTTCGCTTGCCATGATTTATCCCTCCATATTTTTTTTACTAAGCGGTTTTTTTCTCGGCTATGGCATTCAATGCATACACTAGATTCCTGATATTTCCTTGCAGTACATTTACAAAACCGGTAATGGGCGCGTTCAGGCCGCCGAGGACCTGTGCCACAAGCACCTCCTTGGAAGGCAGGCTGGCCAGGGATTTTATGCCCTCTGCGCCTATAACCTTCCTGCTAATCATCCCGGCCTTTATCTCCAGCTTTTCATGGTCCTTGGCAAACTCGGAAATAATTTTGGCCGGAACCACCGGGTCGTCATATCCCAGGGCTACAGCGTTGGGCCCGGTAAGGTAGGGAATAAGTTCTTCCATCCCGAGCTCGGTCAGGGCCCTTGTCATCAGCGTGTTTTTATAGACCTTGTAATCGGCCCCGGCTTCCCTGAACCTTTTTCTCAGTTCGGTTGCCTCCGCCACGTTAAGGCCCCTGTAATCAACCAACACCACGGCCTCGGCCCGCTGGAACTTTTCCTTGATTTCGTTAACCACCTGCTGCTTGGCTATCTTTTTGTCCGACACTTATTTTTGCACCTCCTCTGTTAAATGGGCATGACCAGTACTTGCAAGATAATAGCCTCTACCCGAAGACAGGTAGAGGCTTTGCACTCAAAAGGCTTAAAGCCATTGCTTCTTACCTCGGTAGGAATGTTTAAGCCAAAAGGCTCCTACTGTCTTGGGTAACCAGTATTCTTGTTTTTTTGGCCGCATCGGCCTTTTTTAGTCAATCGGTTTTGCAGTGTTTATCTTAATCCCGGGACCCATTGTACTGGAAACCACAATGCTTTTTAGGTACTGGCCCTTTGCCGCCGCCGGCTTTGCCTTTATAATGGCTTCTATAAGGGCTTTGTAATTCTCCACAAGCTTTTCGGTCCCAAAGGATACTTTTCCTATCGGGGCGTGTATTATACTGGTCTTGTCCAGCCTGTACTCAATCTTACCAGCCTTTATTTCGCTTATGGCCTTTGCAACATCAAAGGTAACGGTGCCGGATTTCGGGTTGGGCATCAGCCCCTTTGGCCCAAGCACCTTACCCAGCCTTCCCACTACGTTCATGACATCGGGGGTTGCCACAACTACGTCAAAGTCAAACCAGTTTTCTTTTTGAATCTTTTCCACGTACTCTTCCAGTCCTACATAGTCCGCGCCCGCTTCCTCGGCTTCCTTGACCTTTTCTCCCTTGGTCATAACCAAAACCCTCTTGGTCTTGCCGGTACCGTGGGGCAGGACTATTGCCCCCCTTACCTGTTGGTCCGCGTGTCTCGGGTCCACTCCAAGCCTAACGGATACTTCCACCGTTTCATCAAAGTTCGCCGTTGCGGTCTTTTGCACCAGTTCCAGTGCTTCGGTCGAATCGTACAGCTTTTTTGAATCGTAAAGCTCTTTACTGTTTAGATATTTCTTGCCTCTCTTTGGCATACTATTACCTCCTATGTGGTATTCGCGGTATTTTTACCTCCCACCGGTGCCTTATCCTTATTTTTTATTCCTCCACCACAAGTCCCATGCTTCTTGCCGTTCCCTCAATCATTTTTATGGCGGCTTCAAGGCTTGCGGCGTTTAAATCCGCCATTTTCAATTCCGCTATCTCTTTTATTTTCGCCTTTGATACTTTGCCCGCCTTAACCCTGTTTGGTTCTCCGGAGCCGCTTTCTATTCCTGCCGCCTTCTTAAGCAGTACCGGAGCAGGAGGCGTCTTGGTAATAAAGCTGAAGGACCTGTCCTGGTATATTGTAATCACCGCCGGGATAACAAGACCGGCCTGTTTTGCGGTCCTTTCGTTGAACTCCTTGCAAAAGCCCATTATATTTACTCCATGGGGCCCAAGGGCGGTTCCCACCGGTGGTGCCGGAGTGGCTTTGCCTGCCGGTATTTGCAGTTTGACTATTCCAACTACCTTTTTTGCCATAAACACACCTCCTTATCGTATTTTCTCTATTTGTACAAAGTCCAGCTCCACAGGCGTTTCCCTGCCGAACATGGATATCAGAACCTTCACCTTGTGTTTATCCAAGTTTATCTCTTCAATGGTCCCTATAAAATTTTCAAAGGGTCCGCTAATAACCTTTACCGGGTCCTTTACCTTAAAATCCACCACTATGGGTATCTCTTCCACGCCCAAGCTCACTATTTCCTCGTCGGTAAGAGGCACGGGCTTGGACCCCGGTCCTACGAAGCCGGTAACACCGCGGGTGTTTCGAACAACATACCAGGATTCGTCGTTCATGACCATCTTAACAAGTACGTATCCCGGAAAAACCTTTTTCAACGTCCTTTTCAGCTTGTTGTTTTTCCTTTCGTAGTGTTCCTCCATGGGTACCTGCACTTCGGTTATGACATCTTGCAATCCCCGGTTTTCAACAGCCTTTTCAAGATTGGCTTTCACCTTGTTTTCATAACCGGAGTAAGTATGAATAACATACCATTTTGGTTCCAACTTTTCAGGCATAAACTTAAGGGCCTTGTGGCCCTTCCCTCCTTCTACCCGATTATCAGCCCCAGCATCTTGCCGAAGGCCAAATCAAACACGAATATGAGAAGTGCAGCCAGTATCACCGCTACAAACACCACCGATGTAAACGAGATCAGCTCTTTCCGGTTGGGCCATATCACCTTTTTCAATTCGGACCGTGTTTCTTTCATGAACCTTACGGCTCTGCCGCCGAAACCTTTCTTCTCACCCGCCATATAACTCACACCCTAACATAGTATTTATACTATTATTTGGTCTCCCTGTGAAGGGTATGCTTGCCGCAAAACTTACAGTACTTGCTCATTTCTATTCTTTCGGGGTTGTTCTTCTTGTTTTTCATCGAATTATAATTCCTCTGCTTGCACTCGGTACATGCCAGAGTAACTTTTACTCTCATGACTACACCTCCCGGACCACCCCTGGTCAACTCTCCGGCCGGAGCCCAATATTACCAGTAGAATTTACCACATATCCTTCCAATTGTCAATGACAGTTCGTATTCGGCAGGCGGCAGGAAAGATTAGTCAGGAATGGGGACACCCCTTTATTTTAGTATTCCTTTATGCGCAAGGAATGTCCCCCATTATCCCTAAAGCTCTCCCGGCCGCTTTGTGCCAACCATTTAGAGCTGAGAAGTGAGAGATGCGACCTCATCTCGCTCCCCATTTCCCATTTACAGACACGAGAACCGTCCCCCTGTCTTACTCCAGTACCTTGGATACTACCCCCGCTCCTACTGTCCTTC
>DASRVG010000197.1:0-5629 GCA_035655175.1 Clostridia bacterium | reverse complement strand
GTTCAAAGACAGGTTTCTTGTAAAGGACGTAAATTATATATCCATAGACAGGCTGCATGACCCGATGCAGGTCAAGGTAAAGATACGGTATTCGGCACAGCCGGCGGATGCCGAAATCTC
Source organism: Clostridia bacterium (assembly GCA_035655175.1). GTDB lineage: Bacteria > Bacillota > Clostridia > Ch29 > Ch29 > JAAYEV01. The sequence goes on along the minus strand of DASRVG010000197.1, from coordinate 5,509 downwards.
CCCGCGGGATGACGGGAAAGTGGAGGTAAGGCTCAAAATCCCCCAGAGGGCTATAACTCCCGGCCAGTCGGCGGTTTTTTACCAGCAGGACCTTGTGGTGGGCGGGGGGATAATAGAAGGATTGATACAGTAATTGCCAAAAATGCACTTAATTACAGTGAATTTTTGTTTGTTTATGTTTAAAACTAATATGGAAAGCAAGAATCCGGGGAGAGGTGTTTTTGAAAAGGGTTTCGGACATAATCGGCATGACTGTTGTGGATTCAAAGGGCAGTCCCATAGGCGAAGTGGAAAGGGTAATATGCTCCAGGACCAGGGGAAGGGTACTGGGAATTACCCTTAAAAGGAAAAGGCCCGGCAGGGGCAGGGCGGTTGTGCATTACAGGGATATACTGAGCTTTGGAGACGACCTTTTGATAGTAAACGACAGGGCCCCCGGCAGGGACCTTGACATGCCGGACATAGGCCGCCTGGTGGATGGAGAGGACATTACCGGGTATTTGGTGCTTACCGCCGACGGAAGGGAAATCGGCGTGATAAAGGACACGGTTATCGGTGAAAATAGCGGTACAATTGAGGGATACATGGTTGCCGGAGACCTTTTCGAAGACCTAATAAAGGGAAGAAAACTTTTAAGGCTGGACAATACTGCGGCGGTGGGTAAAGGATGCGTAGTGTTGGATACAATTGAAGTCGATAGCCTTGACAGCCCCGGGGGGCTTGAAAATTTATTAAAACTCAATAACCAAAAACAATAAGGGGAGTGTTGATATGGATAATAGATTCATGCGCGGATTGATTATGGGCGGAATGATTGGAGCGGTGATTTCCATGATGATGCCGATGCCGGCACCGAGGACCAGGAGGCGGATGCAAAGGACGGGCAGGCGACTGGCCGGAAAGGCGATGGACCTGGTGCATGATGCCACCGAAATGGTAAAGTAAGCCTTAGGAAGCGACTTAGTCGCTTCCTGCCCTATTGGGAGGATACGGATTGACCGGTAAAACAAGAAACATTCTGATTATTATTACCGCATCCCTTCCGGTGTTAATACCGGCGGTTTTCATCATCCGGAACAGGGATATCCTATGGTCTATCCTCAAACCCTTTGTTATTGGAATAATTATAGCCTATGTTTTCAATCCACTAGTGGAGGCTTTGACAAAAAGGGGCCTTCGAAGGATGGCGGCTGTATTTATTGTCTATTCAGCTATCCTTAGTGCTGCAGCAGGCCTTCTATCTTTCTTGCTTCCGTCGGTTTACCGGGAAGCCATGAGACTTATGGATATACTTCCCAGTTACGCTTTCAGGACCAAGGAGTACCTTGACGGAGTGTATGTTAGGTTCAGCAGGTCCCTTACCCCTGAGCTAAGGGAAGCCATAAGGAACAACATAGATTACATACAGGAAATCATTATATCGCAGGTAAACCGTATTGCCGATAAACTGGTAGAAATTTTTAAGGGTTTGGTAAACTGGGTTATCGCGCTGGTGGTCTCGTTCTACCTGCTAAAGGACAAGGACTATTTTCTTGGTTTGATAGGATATGTAATACCGGTTAGATTGAGGCAGGACACCGCCAGGGTTGGCAGGGAGATTGACAGTGTACTTATGGGGTTCATCCGAGGGGAGCTCTTGGTGGCTCTTGTGGTGGGTGCCTTGGCGTCGATAGGCTTTTTAATAGTTGACCTCAACTTTGCGATTCTTATGGGTATAATAACCGGGCTGGGGGAGATTATTCCTTACTTTGGTCCCATCCTGGCAGGTGTACCGGTGGCAGTGGTGGGGCTTATGGAAAGCCCCGCAAAGGCGCTTTGGGCTATTGCGGTTGTGGTGATAATCCAGCAGCTTGAAAGCGGGATAATCACTCCCAAAATAATGGGGGACAGCGTAGGAATGCACCCGGTGTTTATAATACTTTCGCTTCTTGTTGCAGCACGTTTTTTCGGGCTGGTCGGGATGCTGCTTGCGGTTCCGGTGGCAGCGATGGTAAAGGTATTTGTTATATATGTATTTGATAAGGTAGTAAATTCAATACGATAATATTATTTGACAAGATGGGGCAGTTTATATATAATCTTATTTAAAATTAACATAAGGGAAAAACTGTGAAGGGAAGGAGTAGTTCGATACCGTTTCCACAGAAAGGGAACCCTTGGCTGAAAGGTTTCCGGAATAGGGCGAATGAAGCAGTCCTGGAGTTTCAGTGTCGAACCGGTTAGTAGATGCTGACGGATATATCCGTTACAAGTTATGAGAGGCCATATAAGGCAATTAGGGTGGTACCGCGGAGTTTCCCCGTCCCTGACAAAAGTCAGTGGCGGGGATTTTTGTATATCACCTCGACCCATCAAACAACAATCTATACCCGGTGCCCGGAACCCGGCGCCGGAGCAAAAGGAGGTTAACAACATGGAACAATTGGGCCTTAACGAAATACGGGAAAGGTTTTTGAAATTCTTTGAAAGTAAAGGGCACCTGAGACTGCCAAGTTTTTCCCTTGTTCCGCAAAACGATAAAAGCCTGCTTTTAATAAACAGCGGCATGGCGCCGCTGAAACCGTACTTTACAGGGGCAAAGACTCCGCCCAGAAAAAGGGTGGCAACCTGCCAGAAGTGCATAAGGACACCGGATATCGATCGGGTGGGAAAGACCGCCCGGCACGGTACCTTCTTTGAAATGCTGGGAAACTTCTCTTTCGGTGATTACTTCAAAAAGGAAGCCATTACATGGGCGTGGGAGTTTGTAACCGAGGACCTAAAGCTTCCGGAGGACCGTTTGTGGATTACCATATACCAGGACGACGACGAGGCCTTTGAAATATGGAACAAGTCGGTGGGGATACCGGCTGAGAGGATTGTCCGGATGGGCAAGGAGGATAATTTTTGGGAAATAGGCCTAGGACCATGTGGACCGTGCTCGGAGATATACTTCGACCGGGGGGAAAAGTACGGATGCGGCAGCAATGACTGCGGTGTCGGCTGTGATTGTGACCGGTACGTGGAATTCTGGAACCTGGTGTTTACCCAGTTTGACAAGGATGCGGAAGGAAATTACCACCGGCTTGAAAACCCCAATATCGATACCGGGCTGGGCCTTGAAAGGATGGCTGCAATTATGCAGGGCGTGGATACGATGTTCGAAGTGGACACCATCCGGCACATACTTGACTATATAGCCGGGATTACCGGGAACGAGTATGGAAGGGACCAGAAAGCGGATGTATCCATAAGGGTAATAACCGACCACATCCGGGGTGTAACCAACATGATCAGCGACGGGATACTGCCGTCCAACGAAGGCAGGGGGTACGTGCTGAGAAGGCTGCTGCGCAGGGCGGCCCGCCACGGAAAGCTGCTGGGCCTTCAGGGCAGCTTCCTGTATGATATTTCAAACAAGGTTGTAGAAGTATCCGGCGATGCCTACCCTGTGCTTAAGGAAAAAAGGGAATACATCCGGGATGTGATAAAGCTGGAGGAAGAAAGGTTCCAGGAAACCCTGGACCAGGGCCTTAGTATACTGCAGGAATACATCGGCGAAATAAAAGAAACGGGCGGCAGGACGCTCCCCGGCGACAGGGCCTTTAAACTATACGACACCTTCGGGTTTCCCCTCGACCTTACCCGGGATATATTGGAGGAAGAGGGCATGTTGGTGGACGAGGACGGGTTTAACAGGGAGATGGCCGCCCAGAGGGAAAGGGCCCGGGCCGCCCGGTCGGAAGCCCAGGAGGTGGGCTGGAGCGACGAGGATATCGCTCAGTTGGACGAAATACCCGCCACGAGGTTTGAAGGCTATGAAAGATTAAGCCTGGAAACGAAGATTGCCGCGGTGCTGAAGGAGAAAACGCCGGTTGACCAGGCCGTTGAAGGGGACCGGTTGGCGGTAATATTGGAGGCGACCCCCTTTTATGCCGAAAGCGGCGGCCAGGTGGGGGATAAGGGCGTGATTACCGGGGACGGTTTTGTTGTGGAGGTTACCGGCTGCAAAGCGGTGCAGGGAGGGAGAATTCTTCATACCGGCCTTGTCAAAACGGGGGCCGTTAAGGCGGGGCTAAAAGCGGTGGCCGAGGTCAATGCGGACCTTAGAAGCGATGCCGCGAGGAACCATACCGCTACGCACCTTCTGCACAGCGCCTTAAGGAAGGTGCTGGGCGACCACGTTGAGCAGGCGGGTTCGCTGGTTGAGCCGGACCGATTGAGGTTTGACTTCACCCATATGGCCGCAGTGACCGAGAGCGAACTGGATCAGGTGGAAAACCTGGTCAACCGGAAAATACTGGAGTCCCTTGAGGTTGAGACGGTGGAAACCGACATGGAGAGCGCGAAGAAAATGGGCGCCACCGCCCTTTTCGGCGAAAAATATGGTGACATGGTCAGGGTTGTAAAGACGGGGGACTTTAGCATGGAGCTTTGCGGTGGAACACATGTAAAGAACACTTCCGCCATCGGGACTTTTGTGCTGCTTTCGGAAAGCGGTATAGCCGCCGGAGTAAGAAGGATTGAGGCTGTTACCGGCAGAAAGGCCTTACAGCATTTAAAAAACAGGGAAAAACTGCTGAAAGATGTTGCAGAGGTGCTTAAGACCTCCCCTGAAAATGCCGCGGCACGGGCGACAAGCCTATTGGAGGAGTTGAAGGCAAAGGAAAGGGAGATAAGTTCCTTGATGCAAAAAATGGCTGCCCAGCAGGCCGATAGGCTGCTAAGCGATGCCAAAGACGTTAAAGGTTTTAAAGTAATTACCGCCCGTATTGATAACCTGGACATGGAGGCCTTAAGAAGCCTTGGCGATATACTTAAGGACAAAATCGGATCGGGGGTTGTGGTACTGGCTTCGCTAATGGAGGGCAAAGTCAACATGGTGGCCATGGCCACCAAGGACGCCGTATCCGCCGGCGCCCATTCCGGCAATATAATTAGGGAGGCTGCCAGGGCTGCCGGAGGCGGCGGAGGGGGCAGACCGGACATTGCCCAGGCCGGGGCGAAGGAGCCGCAGAACATCGCCAAGGCCCTGGAGGTTGCGGTAGAAGTCCTGCAAACGCAGTTGAAATAAACACTCCCAAGCAAACGGCCGGCTGCCTTGCCGGCCGTTTGCCTTAGTTGAATACGGGCTGTATTGCAAAACTGAAAACAACCGCCGGCTATATATTATTTATTTGTATTTAACGGACATGTATATTAATATATAATATATGGTAATAAATATTAAAAAGGGGTGTTGGACATGTTAAAGGATTCCGACAAAACTATGAAGTTCAATGTTGAAAAAGAAGCACAAAACAGGGTTAAGGAAGTTCTTTCATTGGTTTACAACGCTCTTGAAGAAAAAGGATACAATTCGATAAACCAGCTTGTCGGGTACATAATTTCCGGCGATCCCACCTATATAACCAGCCATAATAACGCAAGAAGCTTGATAGGCAAGGTGGAGCGGGATGAAATACTGGAGGAAATAGTAAAGGAGTACCTGAAGAACCTGTAGACAGAACCAAAGGCGGGTGTTATACTT
>DASRVG010000196.1:0-5083 GCA_035655175.1 Clostridia bacterium | reverse complement strand
TGCAAGCAGGATGAATATTGCCACAATTTCATTAACGTTGTAGTCTGCCCGGAAAAGTAAAATGGCAAAAACGGTAGGAAAAACCGACATTGTGCCAAACTGTAGCGTCAGGAATTCCTGGGGGCTTATTTTTAGGCCGCTGTGGTAAAGGCTGGTACTTAGTGCCTCCAGCCGGTTACGTGGTATCATTCGCGAAACGACATTGGACAGTTTACGGTAAAGGGGTTTAATAAGCCTGTCCGCCAACGACCGGTTTAGTTCCATATCAAAGGCGGTGGTCTCCCGGTGCTTTATATACTTTGTTATCCTGTCAACGGCACGTTTGCGGGCGTTGCCTATGGCGGATGTTATCGAATAAAATATAAGGAAAAGGGTTACGGGTACAAGTACCAGTATATGATTCACGGTCACACCTCCCGGAGGCTAGAAGTCTATAGTCATTATTTTCTTCATGAATACAAAGCCCAGGAATTCGGACATTATACAAAAACCGATTAGAAGCCACCCGATGGGCTTTGTCACAAGGGGTTCTAGATACCCCGGGTCAATAAAGAGTATCATGGTACCGACAAACACCGGTATGGATGCTACTATTATGCCGGATATTCTGCCCTGGGCGGTTATCGCCCTAATCTCTCCCTTGATGGTGATTCTGTCCCTAACCGTTTCTAATATGTTCTCCAACACCTCGGCGAGGTTGCCCCCCACCTGGGACTGAATAATAATCGCCGTCACCACCAGGTCCAAGTCGTCGCTGCTTACCCGTTTGCTCATGTTCTCAAAGGCCTCGTTCCGGGGTCGGCTAAGCAGAGTTATCTCGTTTAGCATCCTGCGAAACTCGCCGCTTATCGGGTCGGACATTTCGTTTGCCACGCTTTCCACCGCCTGGATAAGGCTAAGGCCCGATTTTAGCGAGTATATCATTACATTTATTGCGTCGGGAAGCTGCTGGTTGAACTTGTTTAGCCTTTTTCTAATGGAGGCATTAAGAAACTGCCTGGGCAGTAGAAAGCCCGCCACCGCCGTTACCGCCGAGGCGAATATGTTGCCGGTTAGCATGTAAATAAGTATCGGCGGGATGAGCACCGATAGGTATACAATTATTATGTATTCCTCGCTTCTTAAAAGGATGCCCGCCCTAATGAGCTGCAGCTCCAGCCGGGCTGACCGTTCCTCCCTGATAAGGGACCTTCCCAGCCGCCTTATAAGGGACTTTAGTGTGAATACAGGCCTTTCGCCCTGCTCCTCTGGGCTGCCCGCCGCCAGGTACTTGTCAATCCTTTCGCTCTGGCGCAGCTTGTTTTTGTATAGACCTTTGAAAATCATAAGGTAGTACAGATATAACGTTGGAAAAATCAATAGTATCAGCAAAGCCCAATTCAAATTGTTCACCTCCAACCATTAACTCCGGGACACGGGGGCAGGTACTCTGTCCCAAAGCTCCCATGTTTGGGGAACCGTCCCCGTGTCTATTCGAATATGCTGTCGGGGAGGGCAACCCCCGAGGCCTTTATCCTGCCCATGAAGGTGGGCCGCACCCCGGTGCACAAAAACCTGCCCCTTACCCTGCCACCGTATTCCACGCCCTGCTGCTCGTACCGGAACAGCTCCTGAAGTTGTATCACGTCTCCCTCCATGCCGCATACCTCGGTGATGCTCACCGTTTTCCTGGTGTTGTCCTCCATGTGCTGCTGCTGCACAATAAGGTCCAGCGTACTGGCGATGTACCTCCTGATGGCGATAAGGGGGATATCGATATTGGACATCATGGTCATGGTCTCCAAGGCGTGCAAAAGGTCCCGGGGCGAATTGGCATGGGCGGTGCTTATGCTACCCCGGTGCCCGGTATTGCTGGCCCGCAGGAAATCAAAGCACTCGGCACCCCGTATCTCGCCTATTATAAGGCGGGTGGGGTTCATTCGCAAGGCCTCTATTACCGCCTGCCTTATGGTGAACTCGCCCTTGCCCTCTATGTTGGCGTCCCTTGCCTCCAGCCGGAGTACATGGTTGCCCCGGGGCTGAAGCTCCATGGAGTCCTCTATAACCAGTATCCTTTCGTCTTCGTTAATAAAGGAGGTAAGGCAGTTTAGCACGGTGGTCTTACCGGAGGAGGTACCCCCCGAAACCATTATATTAATCCGCGCCTTGACGCAGGCCTCGAGGAACTTTGCCATCTCCGGCGTCAACGTGTTAAAGCTAATAAGGTCGTTTATCGTAAAGGGGTCGGTCTCGAATTTTCTGATGGATATATAGGGCCCTTTAGGTGCCACCGGCGGCGCGATTACGTGCACCCTTGAGCCGTCGGGAAGCCTCGCGTTTGTGTAGGGCTTTGTCTCGTCCACCCGCTTTCCCAGCGGGCTTATTATCTTTTCAATGACGTGCATAACGTGTTCTTTGTCGCGAAATTTCTTATTGGTTAGTATGTTTCCCTTACCCTTTTTCTCAATATAAATCTGGTAGGGGCCGTTCACCATTATCTCCTCAATATCGGTCTGCTTGAGAAACTCGGTTATTGGCCCATAGCCGCATATCTCGTCCAGCAGGTAGCCAATTATCCCGTTCCTGTCCGCCTGGGGTATATGGGGCGAATTGGAGTTAATGTAGTCAATGGCAAAGTCCCTTATTTCCTTTTCCAGCTCGCTGCCCTCCAGCGCGGAAATCCTGGCCTCCTGCTCCAGCTTGTTTATTAGTAGCTGGTGGATGGTGGTTTTTAGGTCCTCGTACCGGTCGCTTGTTTCCGGCGGGGCACCTTCGCCGCCTTCGGGCTTGGTTTTGCGGTTTTCCAGCATCTCAAGAAGTGACATCTAGAACCCCTCCAGTGTGCATTTTAAAAGGAAAACAAACTTTTCTTCTTTTTGCTTTGAACGTTCCCGGCACAGTTAAGTGCCAGCTTTTTAATCTCGTCGCTAATCTTTGAGGTGGGGCTGTTTATTACAAAGGGTACGCCCTTGTTTAGCGCGTTAACCGTCACCTTGCCGTTGGAGGAAATATGGTTGTCAATGGTAATGCCAAGATGCTTTTCCACCTCCCGCCGGTTTAGGCCAATCTCGTCGGAGGACCGGTTGAGCACGTAGCGGAAGTTGTTGGAAACGCCCAGCTCCTTAATCAGGTCCATCACCTTTTTCACCCGGCGCACGGTGGTAAGTTCCAAAGCCAGCACCATAAGTACCTCGTCGGATATGTTCATTATGCCCACGTTAAAGGTGTCCAGGATGCAGGGGGTGTCCATTACAATGAAGTCGTACTGCTGCTTTAATAGTTTTAGTATCCTTTCGGTATAATCGGGCGTTACCAGTTCGGCGTACTGGGGCTCGGGGGGAGCCAGCAGCACATCTATTCCCGAGCTGTGCTTGTACATGTACTCGCTCAGTAGGTCCTGGTCCAGGTACCCGATGTTTTGCACAATATCGCTTATGGTTTTGTTTAGTTTCAAATCCAGCATTACCCCTATATCGCTGGACTGGAGGTCCAGGTCAACTAGGGCAACCCTCTTGCCGGTTAGCTGGTGCATCATAACCGCCAGGTTAACCGCAATGGTGGTGGTACCGATGCCTCCTTTAGGGCTGTACACGGCGATGGCCTTGGGCTTGGACGACAGAGTAGGCGGTTTCCGCCTGTTTTTCTTTAAATCCAGCCGGTGAATTTTTTTAACCGAGCTAATTAGCTGGTCGGCGGTAAAGGGCTTAACCAGGTAATCCCGGGCCCCCGCCACCATTGCTTTTTTGATATAATCCAGCTCGCTCTGGACGGTGGTCATTATAATGGAAATCTCGGGATGGGTAACGGATATTTTTTCGGTGGCCTCAATACCGTCCATTATCGGCATGTTTATGTCCATAAGCAGCACGTCCGGCCTTAGGCCTTCCACCATGTCCAGGGCTTCCTTGCCGTTATTCGCGATGCCAACCACCTTTATTTCCTCGTCAAAGGATAGTAGCTTTGAAATATTGCTGCAGGTCTCCGGCACATCGTCCACTATAAGCACTTTAATCGTCATTTTGTATCGTCCTTTCGGATAAAGTGTTCCAGCAGAGAAGGTTTCACCGAGGTCTCCCTTTCATCCGCCGGGTTGCGGAGCAACAGCCTTATTGTACCATAGTCGCAGGCCAGCGCAAGGGGTAGCGCATGCTCGGGGTAAACCGCCAACGTGACGGTGTTTTTGCCGGAGGTGCCGCTCTCCTGGTTGACAAAGCCGTTGTCGTAGCCCAAGTTGCTGTTGGTGGCCAGCACGAATACCTTTTGCAGTACGTAATTGCTCTGGTTATAGGACTTTGTCTTGCCGTCGGGCGATTCCTCCTGGAGGCTAATGGTAACAATAACGTCCACCATGTCCCCTGGCCGTATCATGTAGTTAAGGGCGGACACCTCGTTCACCGGTATTGTTATGGCCCGCATGTCGTCGGGCACCACAAAGGCCAGGCCCTTTTCAATGTCGCCGGGGGCGGCAATGTAGTCCTTTAGCACGTCGTCACCCTTCGCAATTCTGGTGGTGGCAATGGAACCGGCAACGGATTCAATGTCCCTGCACGCGTTGGGGTGTACATAGGCCTTGTCCTTTGTGACCACCTCCAGCATGTCCCGGGTTATTTTCGACCGGTTGGGGATTGTCCGGCTGGCTACTACCACCTGGGCATATTCCCTGTAATCAATGGACTTTTTATAGTTTTCCAGGTATAGAAAAACCGCCAGCGATGTTATTATTGTCAGAAGTATCGCAAGTACTATTATTTTCTTGTTCAACGGATAACCCCCTCTTTATGGATTGACAAGCCTTGCGGTGGTAAGGCCGTAATTGGCCTGACCCTCCGAGCCGTAGCCGCTTTTGACCGTTTTAATAAAATAGCCCTCAATTTCACTTTCGTTGCCGCTGCCCGGCACACCGGTGACAAAGAAGGCGGCAAAGCCCAGTATTCGCACCTTTTTGTTGCCGCTTGATGCATCTAGCTCAACCACCGGTACGTATAATATCTGCGGTGCGTCCCGGTCATGGTCGTCGAAGGTATTGGGGGGGATACGGTTGTCCTGGTTGAGCCTATACCTTATTGCTTCACTTGTGGGGCCGGATATGTTACCGGACTCAATG
>DASRVG010000195.1:0-4816 GCA_035655175.1 Clostridia bacterium | reverse complement strand
GATGTATACACCGCACCTTTTACCGCCTCCGCCACAACGTGGGGGGCCAGGAAAAGGCCCTGCAAAAAAGACCTGGTAATGCCAAGGGTGGCCCCGCACTCCTTGCCCAGTCCCGGCGCGGTAAGGGCGGCCGCGGCCCGGGCAACAAGCTCTTTTTTCCCTACAATATATCCTCCTGTAAGGGCTATTCCCCCACCGGGGTTTTTTATTAGGGACCCTGCTGCAATATCAACCCCCACCTCCAGCGGCTCCCTTTCTTCCAGGAACTCGCCGTAGCAGTTGTCCACCATGAAATAGACGTCGCTTTTGAGTTTTTTTATGTATGCCACCGCTTTTTTTATATCCTCTATCGACAGGGCAGGCCGCCAGTCATAACCGGTGGAGCGCTGCATAAGTATTAGTTTTACGCTGTAATCCATTTTCTCTGCTACTCTCTCCAGGTCTATGCGCCCGTCCTTAAGGTCCACCTGCCTGTACGCTATACCGAATTCTCTTAGGTTACCCGGCGCGTTCCCCCGTATTCCAAGGACCTCCTCCAGGGTATCATAGGGCTTGCCGGTAACCGACAAGACCGTGTCACCGGGCCGCAGTACCGCCCTGAAGCAAGTGGTAAGGGCATGGGTTCCCGAAACCATCTGCACCCTTACCAGGGCATCCTCGCCGCCGAACACCCTGGCAAAAACCCGGTCGGTGATATCCCTCCCGGCATCCCCGTAGCCATACCCGGTGGTACCGGCAAAATGGTTTTCCGCCAGGCCCTCCTGCTGCATGGCTTTCAATACCTTTGCCTGGTTAACAAGCCTTATACCGTTTATCCTTTCAAACTCGTCCCTTATATCTTCAACCACCAGCCTGTCCAAATCCTGGATATCCCTGTCAATATTGATATGCTTGCAAAGCATGCTGTACACGTCCACTTAGTTTTCCTTCCTTCCTCTTATACCATACCCTTTAATTATATAAGACCTTTCAAAGGCTATCAATACTTACCGAAGCCCCTTAATTATTTCTCCAAGGCTTCAATGATATCCTGCCTCTCCAGTGCCATTAACGCTTCCTTTGTCGTTACTTTTGCCTTTGCCAGTCTTACCGCCTGTTTTCTAATGGCTGCTTCCACCAGGTTCCTGATGTACCTTGCGTTTCCCATTACAAGTTCTCCGCTGCCGGCATTCTCATATAAAAGTTCCCTTATTTTCTCCCGGGCGCCGGGCGTCAAGCGGTACTGCCTGTTCCTGGTAATAAGCTCTGCAATATCCACCAGCTCTTCAACCTTGTAGTCGGGAAACTCAATATGTATAGGGAACCTGGATTTAAGTCCCGGGTTGGACCTAAGGAAGGCTTCCATTTCTCCCCGGTATCCCGCCAGTATCAGTATAAAATCATCCTTATAGTCCTCCATCGCTTTGACAAGGGTGTCTATAGCTTCCTTGCCGAAGTCTTTCTCCCCTCCCCTGGCCAGCGAATAGGCCTCGTCTATAAAAAGAATGCCCCCCAGGGCTTTTTTGACCATCTCCCTTGTTTTTAAAGCGGTGTGGCCTATATACTCTCCCACCAGGTCAGCCCGCTCCACTTCGGTTAAGTGTCCCTTGGAAAGCAGCCCCATCCTTGCAAAGGCCTTTCCCAGTATCCTTGCCACCGTTGTTTTCCCGGTACCGGGATTTCCCTTGAAAACCATGTGCAGCACCAGCGGCTCGGCCAAAAGACCCATATCCTTTCGCTGCTGCTGTATGGTTATGTAATCCTTTATTTCGCTAAGCAGTTTCTTTACTTTGACTAGGCCTATAAGGCTGTTAAGCTCGGACATCAAATCCCCCAGGTCTTCCCTGTCCTGAACGGGTAACGGGCCCTTGCCTGAACCGGCCCTTGTCTCTGCCTGCAGCTGGTACCGCCCCGGCCTTTTTACGCTGCCGGGAAAAGAACCCTTTCTTGTTATCACTGCCCATCCCTCCAAAGGACTGCTATAACTATAGTATGCAGTAACGGATGGCGCAGTTCGTGCTCTTTTTAAAGACGTGTCCAAGCAAAAAGGATGCACCTTTTGCGCATCCCTTTTTTCGTATTATTTTTCGCTTTCCTTTCCCCCGTCGGCAAATATAAACGCCACTGTTTTTAGAGGTGTTATGGTGGATACGGCATGCTTGTAGACCAACTGCTGCTTGCCGTCCATCTCCATTATAATGGTGTAATTGTCGAAACCCTTGACATAACCCTTTAACTGGTACCCATTTATCAGGTATATGGTTATTGGTACGCGTTCCTTTCTAACCTGGTTCAGGAATACATCCTGCAGGTTTATGATGTTCTTGTTCATGGTATCCCCTCCGCCATGTAATTTTAGGCTTTCAAATAAAGTTTTATATAATGGACAATCCTGTCTGCGGTTCTATCCTTATCCCCAATTTCGTGGATATCCATCCAGATTATTCTATCATCTCTTTTAAACCATGTAAACTGCCTCTTGGCAAATCTCCTGGTGTTCCTCTTCAAAAGCTCTACCGCCTCGGAAAGGGAGTATTCCCCCTCCAGGTAACCGATGACCTCTTTATAGCCCAGTCCCTGCATTGACACCATTTCCCTGGTGCAGCCCCTTTCCAAAAGGCCCTTCACCTCATCCACCAATCCCTCATCCATCATCCTGTCCACTCTTTTTTCAATCTTTCTGTACAATTCCTCCCGCGGCAAGGTCAAGCCGAAAATGACAGGGTTGTAAAGTGCTGCATCTCGCATACCGGTATTATATTCAGACATTGGCTTGCCGGAGCAGTGGTAGACTTCCAGGGCCCTTATTACACGCCTAAGGTCGTTTACGTGAAGCCTTTTTGCAGTACTGGGGTCCACCCTTTTGAGCCATTCATAAAGGTATTCTTTCCCCCTTTCCCGGGCCAGTTTCTGAAGTTCCGCCCGAAACCTTTGGTCGGACACGGTATTGGTAAAGTCCAGGTCATAGATTATCGAGCTTATGTAAAGGCCGGTCCCTCCCACCACGACGGGCAGCCTTCCCCGGCTGTGAATATCTTCAATGCAACCTCTTGCCTGTCTTTGAAACTGTGCCACCGAAAAATCCTGCCAAGGTTCAACGATGTCTATCATATGGTGCTTTACATCCTTCATTTCCTCAGGGGTTGGTTTTGCGGTTCCTATATTCATAAACTTGTATATTTGCATGGAATCCGCGGATACTATCTCCCCCCCCATCCGTTCTGCCACCAGGATTGACACATCGGTCTTACCCACCGCCGTAGGGCCTACGATTACTACCAAAGGTTTTTTCACACCTACACCCCGCCCTCAGACAATCCTTTTGAACATCTTCTCCAGCTGGTACCGGGTGAGAGTAACAAATACCGGTCTCCCATGGGGACAGGTAAAGGGCATATCAGTCCTCTTCAGCTCTTGGATAAGGTTATCCATTTCCGATAGAGACAGCCTTTGATTTGCTTTAACGGCCTTCTTGCAGGCCATCCTTATAACGTCGTCCTGCTTTAATCCCTGCCTGTCCTTATCCCCCTGTCGGATAAGCCCTGATATTACTTCGCTGAGGAATTCCTTTGACTGGGGCACACCGAAGAATACGGGCACCGCCCTCACCAATAGGGAACCTGCACCGAATTCATCAATGATATAGCCTATTGCAGATAACAAGTTTGAGTTTTCCCTTACCGCCTCCATTTCAATGGGACTTACATCCACCACCATCGGTTCCAGCAGGGCCTGGCTGGCCATCTTACCCCTTTTTAAATGTTCAGTAAGCTGTTCGTACATTAGCCTTTCATGGGCGGCGTGCTGGTCTATGATATACACGCAGTCCTGCCCCTCGGCCAGTATAAAGGTGGATAAAAACTGCCCCACCACTTTCATGGGTGGTATTTTGGATCTGCCGCCTTCTATATTATTATCCATTTCTATCCTATTATATTCAACAGTTTCTTCCACAACCCTGGGTTTTTGAACTGTCTGGGCATTCTTTTGCAGAATAGGGCTTTCGAATATGTTTTCCGGTTTACTACGGACATGGGTTGTTCTTGCCGGCGCCGAAACAATCCACCGGCCCTTTTCCAGGGCTGTTCTTACACAGTTGTATACAGCCCTTTTTATCCTTTCTTCTTCCCTGAATTTTACCTCCAGCTTGGCGGGGTGAACATTTACATCAACCGCCTCGGTATCAAGCTTAAAATACAGAACCGCCATCGGGTATCTATTAACCATAATAAGGGTCCTGTAGGCATCTTCAAGGGCCTTTGCTATGAGCCTGCTCCTTACGAATCTTCCGTTTATGAAAAAAGACTGGTAAGTCCTGTTTGACCTGGACCCGTGGGGCTTGGACACAAGTCCTGTAATTGCAAGTCCTTCGTCATGGCACTTAACCGGGAACAAATCCTCCAGGGTATTCCTCCCGTAAACGGAAGCTATGGTATCTTCCAAGTTCCGGTTCCCCGGAGTGTTTACAAGGGTCCTGCCGCCGCTAATCAGCTTAAAAGAAATATCCGGCCTTGCAAGGGCAAGCCTTGCTACGACATCGTGCACCGCCGAGGCCTCATGGGAATCGCTTTTTAGGTACTCAAGGCGGGCGGGCGTATTATAAAAAAGGTCCCACACCTCTATGCAGGTACCTGGCGCACAGCCGGTTTCCTCGCATTTAATCTCCCGGTCCCTTTCTATGGCGTACAGCGTTCCCTCAATGGACTGCTTGGTCCTGGTGGTAAGGTTTATTACGGATACGGCTGAAACGGCCGCCAGGGCTTCCCCTCTAAAGCCCAGCGTTCCAATCCTTGCAAGGTCCTTTTCATCGGTCAGCTTGCTGGTTGCATGCCTCATA
>DASRVG010000194.1:0-4315 GCA_035655175.1 Clostridia bacterium | reverse complement strand
GGATAAGGAACCGGATATCGACCTCAATTTTTCCGGTGAATACCAGGCCAGGGCGCACCGGTTCGCGGAAGAGCTGTTCGGCAAGAGCAAGGTCTTTAGGGCCGGCACCATTTCGACGCTGGCGGACAAAACCGCATATGGTTTTGTGAAGAGTTACCTGGAAGAGAGGAATCTTACGGTCCACAACGCCGAGATAAACCGCCTTGTAAAGGGATGTGCCGGAATAAAGAAGACCACCGGCCAGCACCCGGGGGGCGTAATGATTGTGCCCCGGGACCTGGATATCCATAAGTTTACCCCGGTGCAAAGACCGGCGGACGACCCGAACTCGGATGTTATAACAACCCACTTTGATTACCACGCACTGAGCGGAAGGCTGTTAAAGCTTGACATACTGGGGCATGACGACCCAACCATGCTCAAAATGCTGCATAAGCTGACCGGGAAAAACCCCAGGGAAATTCCCCTTGACGATCAAAGGACCATACAGCTTTTCAGTTCCACCGAATCCCTTGGCATAAAGCCGGAGGATATAGAATGCCCCGTGGGCAGCCTTGGCATTCCGGAATTCGGTACGAAGTTCGTGCGGCAGATGCTGCAGGATACAAAACCCACCACTATGGCGGAGTTAATAAGGATAAGCGGCCTATCCCACGGGACCGATGTGTGGATAAACAACGCGCAACAGGTTATACAGGAAGGGATTGCATCGCTTAAGGAAGTAATATCCACGAGGGATGACATATTCCTGTTCCTTGTAAAAAAAGGCATGGATCCAATAAACGCATTCAGGATAATGGAAAGGGTAAGAAAGGGTAAAGGGCTTAGCGACGGGGACGTAGAAGACATGAGGCGGGTTGGTACACCCGATTGGTTCATAGAATCCTGTAATAAAATAAAGTACATGTTTCCGAAGGCCCATGCAGTAGCCTATGTGACCATGGCGTTCAGGATAGCCTATTACAAGGTTCATTACCCCCTGGCCTTTTATGCCGCATATTTTACCGTCCGAGCCGATGAATTCGACGCTCGGCTTATTGTGGCAGGAAGGGACCTCGTCTCTAAAACCATAAGGGAATACGAAACAAGGAGGAATAACTTAACCCAAAAAGAAAAGGCCCTGCTTACAATACTGGAGGTGGCAAGGGAAATGTACTGCAGGGGCTTTGGGTTCATGCCGGTGGACCTATACAGGTCGGACGCAAGGGAGTTCCTTATTGTAGGCGAAAAACTGCTGCCGCCGCTGAGCGCACTGCAGGGACTTGGCGGGAGTGCCGCGGGGAACATAGTGGAAGCGAAAAAGGAAGGGCCTTTTATTTCGGTGGAGGACCTTCAGGAAAGGGCACGGATAAGCCGGGCTATTATTGACATACTTAGGGAACACGGCTGCCTGGATTCTTTACCGGAATCAAACCAAATTTCACTTTTTTGACTTGTAATCCGGCTGCATATATGTTAAACTAATTCATGGAAAGTGCATACCTGTGCGACAGGAGTGGGTAAAAACCCACTCTTTACTGTTATACAGAGCCTGTGCCGTAGAATAATAAACCCGTTGGTATGGAAACATAAAAATACCAATGGATGATATAAGGAAGCTCAGGGAGGAATAGAATTGGCTAAGCGTAAAATTGAGGAAGTGGTGGAGGAACTGGCGGTTCCAATAATTAAAGAAAACAAGTGCGAGCTGGTGGACATAGAGTATGTCAAGGAAGGCCCCAACTGGTATCTGAGGCTTTACATAGACAAGCAAGGCGGAGTTACGGTGGAGGACTGCCAGAGGGTAAGCGAAACCTTAAGCGATGTGCTTGACGAGGTGGACCCGATAGAGCACAGCTATATACTGGAAGTATCGTCGCCAGGCGTAGAAAGGCCGCTAAAAACCCAGAGGGACTTTGATTATTTCAAGGGTCGTGAAGTGGAAATAAAGCTTTATGCTCCAGTGGACGGGAAAAAGGAATTCACCGGCGTGCTGGAAGGTCTGGAAAACGGGGTCGTAACGGTGAGCACGCCGGAGGGCAGGCTGCAGTTTCAAAAAGATAAAATTGCTTCCGCCCGGCTTGCTTTTAAGTTTTAATGGGAGGTTATAAGCGTATGAATCAAGAATTTATACAGGCTTTGGAACAGATAGAAAAGGAAAAGGGAATAAGCAAGGAAGTGCTGAAAGAAGCAATAGAAGCAGCCCTTGTTTCGGCATACAAGAAGAACTTCGGCTCTTCGCAGAACGTTGATGTAAACATTATGGAAGAGACCGGGGACATAAAAGTATTTTCAAAAAAAACGGTGGTGGAAAACCCTGACAGTCCCCTCACTGAAATAAGCCTGGAGGATGCAAGGAGTATTTCACCAAAGGCCCAGCTGGGAGACATTTTAGAAATAGAGGTTACTCCCAAGAACTTTGGCCGCATAGCGGCGCAGACCGCAAAGCAGGTGGTGGTCCAAAGAATCCGGGAAGCCGAAAGAGGAATTATATACGAAGAGTTTGTAAACCGGGAGAACGAACTGGTTAACGGGATGATTCAACGGTGGGAAAAAAGCAACGTTATGATAGACCTTGGCAGGGTGGAGGCAGTACTGCCTCCCGGTGAACAGATACCAACCGAAGACTATTCGCCGGGCAGTAGGATAAGGGTGTATATAGTGGAGGTGAAAAGGACCACCAAGGGGCCGCAGATAATTGTTTCGCGGACCCATCCCGGGCTGGTAAAAAGGCTTTTTGAACTGGAAGTGCCGGAAATACACAGCGGGCTGGTCCAGGTAAAGGGCATCGCCCGGGAAGCCGGAGCCAGGACAAAAATTGCTGTACATTCGACCGACCCGAACGTTGACCCGGTGGGAGCCTGTGTGGGGCCCAAGGGGGTCAGGGTACAGTCGGTCGTCAACGAACTTAAGGGGGAAAAAATTGATATTATCAAGTGGAGTAACGATATAAGCGAATTCATTGCGAACTCCCTTAGCCCCGCAAAGGTTGTCAGCGTCACCATCAACGAAGAACAAAAAGCCGCCCAGGTGGTGGTAAAGGACTACCAGCTTTCACTGGCCATAGGTAAGGAAGGGCAGAATGCAAGGCTTGCCGCCAAGATTACCGGGTGGAAAATAGACATAAAAAGCGAAAGCCAGTCAGCAGGGGAAGAGGACCTGGACTACGAGGACCAGACCATAGCTGATTAGGAACAGGGGTGGTTTTAAGTTGAAAAGAAAAAAAGTACCAATAAGACTTTGCATGGGCTGTCAACAAGCCAGGCCAAAAAGGGAAATGATAAGGGTGGTAAGAAACAGCGAGGGAGAGATTTTCCTGGACAAGACTGGTAAAAAATCGGGAAGGGGAGCCTATATCTGTCCGGAAAAGACATGCCTGGACAGCGCGCGCAAGTCCAAGAAGCTGGAAAAGTCCCTGGGCGTCAAAATAGATGAGCACATTTATGCGCAATTGGAGGAGGAACTGTCTTAAAGTGTTAAATGAGGATAAGCCTTATCATTTGATAAGCCTGGCCTATAAAGGCGGCAATCTTGTAACCGGTACCGAACTGTGCAGGAGTGCTATATCCAAGGGTAAAGCAAAGCTTGTACTTCTCTCGGGGGACTGCTCGGACAACACCAGGAAACTCTTTACTGACAAGTGTTTGCACAAGAGGATTCCGATTAGAACCTTTGGCACAAAGGGTAGGCTTGGAAGGGCAGTGGGTAAAATCGACAGGGCGGTTGTAGCGGTTTTGGATGAAGGCTTTTCCAGGGAGATACTAAAACTCATTGATACCTGAAGACAAATTATACCAGGGGGTGAAGGGCATGGCAAGAATCAGGGTGTACGAACTGGCGAAAAAATTGAAATTGTCCAGTAAAGACCTAATGAATATGCTGGCGGAACTGGGAGTAGAAGTTAAAAACCACATGAGTACGGTTAACGAAAAGGAAGCAAAGGCAGTCGAGGAAATAGTGGCCGAAGAACAGAGCCCGGAGGAGGACACTGAATTTACCGGTGAGGAAAAGGATTCCGTAAAAAAGGTAAAGATAAGGAAACAAAGGACAAAGGCAGCAGGGGACAGGGATGTAGACTTCCAAAAGGGTAAGAAAAAGCCAAAAAAACAGGATGATAAAAGGCACCCCCGGTCCCAGGAGAAGGAAAAAGAAGATAAGATACAAAGGACAGCAGAAATATCAGAAAAAATAACCCTGAAAGACTTGGCTGATATATTGGGAGTTCCCGCGACTCATATTATAAAAAAGCTCATACCGATGGGGATTATGGCGGCTGTTAACCAAAACATTGACGGCGAAATTGCCGCCGCCATAGGCCGGGAATACGGCTTTGAAC
>DASRVG010000193.1:0-17784 GCA_035655175.1 Clostridia bacterium | reverse complement strand
TATGGTTGCCTTGGGGGAAGCCGTATGTTGGTCGAATTCCACTCTGCCGTTAAAGGTACCCACCAGCTCCTGTACCTTGCTGAGATGCAGCCCGTAGCCGCCGTATCCCTGGCCCATCTTCCAGTACCGGCCGAAAAAGGGAATGCCCAGCACTATTTTGTCTGCAGGCACCTGCTGCAGGGCGTATTTAATTGATTCTTCAACAAAGGATATGCTGGCAACGGGGCCCTGAATGCTCCCTTCGCTGTTCTCGTCATAGGCCATAATCATTAGGTAATCGCTGTACCTGGCCAGGGATTTGTAGTCATAGGACCCCTGCCATCCGGTACTCAGCCCCCTTGGATTGGCCGCCACCGCCACCGAGACTTCCTTGCTTCTAGGCAGTTCTTCCCTGATAAGCCTTACCAAGTCCACGTAAGCTTCCCGGTCGGTCTCGGTCAGGTTTTCTATGTCCACGTTGACCCCGTCAAAGTCATATTCCATCACCGCATCGGCAACCTGCCGCGCCAGGACTTCCCTGTTGGCCAAAGCGGCCCTTCCCTTTGCCCTGTCCCAGTGATTGCTTAGGAACGGGACAACCCTGATACCCCTTTGCTCCATTTCTTCAACGAAATCCCGGCTGACAGCCCCGTTAAGAACCAGGTTCCCCGCCGCGTCCAGGTCAAAATAGCTGGGTGACACCGTATCAAGGGACCCTTTTGTTTTATCCACATTCCTTATGAACGCCTGGGTATCCCCGAAATACATGTAGGACATATTGAACCTTTTATCCTTTGCATAGGCATACCCGCCGAACAAAACTCCCACAATTACGGCAAAGACGACCCCCGCCGCCGCAGCTCGTTTAAGTAATATTAGCTTTTTCATGCCGTTCCCCCCTTCCGGTTATAGTAAAATCATACGGGGCAGCGGCAAAAATAGCAATGTACAATTTATGTTAACCAATTGACGACTTGCCGGTAATGCTTTCTATATCCACCCTTATTACCGCCAGCCTTTTCAGCATGCCTTCGTCGTAATTTGTATAGGGCTGGCCTGTGAATTTCTCCACTATTATATCCAGCCCTTTTATTTTTTGAGTTGTTTCCTCCAAAAAATGCGCTCTCCCAAACCCGACCACGCTTTGGTATTTCATGCTCCATTCGCAGGGCAAATCCGCCTTCACGCTTTCGCATTCCGCCTCCACTTCAAAGCATACGTTTTGGTTTTTTTTCAGAATTTCTATCTTTCTTCCCTCGGCCGCCGAGTGCAGGAACAGGCAGCCGTCCTTATAGCCGAAGTTCATCGGCACTATGTAGGGCATATTTTCGTCGCACATTGCAACCCTGCAAATTTCAGACTTTTCCAAGATTTTCTCAATTATCGACCTGTCGGTTATTTCCCTGTCCTTTCGCCTCATGTTTTTCCCCCCTTTTATAATTTTTTGCCTCCCAACAAAACGTGCACGCCGGCATAAAAACCTTATTTTGAATATATCATCTCCCCCATTATAAAACCACCCTCCGTCATTTCCGTATAAATCCACTGCCGCGGCTGGCGGATGGTTTCAGCGATCTGCCTCTTATAGCCAAAGCCGCCGGTATGGGATATAACCAGCTTATAATCCGCATCCTCAACGAAGCCCTTGTCCGATACGAAATGAATACTATAGGGTGATTTCCCGCTGAAGCTGTTTCCCTATAAAGGGCGATAGTACTGGCCCGGGCGCTTGCTGCCGGATAATTTTTTATTGGGAGGGAATAATACTGGTATATTTTCCGGAGGTGCAGAGGATGAGAATCCCCAGGCATATTGGGATTATACCGGACGGCAACAGAAGGTGGGCCATGGAAAAAGGGCTGCCCAAGGAAATGGGATACGCAAAGGGCCTTGAGCCGGGGCTTAAGCTGTTCTTGCTGTGCAAAGACCTGGGCGTACAGGAACTCACCTATTACGGCTTTACAGTGGACAACACAAAGAGACCGTCGGTACAGACCCGCGCTTTTACCAAGGCTTGTGTTATGGCGGTGGAACTGCTGGCCGGACAGGACGCCGAACTCCTCGTGGTGGGCAATACCGTTTCCCCTATGTTCCCTAATGAACTGCTTAGGTACACCCGCAGGACCACCATCGGCAAGGGGGGTATGCGGGTCAATTTCCTGGTAAATTACAGCTGGGAGTGGGATTTGAGCAGCCTGTTCGGAAACAAAATGAACATGAACTTGAAAAACCACCTTATGTCCGGCGATATCTCCCGGGTTGACCTAATCATACGCTGGGGCGGCAGAAGGAGGCTGAGCGGATTTTTGCCGGTCCAGTCCATATACTCTGACTTCTATGTCATAGACGACTACTGGCCGGATTTCAAGCCGGAGCATTTGTACTCCGCCCTTGAATGGTACGACAAGCAGGATATAACATTGGGCGGGTAAAACGTGGAAGCAGGAGAGCAGTTCTCCTGCTTCCTTTTTACTCGTCAGATCTTCGTAGAAAACCCGCAAGGCTTACAGGACGCCGGGCCAGGATTTTCGTGCCAAGGAGGGCGCATAACAATCGTTAGGGTTTCAAGAAGCAAGGCAGCCCGAAAGCTTGCGGGCAGGGGGTATTCCTCTAAAACGAGCAGTGCTCGGTCCTTGCTATAATCTCGTCCTGCAGTTTCTTGCTGAGGTTGTTGAAATAGTCGCTGTATCCCGCCACCCTTACTATAAGGTCACTGTACTTTTCCGGGTTTTTCTGGGCATCCCTCAAGGTATCGGCACTCACCACGTTGAACTGGATATGATGTCCCTCCAGCCTGAAGTACGACCTTATGAGATGGCTCAGCTTCTCCAGCCCCTGGTCCCCTTCCAGCACCTGCGGGGTGAATTTTTGGTTGAGCAGCGTACCCCCGGTTTTTATATGGTCCATCTTGGCAGCGGATTTTATAACCGCCGTCGGACCGTTCCTGTCCGCCCCCTGCACCGGCGAGATACCTTCGGACAGCGGCTCCTCCGCCCAGCGCCCGTCGGGGGTGGCCCCGGTAACCGAGCCGAAATAAATGTGGCAGGTGGTGGGCAGCATGTCTATCCTGTAGCTGCCTCCTTTAAGGTTTTTCCTTCCGTCCACCAGCTTGAAGAATGTCTCGAACACCGACACCATTATACTGTCCGCGTAATCGTCGTCGTTTCCGTACCTCGGCGTTTTGTTTCTCAGCATCTGCCTCGTTTTCTCTTGGCCTTCGAAATTGTCCGAAAGCGCAGTCAAAAGTTCCTTCATCGTCAGGTTTTTGTTGTCAAACACATGGAATTTTATCGCAGACAGGCAATCGGTAATGGTTCCAATACCCACTCCCTGGATATAGTTGCTGTTATACCTTGCGCCGCCCGCGTTATAATCTTTCCCCTTCTTTATGCAGTCGTCCACTATAATCGAAAGGAAGGGGGAAGGCATGTAGGTGGCATACAGCTTTTCTATGATGTTGTTACCCCTTATCTTAATATCTATAAAATGCCGCATCTGCTTTTTGAAGGCTTCGAACAGTTCCTCATAGCTCTGAAACTCCGCCGGGTCTCCGGTCTCAAGGCCGATCTTTTTGCCGGTCCTTTTGTCAAAACCGTTGTTAAGCGTAATCTCCAGCACCTTGGGTATATTGAAGTACCCGGTCAGTATATAGGCTTCCTTTCCAAAGGCGCCGGTCTCAACGCATCCGCTGGTTCCGCCGCACCTTGCGTCCTCAATGGATTTGCCCTGGCGTATAAGCTCTTTTACCACCGCGTCGGTATTGAACACCGAGGGGAAGCCCATGCCCATGCGGATAACCTCGCAGGCCTTTTTGACGAACCTGTCTGGGGTCTTCTGGCTTATCTGTACATTGGTACTGGGCTGCAGTATCTTCATATCCGCTATTACATCCAGCAGCAGGTAGGACACTTCGTTTACGCCGTCCGAGCCGTCGGGCTTTATTCCTCCAATGTTTATGTTGGCAAAATCGGTATAGGTCCCGCTTTCGGCCAGCGTAACCCCCACCTTGGGCGGCGCCGGCTGGTTGTTGAATTTTACCCAGAAACACTCAAGAAGCTCCTTAGCTTTTTCCGGTGTAAGGGTCCCATCCTCAATCCCCTTCTTGTAGAAGGGATAAAGGTGCTGGTCCAGCTTGCCGGGGTTAAAGGAATCCCACGTATTAAGTTCTGTTATAACCCCGATATGCACAAACCAGTACGCCTGCAGCGCCTCCCAGAAGTCCCTGGGAGCATTGGCGGGAACATGGGAGCAAACCTCCGCAATCCTTTCCAGTTCCCTTTTCCTTTCCGGGTTTTGCTCTGTCTTCGCCAGTTCCACCGCTTTTTGAGCGTGCCTTTTGGCATAGGCTATTATAGCGTCGGCGCATATCAGCATCGCCATAAGCTGCTCCTGCTTGTCGTAAGCGTCAGGGTCGTTCAGGTAGTCGATGCTTTGAAGGCTTTCTTCGATATCCTTCTTGAAGTCCAGGAACCCTTTTTTATATATCTTGCCGTCGGCCACTGTATGGCCCGGTGCCCTCTGCTCCATGAACTCGGTAAAAATCCCTGCGTTATAGCAGTCTATCCACTCGTCGGACATCTGGCTGAAAATAATGTCCCTTATGGACCTGCCCTTCCAGTAGGGAATAATAACGTCCCTCTGAATTCTTTTTACCTCATCGCTCACCCTGAAGAATATTTTATCCCGTTTGTCTATGATGTCCAGGTCCTCCAGGCTGTGACAGCACAGCTCGGGATAGGTGGGCGTCGCCTGGGGTGCCGGTCCCCGCTCTCCTACTATGAGCTCATCCGGGTTTATACATACCGTTTTATTCTCCATTAGGTGTTTGAAGGTAAGAGCCCTCAACATGGGAACAGAAACCTTTCCCGAGTATTCCCGGTAGGCCTCGGTTACAAGCCTGGCCCTTTCGATTGAAATGCACGGTACTGCTTCTACGCTCTGCTGTCTTAGCTTTTTTACCCTTTCATTCATAGCCATTAACCTCCTATCTTTACATTGATACCATATTGGGAAAAAATCTCGCAGGCACTGTCTATCAATTCCTTTGAAGGCTCCCGGGTATCGGTAAGCCTGTAGTCCCTTCCCAGCCTTGCATATTTGTCCATGCCGGTATTGTGATACGACAGGATGTTTACTTCCCTTATTCCAACCCTTGAAACAAACTGAGCGGTTTTCTCGATATTGGCCCGGTCATCGTTTATTCCCGGCACCAGCGGAAACCTAATTATTATGTTATTATGCAGCCTGGCCAGCATTTCGAGGTTTTCCAATATAACCCTGTTTGATACGCCTACCGTCCTTGTATGCACCAGGTCGTCCATATGCTTTATATCATATAGGAACAGGTCGGTAATGCCGGCTATCCCGGACAATACCTCCCAATTTGCATACCCGGAAGTGTCAACGGTGGTATGGATGTCCCCGGCCTTGCATTTTTCAAGAAGTTCCGCCAGAAACTCCGGCTGCATGAGGGGTTCGCCGCCCGAGAAGGTGACTCCTCCCCCCGACTGGTCGTAAAAAATAAGGTCCTTTTCTATCTCCCTCATCACGTATTCGGAACTGACCGTTTTCCCAACCATCTCAAGGGCGACGGCGGGGCACACCTCCGCGCAGCGACCGCAGCCGCTGCATTTTTCACTGTCTATAACAGGGGGGAAAGTCCCACCGGAAATTGCCCCCTCCGGGCATACCCTTTTGCATTCACCGCACCCGATACACCTTTCCCTCCATAAAACCAGCTGCACTCCATATTTCTGGCTTTCCGGGTTGTGGCACCACCAGCAGCTTAAGGGACACCCCTTAAGAAAAACCGTGGTACGTATGCCTGGCCCATCATGGATTGAGTACCTTTGTATATTGAATATTGTTCCCGATGCCATTTTTATACCCCCAACTCATCCCGTACTACTCAAGGGAACCGGTATATTTATTTCGATAATCTTGCAATACTCATACCAACTTTCTGCACTTTGCAGTTGGTAGTCTGCAGTTCATAGTTCATAGCCCGGTCCCTGCGATCTGTGCTCTGATTATGTTATTATTTTAAACCATCTAGTAACAATAACGGTATACGTATTGTACCACAGAAGGGCTAGTGTCTCAATTGTGGGACACTAGCCCTTCAATCTTTTATTCAGTCATATGCTCACATAGCACACCGGGTTCCCGCAGTGGGCTAGAAAACGTCCAAAGTCCTCAAAAGAAATGGTAACGGTGGCGGTGTTTACATTGGGATGAAAGCTTACCCAATCCGCCCCTTTCAGCTCGCTGTCCAGTACCACCCGTACATGCCTGTCGGGGTCGTTGATAAGCCCGAAGGGAGAAACGGCGCCGGTTTTCAGTCCCAGGTATCTTTCAAGCCGTTCCTCGGATGCAAAGCTAAGTTTCCCGTCTCCAATCTGCTCCGCAAGGCCCGCCATATTGACTTTTTTGTTGTGCAGCATAACTACCAGGTAATGCCTTTTCCCCTTTTGGTCGCGCAAAAACAAGTTCTTGCAGTGGGTGCCGGGTATGTCACTCCAGTACTGCTCCACCTCTTCCACCGTATATACCGGCGGGTGCTGTTTCACCGAATACTCAATCCCCAACTGGTCAAGCACCCGGTACACCTTTTCATCGTTTGTCATGATAATGCCTCCTCCACTGCTTTATTGGTATATAAGGGTAAAGTAGCTTGTGGTCTCCTCCAGGTCCCTCTCCAGGATACGGGCCGAGTTTGAATGGTGCAAAACCTTCATGCTTCCCGCGCCCGCCTTATCCATCGCCTTCATAAGGGTAACCAGGCTTGGCGGTGAGTCCAGGTATTCATCCCCCATTTTCAGAAGGCGAGCATAATCCCTTTCCTCAATCGCCTTAAGGGTAACCGTATCCCTTTGCATGGCCTCTTCCTCAGTAAGATAATGGGAGAAGTCCACCGATGCCACCAGAACGTCCCGGTCACCGGTGTTCTGCAGCAAAAGGTCCGCAAGGTTTTCCGCCTCTCTTTCAGTGAGGTCGGGATGCAATATTATGGGCACAATGGACGAATCCGGCAGATAATACTTGATATAAGGAACAATAGCAGCTATGGAATGCTCGCTGGCAATTGCATCTTCATCAGCACCCGCAATGCCCGAACCGGTCAGTTCGTCCACAAGGACGGTATCGGTTTTAAGTATCCCGAAGGGCGTTTGCCAGTTGTACCTTGAACTTGTCACCCTCGCCCCCTTCAGGTAATGGTTGGGTCCGACGACAATAACCCGTTCCACTTCCCGGCCGGACAATATTCCAAAGAAATCCGCAATCATATAGCCGGCCACCAGGTGGTGCGGTACAATCCCGCCCCTTATCCGTACATCTGCCGGTTCCGAGCCGGACTTCGAAAGGCTCTCGAAAAAATCCCTTTCATTATAAAACCTGCAGGGATGGGCAGGGACCTTCTCCGGTTTAGCTTCTATTTGTCCTTCACAGCCGGTCATAAATGCCGTTATTCCCAGCACCACCGCCAGTACAACCATCAGCAAAGCCGACTGGGTCCTCATTTTATAGTTACTGTCTCCTCCTTTGTCACTTTTATCTCGGCGGCCGCCTCCATGTTCTGCAAAACAGCTCCCTGGGCCCTAAAGGTCCCCTTTGATACTACTCTGGCGTAATATACAACCGGTTCATTTCCCCTTGAATTATTGGCACTGTTATAAAGATAGAAACTCACCCTCTGGCCCTCAACCTCATAGGGATAGCGGATATTTAAGTATTCAAGGCCCCTGGTGTAGGGAGCCGCTATAATTTTAAGCCCCGAGGGCAGAAAATCCGATACCTGATACCGTCCCTCCAGCGATTTGTCTCCAAAACTAAAGCTAATCACTACCTTGACCATGTCGCCGGCGTTAAATTCCTTAACCGGCTTGCCATTTACATAGTACTGCCTGTCTATTGTAAGGCTTTCGCTTTCAGGGGTGTCCTCCGGCGAAAAGTCGTCTTCGTAAACGGCACACAGCGCAATATCGCCCTTGACATCCAGTATATTAAGCCCCGCCAGCCTTTCAGCGGTAAGCAAAAGGGAATGGGATGCCCCGCTTTCAAGCCTTATGTCAGACCTTTCGCCGTCCAGCATATAGGAAAATTCCGACGGCTTGCTTCCGGTCTTTGGCAGCGTTTCGGAAAGGTACATAGCCTTCTCAAGCAGTACCAGAATGTCCTTTGTACTGTTATCGGTCATATATTCAAACATGCCCTCCGCGGCGGAGTGGCCCACCCTGGCCGCCAGCACCGCCGCCAGCGAAGTAAGCTCCGTTACGTCATCCCGGTCGGCTCCGGAATCCACCATTACATAGGGGTCCTTTGTCACACCGTTCTTTTCCAAAACATCCTCCAGCACTTTGGCGGCTTGGTTTCCGCTGCCCAGCTCCCAAAGGGCAAGTCCCAGCTGAAGCTTAGTCTTAATCCCCAGGCCTTTTGTTTCCAGCATTGATTTTACCTGGTTCAGTACCGGCTGGTCCAAGGCCGCAAGTCCCCACAGTGCGCCGCTTACCTCGTCCTCGGATTCGCCGTTTTCAAACAAAAGTTTGTGAAAATAGTACTCCAAAAGCACTCTGTCAAATCCCTCCGGCCCCAGTGCAGCGACCTTCGCGCTTAAGGCCGCATCACTTTCGCTGTAGGGCAAAAGCGATATGCCTCCGTCCGGAGCCTGGTAGGTATGGGCGTCAAACCCGTCGGGCTGCGGCAGCTCGGCATCGAAATATTCACTTAACAGGCTGTATGCCAATCTCTTGGCAAGCCTTTGGTCCACCCTCTTGCCGGAGGTATAATAAAGGTGGTACAGGGAATTTATATACCTTCCCCTTCCTGCATCGGTGAAAATCAGCTTTGTAATCCCATCCTTGCTTCCTTTTATTTTCATACCCTTACTGAGGGTATAGTACTCCGCCACCCCTTTGCGGAGATAGCTGTCATAAACCGTTATCTCCCGGGTCAGCGTATCGGTTAAGCGGTCCCCGCAGGCAGCCTTTACCGTCACCGGGTGTATTCCGGTTGAAAGGGACGGCAACTCAATCCACAACGTCTCAAAGGCATCCGCCTCCAGCAGTTTTTCGCCTTCAAAAAGGGATGGGGCACTTACTGAGAAGCTTACCCTGTCGCCCTTCTTTATCGCGTCCCCGTAGGATCGGATTGCAATACCGGGCCTGTCGCCTTTCAAGTAGCCGTCGTTTATTATAATATCTGCGAAGAAGGGAAGCCTTACAACAATTGGAATACTACCGCTTGCGGCCCTAAGATCTTCGGTCACCGCGTTGAACACTGCTCTCCACGTGGTGAGGTTGTCGGGCACCTTTATGGCAAGACTTCCCCTTCCCTGGCGGTCGGTTTTAATGGTACCAAAGAAGGCGGTATCCCTGAAGTCCTTCCTGTCCCCTCCCCCTTCGCCGCCCTCGGCGCCGGCGCCTCCTGCCATTTCCGGGCAATGGTGGGAATAACCGTCGGATATTATGCCGGAATCCAGAATCCTTGAATATAGGCCGTTTAAAATCCCTTGGTCTTCCCCCATCAGTTTGTACATGGCCTCGTCCACAAGGCTCATGTTAACCGTCGCTTCCCTGGGCTTTCCTGATACATCCTTAACCTGTATATTAAGGACTGCCTCCTCCCCCGGCCGATAACTTTCCCTGTCGGCGGTTACCGTTATGTCCAGTTCCCTCTCCTTTTTGTCATACTGTATTACCCTCGGAGCGGTTTTATAATAGGTACGTCCGTTAAAGCATACCCCCGTCACATGTACGCTGGGGATGTCCTCTTCCCGGAAGGCTGCCCTGTAATGGGGCGCGGTATCTACCCGGTAACCCCTTAGGCCTTTTTGGTTCACGTGGTACAGGTAATGGCTGCCCCCTGCCTCCGGCATGGTTTCGTTGTTGTTTTTGAATGTTAGCGAATACTCTTCCCCGGTACGGTAAAACGGGTATTCCTCCTTTTCATCCTCCAGGTGGTAATAGTCCCAGTACTGCCACTGGTAGTCTACGAAACTGCTTCCGTAGAAGTGCTGTTCCCTTTTTGCCTTTCTACCCATCCCGTCGGTTGTTTCCAGGTCTACACGATAGGACTTTTCAGCCTCGTAGGGAAAAACAAAGGTCCCTTTGCCCTCTGTATCGGTCGTAATGGTAAAATCGGTTACCGGTACATATTCCGAATAGTAATAATAGCTGGTCCTTACTTCCTTGTTAATGAAATCGTAGTACTTGCCCCTTTCCTCCCTGCGCCACCGGTTTTCGTAGACCTTCCCGGAAATGACCTGACCCGGTACCGGGTCCCCTATATACAAAGAAGCATCGTAATATAAATCTTCGTTCGGGGAATCGCCGTTATTTATCATGTCCAGGGTTATCCGGTTCAGTTTCACTGCCACTTCTGCCCCGGTTTCTATCGCCCGCACAGAACAGTCAAGGTTCATGTCGTTATGAAACACCATATAGTTTATGCTCCCGTATATTTCCCCCGCCTCCGGCAGCATGTTATTTACGTTGAAGTACTCAAAACCCGAAGCCCAGTGCACGTCCCTGTACTTGGGCGCCAGCGTGACCGAAGCCCTGCCGTTTTCATCGGTAGTTACCGTCCCGGTACCGGAATCGCCGCTGTAGGAAAGCTGCATCGAGCTTACCGGGGTGCCCTCGAAAAACGAAGCCTGTATATCAAGGGTAATACTGTCCTTCCCGGAAAAAACCGCCCTTTTATTCTTGCTAATATCTATCCTGTAGGCTGGCTTTGTATAGGTTGCAACCTCAAACCATTTGCCGGTTATATACTCCCCGTCCAGTTCTAAAGAAAGCCGGTAATAGCCCGGGGCCAAACCGGGAAGGTCTATTTCCCCTTCAAAGGTTCCATCCTTTTGAAGCGCGAGTTCAACCGAGGTTATTTTCTCGGTGCCGCCGCCGTATTCATAATAATAGTCGTTTCTCTGCAGCACCGCCTCAAGCCTTCCCCCCGGCGCGCTTCCGTCCATCGGCCTTATTATGCCCCAAAAACTTACCGTATCGGTTGGCTGGTAAAGCTGCCTGTCAAAATGTACCGAACTCCAGTAGTCCTGATGGGCTGCACCTACGTAATAATAGTCGTACCACACCCTTACCACCGGCACAACGCATGGGTTTTTGTCTCCGGCTGTGAGTTTTAAATAAATGTGGGAGGCTTCCATATCTGGGCCGCTTTTCATGCTCTCCGGCGTATCAAAGATGAGCACACCGTCACTGCCGGTCCTGCCAAGGTCCCCCGCACCTCTTAGCTCCACCGAGGCGTCCTTTACAGGGCCGCCGGCTATGGTGTTAACCCATACCAGGGTTTTGTCTGAAGATACCGATACATAGCCTGTTATATCGGTAACCTGCAGCCACACCTGGTTTACCGTCGTCTCGCCGGTTTCTTTGACGGTGCAGGTTATATGCGCCAGGTAGTGCCCCTCCTCCAGGCCCTCCGGGAATAGTATATAATAGTTGTAATAGGACCTTTGTACCGGCGGCTGGAAGGAAGAAACCTTCTCCAGTCTTGATATATCCGCCCGGTGGGCCTTTTTTGAACAATACGCCCATTGGGGAATTAGATAATACTCTTGGAGGTCACCTATAAATGCATCGGCATCCTTGTATTTATAAAGGTCCACCGTCATGGCCGGAACCTCGTCCCGGCTGTTGTAATGGTAATAACTAAAGTCAAACAGCGGCCTTTCCCCTACCGGGTAATCGTATATATTCCTTGAGAAATAAACCTCCATCGGCGGACGTTTGCTTCCGGCGGCTTCCGGAGACTGGGTTTCGAACCGGAAAACAAAGTCTTCCTTGAGAGTCTCGCTGCTTCCCTTAACTCCCAACCCTTTTTTGACCTTAACGGTATATATGGTGCCCGGCTGCAGCCCCTTCGGCACAAAAACCGCAGTCCTTTTATGCCTCTCAAAGAACCCCTCCACCTTGGGGGTTATTTCGAAGTATTCTTCTATGTCCTGGTAATTATCATGGCTGAAGACTATCTCTATCCCGGTGTTAACCGGCACATCCCAGGCCTTGTCCCGGGGAAGGCTTCCCAGCACCCTGAATTCGTTCTTTGTCTGAAAGGACCATGCCTCCTCCCCCAGCCGGAAGCGGTAGATTTTATTAGCCTCCAGCGCATCGGCTGGAGTTATCTTGAACACTTTTCCGTCGCTGCCTTGTTCCTCCACCGAAAACTGTATCTTCGGCTCGGTTTCTAGAAACTGCCTGATGTCAGCGGGTTTTATCCCGGTATCGCTTTTCAAAATAAAATGGGTGTCAAGCGATACGCCCAAGCTGTCTTCGTCGGATGCAATCAGCGTCAAGCCTGCCGCCAAAACCCTGTCCGGCGAAAAAGCGGTCCTGCCTCCAAACCCGGCCAGATATACTGCCCCAAAAATGAGGCATAGGGCGACTATGACCGCCGCCGCTTTCTTCCCCTTATCCCCTTTTGCAATACCCTTCAGAAATTCCATAATACATCCTCCCCCGTGGACAAGAAACAATTCTTTGCCCATAAATATATATCCGGACAAACCCCGGACAGCGCGGACAAGCGGGACAAGGGACGGTTCTTTGTCCCATTTCGCCGTGGTATAACCTCAAATATTGCAAACATAAACAGCTCACTTCCGTTTATATTTAGACTAAAAAACCATGCCTTTAGTTCCGAGACAGGTAGACGGTTTTTAAACCCGGCGGGTTTCGGGATTAATACCCGCACGCTGCTACCAACTGTTTTACTATGACCTGAGGCCTTGTTACTAAAATTATACAGCGAATTATATATGGCAGCAATTATATTCGGTATTCTACGTACTGCCTTTGTAATCTAAGGAACCGTCCCTAAAATTGAAAAAGGTGCCGGGAGAGTTCTCCCCCGGCACCTTTTTCGGACCGTTAGTGCCCCAGGTAAGCCTTGACTATGCTGTCGTCCTTGCTCAGCACTTCCGCCTTTCCTTCCATTACTATTTTCCCCGTCTCCAGCACGTACCCCCTGTGGGCAAGCTTTAAGGCAACCTTCGCATTCTGCTCCACCAGCAGGATTGTAGTTCCTCCCTCGTTTATCTTTTTGATTATGTCCATTATACCCTGTACAATTATCGGTGCAAGGCCCATGGAAGGTTCGTCAAGCAGCAGCACCTTCGGGTCGGTCATAAGGGCCCTTCCTATGGCCAGCATTTGCTGCTCGCCGCCCGAAAGCAGTCCGCCCATTTGCCTGCGCCGTTCAGCCAGCACCGGGAACAGTTCGAATACCTTTTCTATCCTTCTTTTTCTTTCGGCGTCGTCCTTTAACGTGAAGGAGCCCATTTCAAGGTTCTCCAAAACGTTTAGTCCCTTGAAAATCCTTCGTCCCTCTGGGACGTGTATCACACCCATCTCAACGATTGAATGGGGCGGAGCGTTCGTGATGTCTTTGCCGTAGAATTCCACCTTACCGCCGCAGGCCGGCACCAGGTTGGATATGGTTCGCAGCGTAGTACTCTTTCCGGCTCCGTTGGAGCCTAAAAGCGTAACTATCTCCCCTTCATATACATCCAGGCTGATACCCTTTAGCGCGTAAATCTGCCCGTACCGGGTTTCAAGGTTTTTCAGGGAAAGAACTACTTCACTCATACGGCATTCTCCTCCTCTTTCCCCAAATAAGCTTCAATTACCCTGGGGTTATTTTGTACTTCCTGCGCGGTTCCCTCTGCGATTTTAACTCCATAGTCCAACACAAATATCTTTTCCGAAACCTTCATAACAAGGCCCATATCATGCTCTATAAGGAACACCGTAATCTTCCTCTCGTTCCGGATGCGCCTTATAAGCTCTATAAGCTGCATTTTCTCATCGTAGTTCAGCCCGGCGGCAGGTTCGTCAAGCAGCAGCAGCTTTGGCTGCGTTGCCAGCGCCCTTGCCCATTCAACCCTTCTTTGGTCGCCGTAAGGCAAATTTTTTGCCAGCCTGTCCTTTTTATCCAGGATGCCGACAAAGTCCATACACTCCATCGCCACATCCCTGATCCTTTTTTCCTCCGCCTTCTGGGAAGGAGGCCTTAGGATAGCTCCAGCCACTCCTGCCGATGTTCGGCAGTGCATCCCGGACATAACGTTTTCCATAACAGTCAGGTTTTTAAACAGCCGGAGGTTCTGGAAGGTCCTTGCCATGCCCAGGGCGGTGATTTTATGCGGCTTAAGCTTCATTACGCTCTTGCCTTCGAAAAGTATATCCCCTTCCTGGGCTCTATAAAAACCGTTCAAGCAGTTGAAAAGCGATGTTTTTCCCGCACCGTTGGGCCCTATGAGGCTCTCTATGGAGCCCTCTTCTATACCAAAACTCACCTTGTTTACTGCTGTAAGTCCTCCAAACCTCAACGTTAAGTCTTTGACCTCTAATATCACCTTATCACACCCCGTCCGATATATATTTTCCCTGCGGTAAGTATTAGGTATGGCGTTCCGGCCACAGTCCCTGGGGACGGTAAATCATCAGGACCAGCAGCACCGCTCCGAATATCAGCATCCTGTACTTACCAATTCCCCTGAAAACTTCCGGGAAAACAACCACCGCAAATGCTCCAAGTACCACACCCGGGATCTTACCCATCCCCCCTAGTACCACCGCCAGCAAAATCATAACCGACTGGGTAAACAAAAAGGATTCGGGTGAAATTGCTGTCATTTTTATTGCCATAAAGGACCCCGCCAGCGCTCCGAAAACAGAACCAATGATAAATGCAAGCAGCCGAGCTGCGACTACGTTTATGCCCATTGCTTCAGCGGCATCCTCGTCCTCCCTTATGCACTTCCATGCCCTTCCCAGCCTGGAATCCTGCAGCCTATAAGAAATAAATATTGCAAGAACCGCCAGTATCAAGAAGGCGTAATAAAAATGGTTTATCTTTACCATGGCCATACCGAACAGCGTGGGCCTTTCTATCCCAACCAGTCCGGTAGCACGGCCGGTTATATCCAAGTTCCTTGCGGCAAGCCTGGTAATCTCACCAAAGCCCAGCGTGACTATTGCAAGGTAGTCGCTCCGAAGCTTTAATGTAGGACCGCCTATTGCCAGCCCGGCGATTATAGCCATAAGAACGCTTACAGGCAGTGTAAGCCAGAAACTAACCCCGTAATGCAAAATTAGTATTCCGGTGGTATAGGCACCGACGGCAAAAAATGCCGCATAACCCAGGCTTAAAAGCCCCGCAAACCCAACTATTATATTTAATCCAAGGCAAACTACCACATGAAACCAGACATTCGTCATAACCTCCATGAAATACATGCTGGTTATCATGGGCAAATAAAGCAGCACTGCCAGCAAAGCCGCCAATACGCTGTATCGAACTCTTTTATTATCAAATAACACGTAAAACTTGTCTATTAATTCCACAAAAGGGTTATCAATTTTTTTAGCCTTCTTATCAACCACAGTCTGTAAGCCCGTCTGTTTATCCTTCATAGCCTCTACATCCTCTCGCTTTCTTTTTTACCCAAAAGCCCCGTTGGTTTAAAAATCAGGATAAGAATTAGTATTGAAAAGGAAAATACGTCCTTCCACTCTGAACCAATAAAAGGAATCTGTGTTCCGAAGGATTCCAGAAGACCAAGCAGAAGTCCCCCCAACATTGCGCCGGGAATCACGCCTATCCCGCCGATAACGGCAGAAGTAAAGGCTTTGATGCCAATAACAAAACCCATAAAAAAATGCAGGCTTCCGTAATAAACCCCCGCCATCATTCCAGCAGAGGCAGCCAGCATTGAACCTATGAAAAATGTAAGAGCAATAATCTTGTTAACGTTTACGCCCATAAGACGGCAGCAGTCAAGGTCCATGGATATGGCTCTCATTGCTTTGCCGTACATGGTCCTTGTAATAAACAGGTGAAGCACCAGCATCAGGGCAACCGCCGCTACAATCAAAATAGCCTGGGTATGGGTGACAAAAACGCTGCCTATCGAAAATCCCTCATAACCCAGCCCTGTTTTATATGCCCGGTACTCGCCGGCGGTTATTACCATAACCGAGTTGTACAAAATCATCGAAACACCCAGCGCTGTAATAAGGAGTGACAGCCGCGGAGCATTCCTCAAAGGCTTGTAGGCGATTCTTTCTATTATTACACCCAAGAGGCCTACTATTATCATTGTAATCAGCATGGATATTACTATTCCAAGCCACCTGTTTCCGATAAAAGTTTTCCCAAAAAAAGTTAATATTGTTAGACTGCAAAACCCGCCCACCATGTATATGTCTGCATGGGCAAAATTCAAGAGTTTAATTATCCCGTAAACCATTGAATAACCAAGGGCGACCAGCCCATAAAAGGAGCCAAGAAGCAAGCCGTTGAAAAGCTGCTGAATAACAATTTCTTGTAATGACATAAGCTCACCCTTTCGTTTATTGGAGGTATGCACAAGGCCGGGGGCAAAATGCCCCCGACCCGCGCCGGCAGGTTTACTCTACCAGGACCCATTTGCCTCCTTCACCTTTAATAATTATGAAGTTGCTCTCCTCCAGCACGTTTTCAGGTGTGAATTTTATAGTACCGGAAAGGGTCTCGAAGTTGTCGGTTGCTGCCAGTTCATCACGGATTGCATCCGGATCGGTGCTTCCCGCTCTTTTTATGGCGTCCGCCAAGAGATAAGTACCGTCATAGGATAGCCCGGCATAGGGGCCCGGCTGCTGGTTGTATTTCTTGTTATATGAGGAGATGAACTGCTGCGCCGCCGGCAGGAATTCAACAACGGGAGGTGACGTGCAGTATACGCCCTCGCCGGCCGCTCCGGCAATCTCCAGGAGCTGTACAGAGCTGGAACCGTCAGCCACAACAATCTCACCGGTGTATCCTCCCTGTCGAAGCTGCTTTATTAGCTGTGCTCCGTCGGCATGGTAAGCTGTCCAGTAAACACCCTCCGCTCCGGAGGACCTTATCTTGGTAACCAACGCCGAGAAGTCCTGCTCACCCTTGTTCACCACGTCATAGGCCACCACTTCATGGCCTCTTCCTTTCCATTCGTCCCTTGTGAGTTCCGCCAGGTTCTCGGAGAAGCCGTCTCCCTGGTGTACAAAGGCCAGCTTGGAAACGTTAAGCTTTTCAAAGCAGTCGGCCGCCGCGTCCGCCTGGTGATAACCTGGGCTGTTTATCATAAAAGCCCAGCCTGGGTTCTCATCTATCAGCTGCGTGGAGTTTGCTGCTAGTATGACAAAGGGCACTTTCGCATCCCCGTAAAGTTTAAGGGCGGGTATGGTTGCCCCCGAGCAATAACCCCCAAGTACAGCCACAACTTCGGAAGACACCAGCTTGCTGGCTGCCGCAGTACACATCTGCGGGTCGCAACCGTCATCACCCAACGTGAACTTAAGTTCCTTGCCGAGTACACCGCCTGCTGCATTAATCTCATCTGCAGCTATTTTTATTGCATTTTCCATATCCTGACCATAAGTAGCTTCCGATCCGGTAACAGGCACCATAATGCCTATAAGTATTTCCCCGTCAAACTGCGGCGCCTCGGCTCCTTCCTTCTGCTCTCCGCCTCCCGACGGCGGGGCGGGCTTTGAGCATCCAAAAACCCCGGACGCAATAAGAACAACTACAAATGCCAGAATCCAAAATCGCTTTGCCATCAATTCAACCTCCTTGTTTTTTATATTATCCCTTCGGCCTTAAAGGCTTTCGCCGTCGGGCCGCCGGGTTGAAGCACGGTGCGTTAATGTATATTTTTGGGGTTTATGGCAATTTTGCCCAGCTCTAAAATAACAACAGCATTCCTTGCAAGATTTACTGTAAGCGTGCCCGGTTTGAGAAGACAATTCTCATAGGCTATGACTTAGG
>DASRVG010000192.1:0-4487 GCA_035655175.1 Clostridia bacterium | reverse complement strand
CTTCATTAAACCTCCCCCTCATGCCGGCGGCAGCCAAAAAGAAAACAGCCTTTTACCAAACAGCAGTGCCAAAGCCGCAGACCCGCTTAGAAAAGGGCCAAAGGGTACCGGGTCCTTCCTTCCTTTTTTCCCTGTAAGCAGCAGCAGCAGGCTAAAAACACCGCCCGATACAAAGGAAATGTATAATGTAACCAGCGTCGACTGCCATCCAAGAAACAAACCGATCACCGCCGACAGCTTTACATCCCCCCATCCCATTCCCCCTTTGGAAACCAGGGCAATGGCAAGAAGAATTCCCCCTCCTATCACAGCGCCAAGCAGGGCATCCCTAAGGAAACGGCTGCCGCCTGCCAAGGCAAAGACTGTTCCTGAAGCCAGGCCGAATACTACAAGGCTGTCCGGGATAATCCGTTCCCTAATATCTATAATGGCTGTCACCAGCAATACCGGCATCAGCACGATGCTTTTAAAAAACATTATTCCATTTCCAAGCCGGTAAAACGCAATTGTATACAGTACTGCGGTTGTCAGCTCGACAACAGGATAAACCGGCGGTATCCTATCGCCGCAGTACCGGCATTTCCCTTTCAGGAAGATATAATTGGCCACCGGTACCAGGTAACGCCGCCCAATCGGACTGCCGCATTCGCTACACCGAGGGAGTGGGTATACAACCGATTGCCCTTCCGGTATCCTTTGTATGCATACATTTAGAAAGCTGCCCACCATTAGCCCAAGTACAAAAAAAGCAGTGCATTCCATGGCTTCCTTGCCTCTTCCAGAAAGGTTTTCAGGAATAGGGAACTTTTGCAAAACCCAACGACTAACTGCTATTCCTTCAAAAGGTTTATGGCCGACGGAGACGTTCCGTCGTAATATCTAACCGAAATACACTCGCCCTGTTCATCTACGGCTGCTTCAAAATCATCTATATCCAATGCCTGCCATTTAACCTCCCTAACATAATCCGGCACCAGGTCTTTTTTATTGTATGTTACTCGTTCATTTTGTCCATCATCTATCCACTTTTGCTCGGCCGCCCTTGCTATTATCATTGCCGACGATTTATCGGCCCTTACTTTAGCCTCTCTTATGGTCCCGGTAAACCTCGGCACGGCAATGGCCGCTACTACCGCCAGTATAGCCAGCACAGCCAAAAGTTCCACCAGGGTAAACCCTTCTCTGTTGCCGCCTTTCTTCTTAAATGCCTTAATTTTTCCAAGCATCATCCCCATTCACCCGCCTTGCAAAACCAATAAATCTATTTGTTCTCCATAAATATTCCATTATTTACATTACTATATAACTATTCTACATAATACCATAAATTCCTGCTGATTTATTCCTGTTCCCCCATCAATAGTCATAACTCTAGGCTGCGGATGCGACCTCATTATTCCCGCACGGTCCTCCGACCTACCGGAAACCCCAATCCTAAAAATTGGCTTGCGTCATAATATCCAGCATTGGCATAACTACAGAAAGCACTATAAAGGTCACTACTATCGCCATCACGATGATTATAGCCGGTTCCAGCAGCGTTGTCATCCTATTTACCGCGCTTTCCACTTCTTCATCATAATAGTCCGCTGTCTTTTCCAGTACAAAGTCCAGCGTCCCGGTATCCTCTCCAATCCTTACCATGTGGGACAGCATGGGTGGAAAAGCCTCTACCCTTTTTAAGGGTACGGCCAACCCTCTACCCTTCCTGACTTCCTCTTCCACCCCTTCCAACCCTTTTTGCACCACGGTGTTGCCAATGACTTTCCTCGCGACTTCCAACCCCTGCAGAAGGGGTAAACCGCTGGACACCAGCGCCCCAAGTGTCCTTGCGAACCTTGCCGTTATTACCTTTTTGTTCACGTCCCCAATTATGGGAGTCCTAATACTTAATAGGTCAAAAAACTCCCTGCCCGCCGGTGTTTTTGCATACCATCCGATACCGGGCAGCAGCCCGGCCGTTCCAATGACCAGCAGCATCCACCTTTTTCGAACAAAAAAGCTTATACCCAGTAACGTCCTTGTAAGAAGCGGCAGGACTGCACCCATCTGCTGAAACATGGAAGCAAAAGTCGGAAGCACTACGGTAACCAGGAATACTACCACCAGCACAGCCACCACGGCTACCAGGGATGGATATACAAATGCATTTTTTGCCTTTTGCCTAATCCTGTATTCTTTCTCATAATGGCCGGCCATTCTGTCCATGACCCTGTCAAGGGTGCCGCTTACCTCCCCAGCTTCCACCATATTGGCAAGCAGTTCCGGGAAAACATCCCTTTCCATACCCATGGCATGGGACAGGCTTTTGCCTTTTTGCACCTCTTGGTAAAGGTTTTCTATACCGGTCTTAAGCCTCGGGTTTTCTGTCTGTTTCCTCAGGACATCAAGGATGTCCGGAATGGGCATGCCTGCATTTATCATGGTTGCAAACTGCCTGCAGAACACTGCAATGTCCTTGTTTGAAATCTTTCTGAAGACCGCCCTCATCAAAGCGCCGGCGGGCTTTTGCCGGTACTCTTCTATAAATACGGGATAAAAGCCTTTATTCCTTAGCATATGTACCACATCCGACATATCGGATGATTCGTATGTACCGGTAATCAATTCTCCCATCCGGTTTCTTGCTCTATATTCATAAATAGGCATACCTACCACCTAAGGATAAATAATCAACTGCCTATGACCTTTCTAATTTCATACACACCGCTGTTTTACAAAGCAGCACTGTAGCGTTAAACCGGGCCACTCCTTCAAGGCTTTACCAGGGCGTATCCATTGCCGGCATCCAAGGAATTGTCGCCGTTCCGCCGGCAATAGTTCTACTTATTCGTTCAGGTAGACTGCCCCCGCCATCTCCTCAACGGTGGTAATTCCTCTTATGACAAGCCGTGCGCAGTTATCCCTCAAGGTCATCATCCCGGTATCCCTTGATACTTTGTCCAGCTTGTCGGAGGACGCCCTCCGGCCAATCAGTTCCCGATGTTTTTCGGTAATGACCATTATTTCATGGACCGCAGTCCTGCCCCTATACCCGGTGCCGTGGCAACTGTTACAGCCTTTCCCCCTGAAAAGCTTTACATTGCTCTCCTGGGACAGTCCCAATACCCTCAGTTCTTCTTTCGTCGTATTGTATTCGGTTTTGCAGTCGGTACATATTTTTCTTACAAGGCGCTGGGAAATTATTCCTCTTAAAGACGAAGCCACAAGGTATGGTTCCACCCCCATGTCCAGGAGTCTAAGAACCGAACTTGCGGCATCATTTGTGTGCAGCGTGGAAAGCACCAAGTGCCCTGTTATGGCAGCCCTGACTGCAAGGGCGGCGGTTTCTTCGTCCCTTATTTCCCCCACCATTATTATGTTCGGGTCCTGTCTCAACACCGACCTTAAACCGTTTGCAAAGGTAAGCCCCGCCTTTGGGTTTACCTGCATCTGGTTAATCCCTTCCAGCCTATACTCTATCGGGTCCTCCAGCGTAATTATGTTCACCGAAACATCGTTTAGCTCCCTCAGGGTCGCATAAAGCGTGGTGGTTTTGCCGCTTCCGGTCGGCCCGGTGACAAGTATTATACCGTGAGGAACATTTATCAACCGGTTGAACAGTACTTCGTTTTCCTCAATAATGCCCAGCTGTTTCTGAGACAGAAGGAAACTGCTCCGGTCCAGCACCCTAATAACCACCTTTTCGCCATAAACCGTAGGCAGCACCGACACTCTCAGGTCAAGGTTCTTACCTCCGGTCTCCATTTCCACTCTTCCGTCCTGGGGTATCCTTCTTTCAGCTATATTTAGACTACTCATAATCTTTATTCTAGCCACCGTAGGCCCGTGTGTCTGCATGGGCAAAGACATTATTTCCTGCAGCCGGCCGTCTATCCGGAACCTCACCCTCATCCTGCTGCTGCCCGGTTCAATATGTATATCGCTGGCGCGGCTTACTGTCGCCTGCTCTATAATTGAGTTCACCAGCCGGACAACGGGAGCGTTGCTCACCTGCTCCAATAGCTCCCTTTCCGGCACGATGGGATCCCCAATCCTGTACTCCCTCGCAAAGTCCTCCGCCGCCTTCTCGGCGGACCTTTTGCCATAGTGTATTTCTAATGCCAGGCGTATTTCCTCCTCGGCGGCTATGGCGGGCTGGACCTCCATTCCCGTTGCCAGCTTCACCTCATCCACAGCGAATATGTTTAAAGGATCGTTCATAGCCAGTACAAGGACACCGTTCTGCAGCTTAACGGGAAATACCATGTATTTCTTCGCCAAGGTCTCCGGCACAAGCTTTATTACTTCGGGGTCAATCAGACTTTTATTAAGCACTATACAGGGTATCCCAAGTTGATTTGCTATAAAATCCATCATATCGGTTTGGGATATTATGCCCTCGTCAACCAGTATCCGGTCCAGCTTATCGCCTCTTTTTTTCTGAAGTTCAAGGGCATAATCCAACTGCTCCCTCGTGATGCGTCCCATGCCGACCAATATGTCCG
>DASRVG010000191.1:0-6985 GCA_035655175.1 Clostridia bacterium | reverse complement strand
AAAAAAAAATACCCATCATGTCGTTAGCACTTGATGAGCATATGGAAAGAACAGGTGTAGAAACCCGCGTTGAAGCCTTTGCTGAACTTCTGCACGGCAAAAAGCACAATGTCAATTAAACCCTTTGATTATCCCATGCTTTCTTCGGCAACGGCCTTCTCATATTCGTTTAATATGGCTTTTTGAATCATTTCTCTTGTTTCTGAGTTGATGGGATGGGCAATGTCCTTAAACTCTCCATCCGGAGTTCTACGACTGGGCATGGCGATGAATGTTCCGTTTTGTCCGTCTATAACTTTTATATCATGCACTACAAACTGATTGTCGAAGGTCACAGAGACAACAGCCTTCATCTTCCCCTCAGAGTTCACCTTTCTAACCCTTACGTCGGTTATCTGCATAATATCACCACCTTCCGTCAAACATAAAGCCGGTTTTTTAAATATTCTATGCTGACTAAAAATTTCCTGCCGGAATTATTAAATTTTCCAAAAAATATTAAACAGGCAGCCGGTCGTTGGGCCTTAAGCTTACCTTTCCCGCTTTCTCGTCCACTCCCTCAAGATACATAAGGGGTATATAGTTGGACACCAGCTTTTCCTCCGGCTTTGTGGTGGTAATCATAACTCCTATCCCTACAACCCTGGCATCAAACTCCTTCATCAGGTCAACCATGCCCCGGGCCGTACCCCCGGCTTTCATGAAATCGTCTATTATAAGCACCCCGGCGCCCCTTTCCAATGCCCTTTTGGAAAGGGACATGGTCTGAATCCTTCCGGTGGACCCGGACAGGAAATTGATATTGACCGCCGACCCCTCGGTAACCCGGTTGTCCCTTCTTGCGATAACAAGGGGCACGCCAAGGGCCCGCGCCGTCATCAGGGCTATGGGTATGCCCTTGGTTTCAACCGTCACCACGTACTGGATGGGCTGCCCGTCAAAACACCCCGCCATCACATTGCCCGCCGCCCATGCCACCTGCGGATCGGATATCACGTCCGCCATGTACAGGAAGCCCCCGGTGATTATCCTGCCGGGGTCGGACAAGGTCCGAGCAATCCGGCTCAAAAACTCCATACTCTCGGCCGCCGTTATGCTGTTTTTGTATTTTACCCCTCCGGATGCTCCCGGCACTGTCTCTATCCTTCCCAGTCCCAGCTCCTCCAGAACGTTTTTAGCTATAACAATATCTTCGCTTATGGTGGACTTTGCAGCGTTCAATTTCTCCACAAAGTAGTTTAGAGAAAACAGTTTATTTGGATTATCGGAAAGTATTTTTACCATGGCCGCAATTCGTTCATTTCTCTTAAACCTTTCCATAATCTATTCCCCCATACGGATATTCTGATGCCCTGGTATAATTTTATTCGTTTTTTTATGCATATTCAACCGAATGATTGTATTTCATATAAATTTATTGTGATATAATCTATAAAAATGAAAAAATCAACCGTATAAGGCAATAATACAAATAATAATATGATATTGAGAATAACGCCGTTTATAAAGTAAAAGATCATGAAAAATGATATTTGATTGGTAAAGGAGAGGCTCTTTATGACACCGGATTTCAGCGCAGGCAAAAAACTATACATACATTTTATCGGAATCGGCGGGATAAGCATGAGCGGCATCGCCCACATACTCCTTGAAAGGGGGCACAGGGTTTCCGGCTCGGATAGAAGCCCCTCACCCATCACCGAGAAGTTGAAGGCCAAGGGGGCCGAAGTTTATGTGGGGCACAGCCGGGAATACATTAAGGCCCCCGACCTGGTGGTATATACATCGGCGGTGGACCAAAGCAACCCGGAGCTTGAAGCCGCCCGGGAAAAAGGGATAGAAAACATAGACAGGGCAGGCATGCTGGGCCTTCTTATGAAGGAATACCAGTACCCGGTGGCGGTCGCCGGTACCCACGGCAAAACAACCACCACTTCAATGATTTCCCTTATACTCGAAAACGCCGGCCTTGACCCCACGCTGCTTATTGGCGGGGAGCTGGACCAAATAGGAGGCAATGTGAAGGTGGGCAAGGGCCCCTACCTGGTTACCGAGGCATGCGAGTACAGGGAAAATTTCCTAAAATTTTGCCCCTATGCGGCTGTGGTTCTCAATATCGACCGGGACCATCTGGACTTTTTCAGGGACTTCGAGCACATAAAGTCCGCCTTTGAAAGATTTGTAAAGCTTATTCCCGACCACGGCTGGGTTGTTGCCTATCACGGCGACCCGGCCCTTATGGATATTGTC
Source organism: Clostridia bacterium (assembly GCA_035655175.1). GTDB lineage: Bacteria > Bacillota > Clostridia > Ch29 > Ch29 > JAAYEV01. The sequence goes on along the minus strand of DASRVG010000191.1, from coordinate 4,735 downwards.
TCGCGCCTTTCCTGCAGCGTAATCACCTACGGCATCGGAGAAGGCGCGAAAGTCACCGCAAGGAACATATCCTTCGACGCCAACGGGTGCGCAAGCTTTGAACTGTATATTGAAGGAAGATATATAGACAGAATCCGGCTGACCATTCCGGGACGGCACAACGTGCTCAACGCCCTGGCCGCCATTTCAACAGGCCGGATTTTTGAAATAGACATGGATACAATAAAGAAAACACTGGCAGGTTTTACCGGCACGCACCGGCGCTTCGAAATAAAGGGACGCAAAAGGAGCTTTACGGTGGTGGACGACTATGCCCATCACCCTGCCGAAATTAAGGCCACGCTGGAGGCGGCGGCAAATTTTCCCCACAAAAGGACCTGGTGCGTGTTTCAGCCCCATACCTATACCCGGACCAAACTGCTGCTGGACGAGTTCGCCCAATGCTTTGACGGGGCGGACAGGGTTATAATAACCGACATATACGCCGCCCGTGAACGGGATACCGGCGAGATTCACTCGTCCCACCTGGCCAAGGCGATATCCGAAAGGGGGGGCAATGCGGTTTATATTCCCGGGTTCCGGGAAGTGGTCCGCTATCTTTCGGAAAACTTGCAGCAAGGGGACTTGGTGCTGACAGTGGGAGCGGGGGATGTGTACAAAATTGGGGAAATGCTGCTTGAGACGGATAATTTTTAATGCTTTGGCAAACCCTAACCCATAGGATACATCCCCTGCGGGATTTGTGCCAATACTTACGAAAGAGGTGTATAAACCGTGGCAAAGGGTAAAAACAAGAACAAGGGCCAGGTGGCATATACTTCGGATGAAGGGGATAATATCAACATTAAGCTCCCGAATACCGACTCCATTTCCACCAAGCGGCCCTCGGATACAAAGGGCCGCGGGAAAAAATCCCGCTAAAAGGCCTGCAGACTTGTCATTTAAAAGCAGCCCTTTCGTCCTCCCATGGGGGACGAAAGGTTTTTATTTATAGGACTTTCGCGCCCAGTATGGCAATATCATCAGAGAGCCTTCCTCCGGAAAATTGTCTTACTGATTTTATAACACCCTCAATACCTTCGCCCCGCTCCAGCGCCCTTGTTATACCGTCCACGCCAAAGAATGCACCGGCCTCATTCCTGGCCTCGGTAATCCCGTCGGTATACAGGTACAGGCTGTCGCCCTTTTCAAGGCGCAGCTTGTATTCATGGTACCCGCAGCCCCGGGCAAGGCTGCATATGGGCAGGCCCACACCCTCCACTACTGCGACGCTGCCCCTTTGAAACACTACCGGGGGGTTATGACCCGCGTTGGAATAGGTGAAGACTGAATTTTCCGGATTGTATATCCCGTACAGAACGGTGATAAAGACCTCGTCGTCAAGCCCCAGGCCGAGGAATTTTTCCAAAAGGCCCTGAAGCACCAGCGGCGGTGAACAGCCCTCCTCCGCAAGGGTTCTAACCGTCTGCCGCACAAACATCGTCATCATGGAGGACATTACGCCATGCCCCGCAATATCGAATATATAAACGGCGGTGTTTCGCCCCTCCGTGGGAAAAACGTCAAACAGGTCCCCTCCCAGCATTTCGCAGGGGATGTACAGGTAATCCACCAAAAAGCTGCCGTTCACCTCGCCTTTTTGGGGAAGCATCCTGTGCTGCAGCGTTTTGGCAAAGCAAAGGTCATCGTTAAACTTCCTGTTTTGCTCCCTTATGCTTCTCTCCATGGCCTTTTCCTTGGTTATATCACGGAAAACCTCTACCGCGCTGCATACCCTGCCCTGTTCATCCCTTATGGGGGAACTGGCAACCGAGTACACCCTGCCGTTTACCGTCTTCTCCTTCTTATGAATCCTGCCGGTTCTAAGCGTTTCGTCGGTAATACAGTCGGGGCACGGGCTGTTAAGGCTGAGGCCTTGATAGCACTTCATGCCGGTAAAGTCGCCCACCTGGTCCTTCATCGCCTTGTTCATGAAAACAATGCGATGATCGGAGTCTATCACCCTGACCCAATCTATCATACCGTTTATTATATCCAGTGAATATTTCCCCAATTTTTTATCCATTGAATTCTCCCCGCCAAGCTTTGGTATACTATTTCATTCGCTATAAACCCCCGCTTTCCTCCAGCCCTTTGATGGAATTTCACTTATAATGTAAAAAAGAGCGGTCTCGCCGCTCTTTTTTCTATCAGGAAATACTGCAGCCGCATGTGTTGGACAGCGTCACCACCATGGTGTACCTGACTCCCTTCTCTTCCATCCTCCGCTGTATTTCATCCAGGACCCCCATCACCGCTTTCCTTTCCCCCCTTATTATGGTGGACATTTCATTTACGCTGCTTGATACGCCGTCGCTTTTCGCAATAATCTCCACCACTTCCTTCACGAGGGCTATACAGTCCTCGGTATACAGCGGGTAAAAGCTTACCTGGCAGGACACTATAGGGGTTTTTCCCATACCGCGCATATAAATCCTCCCTTTTCGGTCTTTGACAGCCTTTTTTCCTGCTCCCAGGAGATGTTACCGGGACTTGTCGTTGGCGGTATAAACAAGCACTCGCCGTAACCTTTAAGGTTTTCCCTGTCCAAACTTTTAAGCTGTTCCATGGTAATAAATGCTGCATACTTGAATACGCTGTTTTCCTGGAAGTCCTTGCTCAGGTAGAGTTCCCCCCACTTGCTTTCAGGGTTTATGGTGCCGATAAGAAGCCTCCCCCCCGGTTTTAACACCCTGAACATTTCATTGTAAGCCCTTTGGGGCTCCTTTATGAACTCGAAGGCAGCCATGGAAAACACCCCGTCAAAGTGATTGTCCGGGAAATCAAGGCTGTACACATCCATCCGTTTGAACTCAATCTCCGGCTCTATTCCTTCCGCCTTCTTCCTTGCCACCGCCAGCATTTCCTCCGAAATGTCAATGCCTGTCACCACACACCCGTAACTTGCAAGCTTTAGGCTGAAATTGCCGGTACCGCAGCCCACGTCCAGCACCCTCTGGTGCATTTTTGGGGGGAAAAGGCTGAAGGCGAGACGGGTTTCGGTCTCATCGGCAAACTTCCCAATGCCACCCTTGTACCATTCGTCGTAATCCTTTGCTATCACATCGAAAACAGCCATGAACAGCGCCTCCTACAATAATTCTAATATGCTTTCCTTAAGCCGGTTGAACCTGTCCGAGGTAAAGGTTTTGCTCCCCCGGGGACGGTCTATGTCCACCGTGAACACCCGCCTTACCGATGCCGGGCGCTCGGTGAAAAGGTATATCCTGTCGGAAAGGAATATCGCTTCGTCTATGTCGTGGGTAATAAACAGTATGGTGCTGCCCAGCTTTTCCAAAACTCGGAGCAGCCATTCCTGCATCTTCCTCCTGGTTATGGCGTCCAAGCCGCCGAAGGGCTCGTCCAGCAGCATTATATCGCTTTTGAACATGTAAGTCCTAAGAAGCGCTGCCCTCTGCCTCATACCCCCCGAGAGCTGGGAGGGATACCTGTCCTGGAAGCCCTCGAGGCCGAACACCGGGAAGTATTTGTCGGCCTGCGCCCTTGCCTTTTCTATGCCCTCCCCCCTTATTATAAGGGGTATAATGACGTTGTCCATTATGGTCCTCCAGGGAAACAGAAGGTCCTTCTGGTGCATATAGCTCACCCGTCCCGGTTTGCCGGTATGGTCCTCGCCGTTTATCAAGACCTTACCCGCATCGGGTTTAATAAGCCCGGAGATTATGTTGAACAAAGTGCTTTTGCCGCAGCCGCTGGGGCCCAGTATGGACACCAGCTCCCTTTCATCGGCGAAAAGGGATATATCCTCCAGCACCCTTAGGTCTTCGTATTTGCTGGATATGCCGGTAACCTCGATCTTTTTCATGGCTACTCTCCAGGCAGGAACTCGTTGGTAAAGGCCTTGTCAACGTCCAACATGCTCTCTATTAGGTCCCTTTCATACATCCATTTCGCATAGCTTTCCCAAATTTCCCTTTTCATAAGTCCCCAGGCCGGGGCATCCGACTGGTATTCCTTGCTTAGGAATTTTTGGCTCTCTATCACCAGCTCCCTGTCCAGCTCGGGAGAGACTTTAAGCAAAAACTCCGCCGCCTCTTCCGGGTTTTCTATGCAGTACTCGTATCCCTTTGTCACTGCCCTTAAAAACCCTTTCACCAGATCGGGGTTTTGGCCTATGGTCTCCTCCGAAGCTATAATAACCGGCGTATAGAAGTCCAGGGCCTCGTCCTCTTCCCGAAGGTTAATAAAATTCAGGTCAATACCCCGAAGCTCTGCGGCCACCCCGTCCCAGCCGTAGTAAATCCATGTAAAGTCCACGTCCTTGGTTACGCTGGTAAAAAAGTCCGCGGAGCCTATGGACACCATCTCCAGCTTGTCGAAATCGGCGCCGTACTTGTCCATCACGGCCCTTAATACTGCCTCCTCCATCGGCGAGCCCCATCCGCCGTACTTTTTGCCCTCAAAATCGGCAGGGGTTTTTATTCCCTTTTCCGCCGGGGATGCAAACCCCGAGGAGTTGTGCTGTATAATGGCGGCTATGGCAACCACCGGTATCCCTTCCACCCGGGCATGGGTTACCTCCTCCTGGTAGCTTATCCCGAACTCCGCCTGCCCGGCGGCCACCAACTGGGCAGTACCCCCTTCGTTCACCTGGAGTATCTCCACCTCCAGACCTTCGCCTTCAAAATATCCCAGCTCCTTAGCGGCGTACAGCCCGGTGTGGTTTGTGTTGGGC